>UQTM01000055.1 GCA_900544025.1 uncultured Odoribacter sp.
TGGACGAATATCACTCTCGTAAACCAGGAAGGCAAAAAGACAGAACAAAGCCATGATCTTTCTATAATCTATATATAGAAATTTCCCTCTTTTTCTTATAAATACCAATTCGGGATAATCGGTATCTGTCAATACGAATTCATATAAAACCGATAAAGTACCGTTTTCAAAAATAATTCATGAAAATCAGATAGAAAGGGGACAAATTTAATTAATTTCGACCCCGGTACTCTATCTATAAAACAAAGATATATGAAACGCTTTTTGCTATTAGCCATTATTTGCTGTTTCGCATTAGGATTATTTGCGCAAACAGCCAAAGAAGAAATTTTCGCCGACATTCATCGCTCAGCCAGTAATTATTATGCTTATCCCACTCCGACAGGCACATCGACTGCACCGCCCAAAGGATATAAGCCGTTTTATCTGAGCCATTACGCGCGCCATGGTTCCCGCTTTCTGATTAACCCCAACGATTACGAGAAACCGTTGAACCTTATGCGTGAAGCAGACCAAAATGGAGTGCTTACCCCATTGGGTAAACAGGTACTGGGTATTCTCGATAGTATGGCTAAAATGGCCGTGCAAAGATACGGCGAGTTAACTCCGCTGGGAGCCCGCCAGCACCGAGGCATTGCTGAAAGAATGTATAAAAACTATCCGGAAGTGTTCCAGGGAGAAGCTGAAATAAACGCACGTTCTTCGGTTGTTATCCGTTGCATTCTTTCCATGACCTCGGAATGCCTGAAACTGCAATCTTTAAATCCGAAGTTGCAATTCAAGAACGATGCCAGCTATCACGATATGTATTATATAGGCAGTCCGAGCAATGAAGAATTTAAGAAAATACGTAAATCGGATGAAATCGTCACTGCAAAAAAGAAATTCCAAAAAGAACATATTCATCCGGAACGCTTGATGAACGCTCTTTTTAATAATCAGGATTATGTGAAATGGAAGATAGACGACGATAAGCTAATGACGGACCTATTTAAATTAGCCGGCAATATGCAAAGTCACGACACGGATTTAGAGCTTTATTCTATTTTTACGAAAGACGAATGTTATGATTTATGGCTGGCCGATAACTACGACTGGTATTTAAACTACGGCCCCTCTCCTCTGAATAAAGGCAGGATTCCTTATTCGGAAGCAGAACTGCTGGAAAATATATTGAATACGGCAGATACTTGCATCGTGAAAAAAAATAACTGTGCCACCTTACGCTTCGGACATGAGGTTTGTTTAATGCCATTTGCCTGCCTCCTGGAGTTGGGCGATTGTGGCTATCAAACGGACGATGCGGATAAAGTAGCCGGAGTATGGCGTAATTATCGCATCTTCCCGATGGCAAGTAATGTTCAGTTCGTTTTCTTCCGTAAGAAAGGTAGCGATGACATTCTAGTAAAGGTCATGCTAAACGAAAACGAAATGAAACTCCCGGTAAAAAGTGATATAGCTCCATATTATCACTGGAAAGATGTGGAAACTTATTACAGGAATAAACTGGCGGCTTTTTAAAAAGTATGTAAACTGACCGGAATAAAAAATCGAAATGGGAGGAAAGATGTATTTTCATTTTCCTCCCATTCCTTTATAGGTCTCTTCTATTAAAGCTCTCTCATTATTTTAAAGACACAATAGAACTCGTTTATTACTTACTTTCCCTTTTTCCTTATTCAGAAATAACGATGGAATACGAACAGATAAATCGTTTTTTATATATCGTTTATAAGTTAACTTACTTTAGCCATTCTCAACTCAAATGAACTTGTGAGGGTAAGCCCTTGTCATAAACAAAGAGGACTGCCTCTTTTCAGAAACAGCCCTTCTTCAAAACTAAAAATCAAATAAAAATCAATTGCATTTTTTCTTTTTTAAGCAAAGCACTTCTACAAGAAATGCTATCAGTAATCCCAAACCTCCACATAAAAGTACAGAGCCTCCGTAGATAACCTCCTGAATTTCCCGCATTCGCCAACTTACTTCGTCATTAAAACCGACCATATTATTAACAATAATCGTCCCTAAGATCAGTCCGATCCCCATGCCCAGCATCAAGCAGCCTCCCCTCAATCCCCAATACGAATACGATCTACCGAACGAAAAATCGAACTTTCCTTCTATCTGACCGAAAGTTTTTCCTTCTGCCAATTTTTCAATGACGGCAATACGCTCTCTCCGGCGGGCAAACAATTCAAACAACCCATAAATAGTAGCACAAATAATACCTACAATAAAAGGAGCAATAATATAACCCATAATTCAAAATATTAAAGTGAATAATTTTTCTGTTTGCCCATTTGACGCATGAAACGAAAGCAGGTTACAGCTTTAAGACAGAAAAATTATTCTTAATCCTATTCTTCCCGTTTAGGCTGCAAACAAACCACGATTCCGGCATTCGATATTCTTATCGCTATCATCGAACATTGGTAAATATAGCTATAATTTATAGGCTTCACTTTAGAATAAAAACACAACAAAAGCAGTATTATTCAAACACAAATTCTTATTATAATTTCTTTTATCCGTCCCTTAATTTTCATTACATATTTCCAACGATTTAATATTCAAACTCTTAATTAAAAGGTGTTTCGAAAGATGTTTTTATCTGTAATTTTTTAACAAAAAAGTGTAACCGAAATAGGTAACTTGCGTCCAATAGGCAACATGAGAATGCAGGATGAACTATATATAAAGCGGATACAAAATGGTGAAATGGAATGTTTCAGCCATATTGTGGAGCATTATAGTAAACCCGTCTTTTTATTAATCTGCCGGATCGTTCGTAATCAGGAAGATGCGGAAGAATTAACCCAGGATGTTTTTCTGAAAATATACCGGACTTTAAAAGACTTTCAGGGAAACAGCCTTTTTTCAACCTGGTTATATCGTATAGCCTATAATACCGCTATTTCGTACACCCGTAAAAAGAAACAGGAGTTTCTTTACATAGAAGAACAAACCATTCAGAACATTCCCGATAAGGATGTGGACGAAACTTTCGAAAATACGGTTACAGGCGATCACTTACAGGCATTACACAAAGCTATAGATCAGCTTTCTCCGGAGGAACGGGGCATCATTACCCTATTTTATATGGAAGAAAAAACAATAGAAGCGATTGCCGAGGTCACAGGACTTTCAAGCAGTAACGTAAAAGTAAAATTACACCGTACCCGAAAAAAACTTTATTTACTACTGAACAGTGACCGGAATAAATTAGTATAATTGTAAAAAGAAAAAGTCATGGCCGATAAAATACATACCGATAAAGCCTTAAAACAGCTTTTCAAGCAATTACCGGAGGAACAGTTACCTTCGGAATTGAATGCCGGCATATTACAATATATCCAAAAAGCCGGCGAAACACGCCGCCGTAGAAATTTGTGGGGAATTTGGTGTGCCGTATCTCTGGCCTCTGTGGCCTTGATCTTCTTACCGATCGGTATTTTTCATTTTTTGTCGGTCGATCTATTGAAAATGTTCAGAGATATATTTCTTACACCATCGGCAACTGTAGGTCAGTTCCCTACTCTGACCGTCATTATCGGAGTTGTGGCGATTTTATTGTTATTCATCGATAACCGTCTCAGAAAATTCTTTTTACATTGATCTGCCTCAAACCGGCAGATACTACCGCCGGGAGTCAATATTCCCGGATCATCGTTTCAATGCCCTTTGCTTTCAATTGAGCCGCTGCTGCCACCGCTTCTTCGCGAGTATCGTAAATTCCGGTACAATAACGGACAATACCGTCTTTCACCTGTTCGGTAAACACCACTTTAAATTGATTGATCAAGACAGGCACATTTCTGAACACACCCAACTGCAACGTAAAGAATTTACCTTGTACGCTTTTTAAATCCCGCAACTGGGTTGTGCCGATATGGACCGTTTGCTTTTCTTCAACAGCTATCGCTTTCCGGTTAGGATTGTGCAAAGAATTGGGGCCGGGCTTATAATTCGTCCGCAAAACCTTGAACTCGATACGCCTGTTCAATTGCAAAGCGTCTTCCCGCTGCGTACCCCTTAAACGACCTACAAAACGTTCGTTCAAAATGTCCCCCGCCTTCAAAAAAGGATAGGCTTTCGCATCCTTCTCATTGATCTGCCGAGGCTGTGTTTTTCCATACCCTTTGGCTTCCAGCCTATCCCAATACACGCCCTTTTCAATCAGATAATCCACCACCGACTGTGCCCGGTTTTCCGACAAAATCATATTTGCTTTATCATTTCCCACCATATCCGTGTGTGCCGATAACTCAATCGCAATGTTCGGATTATCTTTTAGAATAACCAGCAGTTCGTTCAGGTTCTCTTTCGCCTCCGGACGTAGATCCCATTTAGCCACATCAAAATAAATGTCGGGAATAACGATCGGCCTTTCTATCGGCTGCATATCCACCGTCAATTCATACAAACGATCGGATTTTTCCCGATAAGTGGATAGGATTCCTTTTCCTTTCAGAAAAGCAGGATTTTCGGTCACAAAAACATATTCCCGATCCGATACCACAGGCATAGAAACAATTCCCACAGAATCGGTTTCCAGATATACGATCTCTCCATTATCGGATGTCACCGTAACCTGCACTTTAGTGATCGGTAATTCCGTAATTGCATTACGTGCCAGCATCCTCACCTGTAACTGCTGGGGAATAAAACAGAAACTGTATATTTTATCAGTTCTGCCCGAACGGGCGGAACTCAATAACCCTTCGTCCGTACCGGGTTTGAAAATAATTCCGAAATCATCGGCAAAGGAATTGATCGGAGCAGGCAAATGCCTCAACTGTTCTTTTCCATCGGCCGTCTCTACCCGGTAAAGGTCCAATCCCCCCATTCCATAATGCCCGTCGGAAGCAAAATAAAGATCGCCGTTATCCCGCACATAGGGATACATTTCATCCCCGGACGTATTGATGACTTCACCGGCATTCACCGGCTCGCCCCATTTACCTTCCCGGTTCTCCACATACCAGATATCCTTTCCCCCGAATCCTCCCGGCAACTGGTCGGTCACAAAATACAGGCGTTTCCCGTCGGGTGTCAATGCCGGATGTCCTACAGAAACAGTATCTCCACATATTCCCGATTTCGACAGATTGATCCAGCCCGCTTTCCGGTTTCCCGAATCGTCCTGGGCATTTCCTCTCGCCGCCTTATAAATCCTCGTACCCCGGTTATAGCCATCGATAATTCTCGAAGAAGTGAAATAAAGGGTATTGCCGTCGGCACTGAAACACAACGCTCCTTCGTTCCGGCTGGAATAAAGCGAATCTTTCACCAATTCCGGTTTCAGCCAGCGAGGCTCCTTGAATTTCTTCACACTGACATTTCCATTCTTATCCACCGAACGGATTTCTTGAGTGAAATCGGTGATGAATATATGGCTATATCCGTCGCCTGTTACAGGGTCAATACGCCTTTTTTTCTTTTTGGTGTCTCCATTCCGGGTTGAGGTAAAATAAACGATACAGGTATCTCCGGGATAATACACCGGGGAAAAATCGTTATATCTTGAATTGAATTCCTTTTTCAATTCCACCATATATCTACCCGGAGTAACCAGATCTTTCTGCAGTAAATCCAGGTGGTAAATTCCGTCTTTTCCTTTTCCGTCCTGAAATAACTCCTCATAACGGCCATATTGTTCCCTAGCTGTTTCAAACTCTCCCTGCCTGACACTCACCTCAGCCATTTTCAGATAAGCTTCCGGTAATTCCTCATTTGCCCGCCTGGCTTTATTATACCAGCTATACGCTTCCTTCGGCTTACCCGTATTCTCGTGGCACAGCCCGGCATGCATTGCCGCATTTGCCTGGTATTCTTTCGGTTTTGCCTTATTATAGGATTTTTCATATTTAGACGAAGCTTTATAATACCTTCCGGTAGCATAAATCTGATTTCCCCGTTTCATATAATAACGCGCCGAACAGGAAGATAAAAACACGGCAATCAGTATATAGAAGCACAGACGCAAACTCATAGACTATATTTTGACAAAATTACAGGGCTGCCAATAGCAGATTTATATCCCTGGAAATCAAACCGAATTTATCGGCAATCACATTCTTGGTCAATATTCCATTATAAATATACACCCCTTCCCTCAATCCGTCGTTAAAACGGATAGCATTGGTAAATCCCCCCTGACAGGCCACACTTTCGAGTAAAGGAAGAAATATATTACTATACGCAATAGAAGCTGTCCGCGCCACCCGCGAAAGCACATTGGGCACGCAATAATGGATCACCCCCTCATAAGTATATACCGGGTTTTCCAGGGTTGTGGGGCCGGAGGTCTCGATACACCCGCCATGATCCACCGACATATCCACAATAACGGCCCCTTTCTTCATCAGGCGCACCTGCTCTTCCGTCACCACAATATTGGCTGCATTATCGAAGCAACGCATCGCCCCGATCACGACATCGGCAGAAGCCAGCGCTTTTTCCAATACGGGTTTGTGGAACACAGAAGTAAACACCCTTTGTCCCAGCACTTCATTCAGGCGGCGCAAACGAGTCAGCGAATGATCGAAAACTTTTACCGTAGCTCCCAGCCCTAAAGCCGTACGGGCAGCAAATTCGCCTAAAGTTCCCGCTCCCAGAATAATGATCTCTGTGGGGGTTATTCCACTCACACCTCCTAAAATAATCCCCTTCCCTCCTCTGGAATTACTCAAATATTCACTGGCGATCATTATAGCAGAATTTCCGGCGATCTCGCTCATAATACGCACCACCGGAAAAAAACCGTCCGCATCTTTCAGGATGTCGAATCCGACGGCCGTCACCCTGCGCTGCATCATTTCGACAATCGCTTCCTTTCGCTGGTCGGCTAATTTCAAAGGCGATAAAATAATCTGCCGGTCGTGCATGTAAGCCGTATCCGCCAACGATACGGAAGTCGCTTTCAGGATAATATCCGCCGTATATACTTCCTCTGCCGTATCCACGATCAACGCCCCCGAATCACAATATTCCCGGGCGCTATACCGGGCGGCATCCCCGGCCCCCCGCTGCACCAGCACATCATGCCCCATAGCCACCAGTAATTGCACGGATTCGGGAGTCAGGCAGATCCGGTTCTCTCCTTTCTCCAATTCATTCGGAAGTCCCAATACAAGTTTCTTTTGTTTCCTATCCAGAAAAACCTCTTTTTCCTGACAAATAAACCATCCTTTATTAATGGTTGTACCCGACATTTTACCTGTATTTTCCATAATCTTCCAAATTATAAGTATCTCTTACATGGATAAACTCAATTCCCGGCTCCCGTCCTCATTCTCCGAAAAGCAACAATTCACAATATCTTCCGGCAACAACTCCTCTATTTTCTCCGGCCACTCGATAAAACAACGGTCGCCACTGAAAAAATATTCCTCATAACCGAAATCCAATGCTTCTGAAATATTATTTACGCGATAGAAATCAAAATGATATATGGCTTCGTTGTTTTTTGTCCGGTATTCATTTACAATGGCAAAAGTCGGCGAACTCACATCGTCCGTCACGCCCAGACAAGAGGCGATAGCCTTGACAAAAGTGGTCTTTCCCACTCCCATCGGCCCATAAAGGGCAAATATCTTTTTATCGCCTACGAAGTCCAGAAATTCAGAGGCCACTTTATTTATTTCTTCCAGATTATTGATCGTCCATTTCATATATAGCTATCTTGAACATTAACGTATATAGTATTTCTTGAAAAAATCCAGGTATTTTTCTACAGCCTGCTTTTTAAGCATCGCCTCCAGATTCACATCGGTAATCACAAAGTTGGTATAATCCGTATTTCGTAAAGGCCTGAATAATTTCCGGTTATTCACCACCGTTGTAAAATAACGCATGGCTTCATCTTTATTCTTAAAACCGGAAACTACCATACAATCATGGTCGTCGTTATATTTTATATTGTTCGTTGTCAAACCTGCAAAATTAAATTCAGCAAATACTTCTTTTAACTTAAAGGGATCGATTTGATTGGAATAGAACAACACAAATTTATGAGCCACTTCTTTGTTGTAAACGAAATCCCCGTCTTCCACTCCGACAGAGCCTGCATTTTTCAGGTAATTATCCTCAAAAAAATTCAGGTATTCATCCAGATAACCGTTTTCCAGCAAGGTTTTCTGATTACTTTCCGTAATGGCAAAAGCCTGATAATTCACTCCTGCCAATTTATCAAAAATATCTTTATTTTTTAAAACGGCATTCATATAATCCAGCGCCTGTGTTTTGTTTCCCACCCTGCGCACCACAATAAATTCGTTCTCCGCATCGTAATCCTCCTTTTGCAGAGTGAAAGCAGGTTCGGCATTGTGCAGGGCTTCGGCTATCCGCTTCGTATTCACCTCACGGAACGGAACCATAAGCATAAAATTATGGGTTTCGTTTTCCGCAAAATTGAAGATGTGGGCGTTCGTTCCTAATTTTCCAGTAATGATATCGCCTTCATTTTTATTATCGAAATAATGTTCCGTGAAGAAATCCACATAATTGTCCACATCTTTCAGGCGTTTCAGCACAGCCAAATTTTCATCGGTAATGGCAAAGATACGGTATCCCTTATCTCCTATGGCTTTGAGCACAGCCTTGTCGGTTGCAATCCGTTTCAGATACTCCTCCGCCTCCTTATAATCGGTAAACCTCCGGATCAAAAATGCACTTTTCTTATACCACAACTCCTCTTTCCCGATCTCATAATTTTTCCCTTCCACAGCCTCGGCTGCATTTATAAATACCAGACGAGCTTTCAGCCTCGTTTCCTGCATCAGGGTGAAGTCTTCCGGCAATAAAAACACCACGGTATATTCCTTGTCTTTCTCCGCCTTATAAGCCAGCTCCCTCTCTTCCTCACCCCGGAGATTACCCTCTTCATCAAATACCCAATTCCGGTTGGCTTTCAACGCCCGCGCCTGGGCCATTTCAGCTTCGGAATACATCACCGGAGCATCACCCACCGACAAAGATGCCAATAAAACATTGGTCACCTCCTGAATCTCTTTACCCGGACGGGAAGCCACCACTTCGTTCAAAGCTTCTCTCGCTTCTGCGGCCGGAGCCGTATTCACCATACACATCGCTCGCAGGAACAACACATTAGGCAGTAATTTATTACCCGGATAGCGTTTCAGAATATCGTTACAAATGGCTAAAGCCTCCGTATAATACACCTGTTGATACCGGGCGTAAGCCTCTTCATACATCCGTTCGATATCCTTCAACTCCCCGTCCACTTTCTTAAAATATTCCGGATCCTGCAAGCCTTTGGCAAAATCGCTTTCCGGGAATTTTTCAATCAGCTCCGCCTTATATTTTTCGGCTTTCGCCGCCTGCCCCTGCTGGCTGGCAGCAGCATATCCCATATAATAGACCATAGGCAGGTCGTTCGATCCGGCAAAACGTCCGATAAAAGCATCGAAACATTCCAACGCCTTTTCCGGGTCATTGAATTTATAGAGGTAAATTTCTCCCGCCTTATAATAAGCGTCTTCCACTTTCTTCTCGGCCACTTTCCGGTCTTCTTCATCGATAGGGAGATTTTTCAAATAATAATCCCGGCTCTTGACATCCGCCTTCTCTTCTTTCTCTCCCGTTTCTCCGGTAATCTCCTCGGTCAGTTCCGCAAATTCTATCTTCGATTTATTTTGCCGTCTCCAGTTGTCTTCTAATTTACGCCGTCCCCATTTCCGCTTGAAATCGTTTTTCCCCAATGCAACCGTCATCGGATTATAGAAATACCAATCCCCCGTCCCGCTTCCCTGGGAATAATCGCTTCCCCGGTTAATCATATTATTGCGTTCATAAAAGCTACGTTCTTCCTGTGCTTTCTTTGCAGCTTCCCGGGCAGCTTCCTCTTCCTCCTTGATTTTCTGTATCTTTTCATCGACCAGGCGGAGCCGTTCATCCTCAGGCAAAGCAGCCATACGCAACAGGCTATCCTGTTCCTGTATCGTACGCAAATTTACGACAAGGCTCGTTAGGTCCGTCACCAAAGTGCGGAGCTTATCGTAATCCTCATACCTGGAATCCATAGTAAACAGGCAAGAATCATAACATGCCTGGGCCGTTATATAATCCCGGTTTTTAAAGTAATAATCACCCAGCTTATAAAAAGAAAGAGCCTGCTGGTTATCGTTGCTCACACTCGAACGCACCGATTTCCAATACAGGTCGATCGCTTCCGGCTCGTTTCCTTTCTTTTCCTCTATATTCCCTAAAGCATAATAGATACGGTCCTTGAAATCTACATTTTTGGGGTCACGCAACATCTTGTTCAACTTCTTCACCACACTCCCGTCCCCGGTTTGATAGGCCAAAGCCATGTTGATCTTGGCATTGAACACCATCTCATAATTAAAATTGAAACGGGCGGCTTTTTTCAGGGCATACATAGCCTGAGCATCCTGATTCTCTTTTAAATAAAGTTGCGAGAGCATAAAATTGTAGCGCGGCTTACGTTTCCAGCTTTTACAGTCATTCACTAACTGTTCTCCTGCGGGAATCGCTTGTGCATAAAGCCCCTGGCGCACATAGAAATCAGTCCGGGCAGCCGCCAGCATTTCCCTTTGCTGCCGGTTTAAATCCGCTCCTGCCAACCGGTTCATCTGCTTCTCCGCCTCGTCATAGCGTCCCATTTCAGTCAGGCTGCGAAAAAGCCAAAGCGACACTTCCGTCATAATTTCATCGTCATCGGCATATTGCCGTTGTATGAAACGGAAAGTATTGTTCGCCATCGCATATTTCTTTTTATAGAAATACGCTTTCCCCAGCAAAAGATAGCATTTGTCCATTTGTTTGTTGAACTCTTTCTTTTTCCGGAAAGTCTGGTAATTCTTCGAATCTTTATTCTTCCGTCTTCTGGGCTTTGCCGTGATAGAATGTTTATCGATGGCTTTCGCCGCCTTTTCGATGGCATAATCCATATCGGAACTGCATACGCTCCGGGTTTGTTCATTATTGGAAACAAAAACAGGCAAAAGGTTGGTATAATCCTCCTTATGCCTGTTTTCCATATTTTTCAATCCCGCTTTAAACGCCTGATTCCCGTTAAAATAAACATTATAACGGGTAGTCATCTGATGATAATTGCGTGAAAAAAAATTATTTTTCTTCACAGAGCAACTGCACAATATCATCATACAGGCCAACGATATGTATAAAGCGTATCTCATTCCATCCTTCACCACAATATACCGTTATACTATCCCTTTTAATAGACATAACGGAATACCTGTATCTCTTATTTTTTCGTAATTCTTACCCTTGTCGCCGTTTCTCCGTTCTCTTCCACGGCTTTCTCCACCTGCCGCGCCAATTCCATAAAAGCCGCCCCGGTAATCGAGTCGGGATTCAAGGCTACAGGTTTTCCGCTATCCCCTCCGTCGCATATACTTTGTACCACGGGAATCTGTCCCAGCAAACGCAATCCTTTTTCTTCCGCCAGCTTCTTAGCTCCCTCTTTACCGAATATATAATATTTGTTTTGTGGCAATTCAGCCGGAGTAAACCAGGCCATATTCTCGACCAATCCGATCACCGGCACCTGTATGCCCGGAGATTCGAACATATTGATCCCTTTCACGGCATCTGCCAGGGCAACCTGCTGGGGCGTGCTCACCACAATAGCCCCGCTCAGGGCGACGGTCTGCACCAAAGTCAAATGTATGTCGCTGGTTCCCGGCGGTAAGTCGATCAGCATATAATCCAATTCATCCCAATACCCTTGCTCCACCATCTGCTTCAAAGCATTCGAAGCCATCGGCCCGCGCCACACGGTGGCCGAAGCCGGATCGACAAAGAAACCGATGGAAAGGAGCTTCACTCCATATTGTTCCACCGGAACTATGTATTGGTGACCGCCCACTTCGGTCATATAAGGTTGTGCATCTTCGCAACCGAACATTTTAGGCATAGACGGTCCGAAAATATCCGCATCCACCAATCCCACTTTATGCCCCATTGCCGCCAAAGCCACAGCTAAATTCGCCGCTACGGTCGATTTTCCCACGCCTCCTTTGCCGGAAGACACGGCAATAATATTTTTCACCTTTTCCAAAGAAAGCGGGCGTTCCAGATCCTGCATAAAAACAGTTTCTATTTCAACGGACCGATACGGAGTTTTTTCCTTTAGCAAAGCCTCACTCTTTTTCTGAACGGCATTGATAAACGGATCGTTCGATTTCTGAAACACCAGCCGGAAGAATACTTTATCGCCTTCCAACCTGATATTTTGCACCATATCTAACGCCACTATATTTTTAGATGTACCGGGATACTTCACTTCCGACAAGATATCCCTGATTTCTTTTACCTTATCCTGTACCATGATATTGATTTATTATTAGAAATTCGAACAAAGATACAATTTTTCAAAAGGATTCTAAGTTAAATACGATCTGAAAATCAGATTTTCCTATACCCTTGTATTATACTTCCGCAGGCGACTGCGCAAAGCATCGCAACCGGGACATACTTTCCGTACCAATTTCCAGAAATCTGCCGAATGATTCTTCTCGACAGTATGGCAAAGCTCGTGCAAAATCACATAGTCGATAATTTCGTCCGGCAATTTCATCAATTTGATGTTCAGGCTGATATTATTATCCTGCGAACAACTGCCCCAATTCGATAAATTATTGCGGAAAGAAAGCCGGGCATATTTGAATCCGTATTTTTCCGCATAGTATTTCACCCGCTTCGGCAAATACTGCTTACTTTCCATAACATAAATTTCCAGCAGGAACTGCTGTACCGTCCTCTCGATCCGGCTGAAATCCGTGGTCTGGGGGATCGATAAGGTGATTACATTCCCTTCGATCCGGTATCCCGGTTTTTCTTCTTCGGTCGCTGCAATTTTTAGCACATGCAGCTTCGTTTTTATTTCCGCACCGATCCTCAATCCCACTCCGGTATCCTGCTCGTACACTTTCATTTTCGCCGAAGTTTGCCGGATCCAATCTTTCTTCTCATGCAAAAACTTCTCGACCTGCCTTTGGCTGACCCCATAGGGTACATTCACCCAAATCCCCCTTGCCGGAGCCATCCGGATCGACAGGAATTTAATATTTGCACTCCTTCTTATTTTGACTTCACCTATACCGTTCAGTTCTATCGTGTCCATTCCCATTGCATTTAACGGCAAAATAATCATTTCTACCCGACAAAAAAAAGAGAATGTCCGTAAACATTCTCTCTTTCTTTATTTTAATGGTCAGCGACTTAGTTTTCCTTTACCGTTTCGCTAAGTTTCGTAAAAGCACCGTCCACGTTTACCAGCAAGTCTTTAAAAATGGCCTTATAGTAATTTTTTCTTTCACCTTTAACCACTCTTTTCCCTCCGGAAACACGTTTTCTCAAATCATTTCTCGAATTTATGATATTCTGAACGATTTCGCTTACATTATCGCTTGTTTTTCCGGTAACAATACTATAATTAAAACAATCGGCCACAACTGAAAAAGTTAAATAGTCGATGTCTTTCTTTAATCTCTTAATACTTGCCATATCTACTAAAAATTTAATTTTTCCCAAAGGTAAAAAAAACCTTTACAGATTGCAAACTATTTTCCGGCTTTTCCTAAAACTTTCACTCTCACCTCCTTCTCTTTCGTAGCTTTACTTCATGCGTCGCCTCTGTATTCCCGTTCATTTTTGCAGCTTTTCCAGCAAGCGGGAGGTAGCTTCATCCACCGTCGGACATTCCCCTAAGCATTTAATAAACAAACTTCCCACGATCACGCCATGACTGTATCGGGACGCCACCGAACGGGTCGATTCGTTTGAAATTCCGAATCCGATCAAGCGCTTGTTCCGGAGTTTTAAATCGTCGATTTCCCGGAAATAAGCGATTTGCTCATCTGTAAAACGGTCGCGTACCCCCGTAGTCGAAGCCGACGACACCATATAAATGAATCCGCCGCAATTCTCATCGATCAAACGGATACGCTCTTCGGACGTTTCCGGTGTAATCAGCATAATCAAAGGAATGTCGTAACGTTCACACAAAGCTTTATAATGCTCCATATATTCGTGAAACGGCAAATCCGGGATAATCATAGCATCCACTCCGATTTCCTTGCAATACCGGAACAGTTTTTCAGGCCCGTACTGCATCACCGGATTCAAATACCCCATCAGCACCAAAGGAATCCGGCAATCCTGCCGAACTTCTTTTACCTGCTCTAACAACAAGGGTAAAGTCATTCCGTTCTGCAACGCTTTCGTACCGCTTTGCTGGATCACCACCCCATCGGCCATGGGATCGGAAAACGGAACACCGACTTCGATCATATCTATCCCGTTCGCTTCCAGAGAACGGATAATTTTTCCTGTACTATCCAAATTTGGATAACCGGCAGTAAAATAAACCGACAACAGGTTTCTATCTTTCTGCTGGAAAAGTTTTGTAAGTCTATTCATTATATCTTCTGTTTAAATTCATTTAAAATTTTATCTGCGTAATTCTTCCATAAAAGCAGACAGCAACTCGTAATCCTTCACTCCGGGTGCGATTTCAAAACGGCTGTTCAGGTCGATCCCGGCCAGGCGGGTATGCCCGAACGCCTTTATCCGCAAGGCATCTGCCGGACCGATACCGCCGCTAAGCAGGAAAGGCAGTTCTCCCCTGTAATTTCCTAAAAGTTCCCAATCGAAAACCCGCCCCGTTCCGCCATGTTTCGGGCTTTTGGTATCGAAAAGCAACATATCGCAACCTCCTTCATACTTACCGCATGCTTCAAGGTCTTCCGTTCCTCCGATCCCTACCGCCTTCACCACCCGGAATCCCTTGTCCCGGAACTTCCGGCAAAACTCAGGGGATTCCGCTCCATGCAATTGGATCGTATCGATACGGTAGCGTTCGGCTATACCGAGAATCACCGCTTCTTCTTCATTCACGAATACCCCGGTCCTTTGAATATCCGGTGGCAAAACATGTACGGCCTCCGGCAATAAATTCCCGGCATAGCGCGGCGACAGAGGGTAAAATATAAACCCGAGCATATCCGGGCATAAAGAAGCCACTGCAGCTATATTTCCCGGTTCCCGCATTCCGCAAACCTTAATCAGCATCGTCTATAAATTTTTTCAAGGCCTCTCCGGGATCGGCTTCTTTCATAAAATTCTCTCCGATCAGGAAGCCACGGAATCCGGCTTCCCGCAGAGCGATCACCGTATCGACAGCATGAATGCCGCTTTCCGAAATTTTCAGGAAAGTGGCCGGAATCTGCTTAGCCAGTTCGAAAGAAGTGTAAATATCCGTCACGAAAGTGGCGAGGTTCCGGTTATTGATCCCCACGATATCCACCTGTTCGCAAATTCTGTCGAGTTCATCCTGTTGATGTACTTCCAACAGCACTTCCAGTCCCAGTTCGTGAGCCGCCTCTGCCAACTCCCTGCATTGTTCCGGAGTCAGGGCGGCAGCGATCAGCAACACGACGTCGGCTCCCCAGGCCGCCGCCTCTGCCAACTGGTAAGGATCGATAATAAAATCTTTCCGCAACAAAGGAATGTTCACGGCAGCCCTAGCACGCATCAAATCTTCCGGACTACCTCCGAAATAAAGCGAATCCGTCAGTACCGAACAGGCTGCCGCCCCATGGGCGGCATAACTGCTCACCACCTGCGCCACATCGGCATCCCGGTGAATAAACCCTTTAGAGGGAGATTTCCGCTTAAACTCGGCAATGATCCCATAAGGGGAATTCTCCAACGCATGCCGCATCGATAAGCGTTTACGCCCGGCATGGGCGGTTTCAAGCAACTGCCCGGCAGACAACTGCTTTTTCCGGCTTTCTACTTCCTCCCGCTTTGTCGCCAATATTTGTTCCAATATGGTCATAGGCTTTAAGAATTTAGTTCAACAAATTTTTCAAATGCTTTTTTGGCTTTTCCGCTATCGATAGAAGCCCGGGCTTCCGCTATCGCCTCTTCCAGCGATTTCTCCGGACGCAGGGTTTTAATCGCATAGGCGGCATTGGCCACGACACAGTTGATCTGTCCGTTACCGGCCGTGCCTGCCAATACCCGGTCGAAAATCCGGGCAGCTTCTGCCACCGTATCTCCCCCCGACAGCTCTTTTTCGCTGCATGCCGGAAATCCGGCCTGCTCAGGAGTCAAAATATCTTCACCCGAATTATCGATCACTTTAAAAGGCGAAGTCAGGGACACTTCATCATATCCGTCCAAAGAATGGACAATCGTATAATGAATACCGCTTTCCTGATAAATGTAATTATATAAACGGGCCAATTTCAAATTATACACGCCTAATAGCTGATATTGCGGTAACACCGGATTCACCAGCGGCCCCAACATATTGAAAAACGTACGTACTCCCAGCGCACGCCGCACTCCTCCCACACTTTTCAATGCCGGACTGAAAAAAGGAGCATGCAGGTAAGCCATCCGGCTTTCGTCCAGCGAACGCTGTAAGCAGGCCGGGTCTGCCGAAAACTTCACACCGTGGTGCTCCAACACATTGGAAGCTCCGCTTACCGAGCTGGCTCCGTAGTTCCCATGCTTGATCACCCGGTATCCGGCTCCCGCCACGACAAAACAAGCGGCCGTAGAGATATTGAAGGTATTCTTCCCGTCTCCCCCCGTACCGACAATATCGATCGCATCTTCTCCGTCCAGATCGATAGAGACCCGGCGTTCCAGAATCGCTTCCCGGAAACCTGCCAACTCTTCGGTAGTGATGCTCCGCATCAAAAACACCGTCATAAATGCCGAAAGCTGGCATTCATTATACATTCCGTCTGAAATATTCAGTAAAACCTGCTTGGCTTCTTCCCTGGTCAGGTTTTTATGCTCGAACATTTTATATAACAACTCTTTCATTTTTCTCTTTTTTCATTCCTGTTTTACCTTGTTCGCAATCCTCCTTACCCCTCGATCCATTTTTTCACCATCTCTTTCCCGGCGGGCGTAAGAATCGATTCCGGGTGAAACTGAACTCCACGCACATCATACGTCTTGTGGGCAAGCGCCATAATCCGGCCTTCGGCATCCTCCGCCGTAACCGTCAGGCAGTCGGGAAAATCTTCCCGGCTTACCACCCAGGAATGATAACGCCCCACATCGAACGTATCTCCCAGCCCTTCGAACATTTTTTCCGGGGCTACGACCTTCACGGGGGTACACACCCCGTGGAATACCTCCGGCAAATTCAATAGCTTTGCGCCGAAACATTCCCCGATGGCCTGTTCCCCCAGGCAAACGCCTAAAATCCGTTTCGTGGCGGCATAACGGCGGATTACGTCCATTAATATACCCGCTTCAGAGGGTATTCCCGGACCGGGTGAAAGAATGATTTTATCGTAACGCCCTACCTCTTCCAGCGAGATTTTATCATTGCGGAAAACTTCCGTTGCATATCCTAATTCATTTACCAAATGCACGATATTATAAGTAAACGAATCGTAATTATCGAGTATCAATATTTTTTCCATGATTATTTCTATCCTTTATCAAAAACATTCGGCATATTCCAGAGCTTTCATCAAAGCCCCCAGCTTATTATTCAATTCCTGCAATTCGTTCTCAGGCTTCGAATGTGCCACAATCCCCGCTCCGGCCTGCGAATAAAGGCGGTTGCCATAACTCATAAAGCTCCGGATAGTGATCGCCTGATTCAATTCGCCGTTAAAACCGATATAACCGATACATCCTCCGTATATCCCCCGGCTGTGCGGCTCGATCTCATCGATCAGCTGCATAGCCCTCACTTTGGGCGCACCGCTGAGCGTACCTGCCGGAAAAGTATCGGCAAACAACCGTAAAACGTCCGTTTCTTTCGTAACCTGCGCGCTGACCCGCGACACCATGTGAATAACATGCGAATAGTATTGTATCTGGCGTAAAAAATCGATGTGTACATTCCCGGCTCCCCGGCTCAGGTCGTTTCTCGCCAAATCGACCAGCATAATATGCTCCGCATTTTCTTTCTCATCGGCCAATAATTGCCGGGCCAATTCCGAATCGCGCACATCGTCGCCCGTACGTTTAAAGGTTCCGGCAATCGGATCGATATAAGCCTTTCCTCCTGCCACTCTTAAATGTGTTTCCGGAGAAGAGCCGAATATCCGGAAACCGCCGAAATCGAAATAAAACAGGTAAGGAGAAGGATTCACACAACGCAGCGCCCGGTAAACATTAAAGTCGTCTCCCCTGAATCCCCGGCTAAAACGGCGCGACAGCACAATCTGGAACACATCTCCGCGTTTGGTATGCCGGATGCCCTTTTCCACCATTTGCTTATATTCATCGTCCGTCAGCGGCGACTTTACATCGTCCAACGCTTCGAAACCATACTGGGCGATATTGTTATTATGGATCACTCCCACCAAAGCATCCAGACGGGACGTTTCCCCATCCGGCAAATTTTCGACAATCGTCACCTGATTCTTAAAATGGTTCACCACAATGATAAAGCGGTAAAGGATATACATCATATCCGGGATTTCCCTGAATTGCTCTTCTTTGGGCTGAATATCCACAGCTTCGAAATATTTCACGGCATCGTAAGCCGTATAGCCGAAAAAACCGTTTATGCCGGTAGGGTTCTCTTCCGTCCGGAAAGAGGCGATATACGTTTTCAGCGCTTCCACCACATCCGTATCCGGCGTAATCTTTTCCACGACCTCTTGCCCATCGGGATAACGGCAGCGAATAGCATTTTCCACCACGGCAAAACGGGCCAAAGGCTCTACCCCGATAAACGAAAAGCTGTTTTGTGTGGTATGATAATCGGAGCTTTCCAACAAGGCCGATTGAGGAAATAAATCCCGTACCTTTAAGTATATACCCACCGGAGTTTGCAAATCCGCCGGAATAGTCTTCGTAACAATCCTCAAATGATGTTCCATATAATTATAATTTTTCTTTTAACGGCTATAAACCTCCATTATGTTTTTCCGGCGTACCGGCATTCCCGAAGATTTTACGGCCGTACTATTTTTTGTTTCGTATATCGATATAGGTTTTCATGTCTTTATCTCCCCGTCCCGAAAGATTCACCACCACCACATCCTCCGGTTTAAACTTCTTCATTTCCAGCACGGCAAGCGCATGTGCCGATTCCAACGCAGGGATAATCCCTTCCATAGACGTCAGCCGGAAAGCAGCATCCAGCGCCTCGTCATCGGTCACAGCCAAAACTTCGGCCCGGCCTTCTTCTGCCAGGCATGCATGTAAAGGACCGATTCCCGGATAATCCAGCCCGGCGGATACGGAATAAGGTTCTGTGATCTGTCCGTCCTCGGTTTGCATCACCAACGTACGGCTGCCATGAATGATACCTTCCCGCCCCAAATGAATGGTTGCTGCCGACTCCCCGCTATCCACACCTTTCCCGGCCGCTTCCGCCGCAATCAGCTTCACCCGGGGGGAATCCAGGAAATGATAAAAAGCCCCGGCTGCATTACTCCCGCCCCCCACACAGGCAATCACATAATCCGGCTCTTCCCGTCCTTCTTTTTCCAGTAATTGCCGGCGCATTTCCTTACTGATCACCGATTGAAAACGGGCTACCATATCGGGATAAGGGTGAGGTCCTACCGTAGAACCGATAATATAATAGGTATCCCGAGGATTGCAACACCAATCGCGGATCGCTTCATTGGTTGCATCCTTCAGGGTTTTATTCCCGCTTTCCACCGGAACAACGGTCGCCCCCAGCATCTCCATCTTCTCCACATTCGGCTGCTGCCGGGCTACGTCGGTCGCTCCCATATACACCACGCATTCCATGTCCATCAGGGCACATACCGTCGCAGTAGCCACACCGTGCTGCCCTGCTCCGGTTTCTGCGATAATCCGTGTTTTTCCCATACGGCGGGCCAATAAGATCTGTCCGATCGTATTGTTGATTTTATGCGCCCCGGTATGATTCAGATCCTCCCGCTTCAAATATACTTTCGCCCCATACTTTTGGCTCAGGCGGCGGGCATAATACAAGGGGCTGGGACGTCCCACATAATCGCGCAGCAAATCGTTGAATTCCTTTTGAAAAGAATCGTCACCGATCACTTGCAGATAAGCGTTCCGTAAGTTTTCAACATTGGCATGTAGGATTTCGGGAACATAAGCCCCCCCGAACCTGCCATAATAACCGTCTTTGTTTACATTAAAATTTTTCATATATTTTTTTAATTTCGATACGACAAAAAAAAGGCTACCGGTGTTCCGATAGCCTCTTATGCTGTTGAATGAATTTATTTATTTCATTACCTGACCAGATATCATAGAGCATGCGTCCCACCGGTTAAATCGGAAAGGCGCCACCACCATGCTTTATTTGTCAGTAATGTTATCATTGTCTTTTTTCTACTTTAACGTAACAAAGATGAAAACTATTTTTCAAAAAACAAACAGTTAGAAGAAAAAATTAGTCTCCGCATTGTTTTTTTTCTTTTAAAAACAAAATATACTCTCTGAACAACTGATTCTGCTCCTGCTTCAAAGCAAGAAACCTGAAAAGAAAAACAATCAGGCAAACGGCAAAAGCAACTCCTACACAACATACGATGAAATACAGGAAAGAAAATAACATGGCACTATACATACTCCATTCTTTTAAAATTCATATCTTTTATTTACAAGGAATCCCGGCTTCCAGCAATAAGTCGAGAACAACCATTGCAGCCATTGCCTCCACTACCGGAACGGCACGGGGAACGACACACGGATCGTGACGTCCGTGAGCTTCAAACTCGATCTCCTCGCCCGAACGGGTAACGGTATCCTGTTTTTGCATAATCGTCGCCACAGGCTTAAACGCCACCCGGAAATACACATCTTCCCCGTTGGTAATGCCTCCCTGCACGCCACCGGACAAATTGGTTTCCGTCCTGACCTTTCCTTCTTTCATCACAAAGGGATCGTTATGCTGGCTTCCGCGCATAGCGGCAGCGGCAAATCCCATTCCATATTCGAATCCTTTCGTCGCATTGATACTCATCATAGCCTGAGCGAGCCTGGCCTGAAAACGGTCGAACACAGGTTCTCCCAATCCGGCAGGCATCCCCTGAACGACACAGCTTACTACCCCGCCGACGCTATCCCCCTGCTCCTTTACCTCACGGATCAAAGCGATCATTTTTTCAGCCGTAGCGGTATCCGGACATCGGACAATGTTCGATTCCGTCTTTTCGAGTTCTACCTCCCGGTAACCGTAAGGCAGACAAATATCGCCTACCTGCGAAGTATATCCCTGTATCGTAATGCCGTATCCGGCAAGTACCTGACGGGCGACAGCCCCTCCGACCACCCTGGCGATGTGCTCACGTGCCGACGACCGTCCGCCTCCCCGGTAATCCCGCACTCCGTATTTCTGTTGCCAGGTATAATCGGCATGGGAAGGCCGGAACAAATCTTTCAGGTCACTGTAATCCTTACTATTTTGATTTAGATTGCGAACCATAAACCCGATAGGCATTCCCGTAGATACACCTTCAAAAATACCGGATAATATTTCAATCCGGTCGGCTTCCTCACGCGGTGTAGAAACATCCGATTGTCCGGGACGCCGCCGATCCAGCTCATGCTTTATCAACTCTGCCGATAAAGCAATACCC
>UQTM01000056.1 GCA_900544025.1 uncultured Odoribacter sp.
CCGTCGGTGAGAGTTGCTGTGGACGAGCCGTAAGAAGTTCCCGATATTGCATCTTGAACCTTAACCTCTTTACATTCTTTCCCCACCTCCGACGGGGCGGCAGAGTAAGCTTTTAATATTTCGCCTGCATACGCCCGGTCTCCATTGGCAACGACAGTTCCATCCGGACGGCATACCTTCGCAACATCCGTCCCGTAATTCACCTGATACAAAGGAATAAATTCCACTTCAAGAGCAACAGCCGCTTTTGCCGGAAGCGTATTGTAAACATACGTTCCCGACAACCCGGATTGCTTTGTAATACCTCCGTCTTTGATACGAACGGCATACCCGGCATTGGCAACGACATTCAAGGTCAGAATTCCATTGTAATTCACCTTCGTATTTCCTTTATCGTTCAACACCGCAGCCCCTCCGGTTAAACTCACAGCACCCACTTCTGCCAATGTCTTCCCGGCAGGCAGCACAACTTCCAAATCCACATCATAACCACGTATTTCAAAAGTAGTGACCAAGTCCATGTCTTTTTCCAGCAGACTGTACGCAGAATATACCCCATTACTTCCATTCAATATGATCTCATCGTTAGGAACAACAGCCTGGTTCACGACTTTTCTATCCGCATTGAAGACATATCCCGCCACGGTTTCCTGTGCTTTCAATTCGAGAACCGTTCCATTGCTGGGGTACCAATACTGGCGTCCCGGAACAAGCTCCTCGCCAAGAACTCCCGTTTCGGCTTTCACGGTAAACGAGCCAAAATTCGCCGCAGTGTATTTCACTTTATAATAGGTATCTACGACTCCGCTAAACCATATCTCTCCTCCACCGTATGTCTCAGGTATCGTATAACCGATATTCCCGGAGGTGGAAGGCGGGGGCGTGGTGGTGGTAATCGTCCCCGTCCACTGAGCCACATCGTTAACTTTAAGCGATTTACATCCGATAGAGTTACTGTTTGCCGTGATCACACATTGCAAAACCGATCCGGCCGGAACAATAGCGCCATCGGCAAGCACTACGCCATCTTTACTCACGGTTACGGTAGCTCCTGCCGGTTCCAGGATTCGAATTTTACACTTCCTGACAAACTTAGCCGTAACTTCCAGATTTTGATTCAGGCTATACGGGGAAGATAATATATTTCCGAACTGGTCTGTCAAAGCAATCAACGTATCGCCTGCTGCCGTTCCCGTCTTTATTTTTAGCAAAGTCCCTTCCGCCCGCCGATCTCCTATACTGATATCTCCTTCCGCATTCTCATAGACATTCAACTCGTTGCCGACACTACCGGCCGGCTGGTCGATCTTCCAGTTCACTGAATAGAGATTGGTCGATAAATAAATTTTGGCCTGAACTTCTGTCGGTCCTTCCACGGTAAACATCCTGGAATTCAGGATAGACACCGTCCCCGCCGTGGTAATCTTATTCACCGATTCTACCCCATAGTTTTGGTCACACTCCCATTCGACCAAAACTTCTGTCCCGTATGGAATATTTACCGAAGCAGAAGCAGTCTCTGCTTTTTCCAGCTTCACCAATACATTCCCTGTCGCTTTATCTTTTAAAACAATTTTTCCTTTCAATTTTTCCGGCGAATCTACTTTCGATAAAGTGACGGGATACTCTTTAGGCTTAAAAGAAGCATTCACGGTCAAAGCCTCTTCCACCGATCGTTCCGCCCCGGAAAGAATAGCCACTTGCCCGGCAGAAACAGACGTCAGAGTCAGCACATCCAGTAAATAATGTTCATTGACAGGAGTAGCAGTAACTTTGATCTTATCTAAATAATTCGCTTTTCCGGGACTGCCGGTATAGGCAGTCCAACCGGTTGTACCACTCTGTTGCCTTTCCACAAGCAAAGTACCGAAAGCAGGGGTTGAATTCACATAAGTTATCGCGAACTCATCCGGGACAAATACAAATTTTACCGTCACATCCTGTTCTATCGACGGTAATCCCGCAGAACTGTTGCTTACCTGCTTCACCCCATCGATCCAAATTTCAGAGCAATGATAGCCGGGTTTAGCTGCAGGACTTAACGTCAGCGAAGTCCCGTAATCCACCCGGTTGTCAGCTCCCAGCACCGGATCGGTAGTCACACCGTTATTAGCACCGGCCGGTTGGTCTATATCGATCGTTATCTGAGGCCTTAAAGCGGAAAATTGTGCCAAAAGAGTGATATTGCCCAACACCGTCCATTGTTTCGTATCGTCAGGCAAAGCCTGCTGAGTTCCGTCGCCAAGCTGGGCTTTCAGGGAGTTGGCCACATATTCATAGCCTCCGTTCGCCAATGGCTGTACCGTTATCACCGTGCCATAAGCGACCTCTACTTTCTTACCGCCGCCAGGCATATTTACTTCCGTTCCCGGAGTAACATTCAAATCGCCATTGCTGCAATTCCAGGATACGGTATATTGAGCGGGCTCGAAAACAACATCTATAACCAATCCGCCCACACGCATATCCACTGTTTTATTTATCGTAGCCGTTATATCCTTAGGATTGGAAGTTCCATCCCCATCATATATTTTAACCGATTTTACTCCATATCCCGGTTTTGTAGTAATCGTCACGGAAAAGGTCTTATCGGCCCCATATACCACCGCTTTCTGATAGGTCGAAGAGCCGGCAGGTAGGGTATAAGTCTCCCCATCTTTATTGTTCACCACCGTTATCTGTCCCATATCCGGATCATTAACCCGCAACTTCACAGGGTAAGACAAAGGCTTGAATTCAGCTCTGCAAAAGATACTTTCAGTGATCTGAATTCCATTATCTTTTCCAACCTTGTCTTTGACAGAAGTTTCCGGAGAACCGGCAGGCTCTTTCAGGCGCATAAAAACAGCATCGCAATAATACCCAGGCAAAGAAACGGTATCCAAACGGATATATTCATTTTTTTCGACCGTGATACTATTTTTTCCGGAATTATCCGGCACGGTCTGCCCGTTGCTATGGCGGGTAACCGTCAAAGTACCGTATAAAGCCTCCTCTACGGTCACCACAATAGGCGGTGTCAGTGTAATTATTATAGTAATATCGCTATTCACCACCGGCAATGCGTACACTCCGTCGGCATCGGGGGTCAGCTTTTCTCCGCCCTCCAACTTTTGAACGACGACCATATCCGCCGTAATCCCGGCAATTTTACTATAATCCGGTTTGAATAAATACTTCTCTCCGGGCTCGACCTTTGCCGAATCGTAAGTAATCCCTGCAATATCCTGAATAATCCCGACCTGGGGATCTTTCACGAAATTTATTTTATAAGTTCTGTATTCATTGGCCCCGATATCGATGCGGTTATTCACCCGTTTGTTTCCCCACAAATCCAATGCGGCAGGATCGGCGAACAGAGGATCGTCCGCTCCCATATCGATACAGGGAGAACCTTTCCCCAATCGGAAATCCGATCGGGCAGAATCCTGAAACAAAGGACTTTCCGCTCCATTAACACCCTGTATATGACAATTTACAGGAGTTTTTCCACCCTCCAATTGTTTCCCTTTATTGCCCCAAACAATCGTGTTTTTAATTGTCGCCCCCGATCCCAGTTTCACGGCTGCCCCTTCTTCCTGTACCGTCTGTGCAGAAATCACAGAAGCCCACAACATCAACACACCATAAATCACAACTAAATAACATCTCTTTATCATAGTACTATACTCTTTATTCACATTCAATAAATCAAGATAGGCCGTACCCAATGCTGCTCGTCTCCCGGTACTTCGAAACACTTTCCGGGAGTATGGCTATAACCGATTTCAGAAGTAAAACTGACGCCCCAGAAATCGATATTCGCTTCACTCGTACACCAATACACGTCTTTTTCAAAAAAATCCACATCCATCCCCTTATTTCTCAGGAACTCTAAAGTTTCCTGAACCCGGACGTGCGTCGTAAAAAGACAGGATAACTGAAACCCTGCGGGCATCAGCCAGCGTCCCTCCAACTCCGAACCTTTCATGTATTCCCGGCAATATATCGCCGCTTCGCTTACAGCAGCCAAAGCTATCGTTTCCATATAACAAGCCGTATCAAACATGGCAAACTCCACATCACCGTTTACAGAAAATTCTCCTCTGACTTTCTCTGCCTGTTTCAAAGCCACTACATAAGCGCGGGACGTCCGGGCATAGCGGTCGCTATTTAGCCAAAACACCACACCGGCTGCATTCGTTCGTCCTTCCGTCTCGTATGTCTCTTTACTCACAATCGAATTATCTTCACAAAAAATATAACCGATATCTATGGTCTTTGTCAATTTTTCCGCGGGCACATTATTCCCTACCGTACAATTCAACAATTCCGCATCTCCCCCACAAACGCCGGAACCATCGCCCGCCGCTTTATTACCCGCAATGACACAACCAATAACCTTCGCTCCGCTTTCCACATAGATCCCTCCTCCATTTTGGGAAAAACCTTTATGGGCAAACAGCACCGTTATCGGTAATAGAATGATATATATTAATTTCATATCTTCCGTTAAAATGATGTGACCGGCAAAACGATTCTCATCGTTACATAGCTCGATTGATACTTATCTGAAACCCCTATCACACTGCAATCACCGGTTACCGCCATGCTGAATGTCCATATTCTGTCGAATCGCACCCCATATTCCGAGGAACTCAAATATTCCACATTATAATCCGGCATATACCACCCTTTCAATTTGGCGTCCGTGTCGATTACCCAATACGTTTCCACCACCTCTTTCCAGGCATCGCTCAAAATTCTCAACTGCCCCACCGCAGGCAAATACCATTTTTCACCTTTATCTGCACGATAATCCCAACAATACTGAGCAGCCAGGCAATTGTCGGGGTTAAAACCACCGCTATTCTTTATCGCTTCCGTATGGGCATATCCCGCCGTGTCCGACAACGCTTCCCCGGCAGAAGAAAAAGAAACTCCCGTAACACATTCATCCGCTTCACGGGAACCCGATTTCGCCCATTGTAAAGATCCGGGACTTCCGTCCAGAGCCATCACCCATCCCCGTTTTCCGGCAACTGCTTCCGGATCGGGGTTTACCCAAAACACAATTCCCCGGATTTGGGCTTTGTTTCCATCGTTTATATCTTCCCTGGACAAAAAACTTCCGTCCGTACAATAAGCGTCTCCCACTTTCGGATAATATTCTACAGCCACGTTTTGCTTCACGATACAATTACGCACTTCCCCCGACGATTTCACATACAGTCCTCCGCCATTTCTCCCGGCAACAAATCCTCCCGTAACTGTAAATCCATCGAGCTTTCCCGCCACAGTAGCCACCCGGTCGGTCCCGGCAGCCTGCAAAATCGTAGCTTCGGTACCTCCGGCCTTACGCTCTCCGTCTTCATCCCATCCTCCGCTCAATATCACTCCCGCAGGGATAGACAGTTCTTCCCTTAACCGATAAGTTCCCCATTTCACCCGAACCTCCGTCACTCCCGAAATTCCCAAAGCAGTCTTTATATCCGCCCCGGCATTCGTCCACGAGCTTCCGCTCTTATCGCCACTTCCTCCCGGCACTACATAACGAACGGACTGAGCTTCCACCCCCAGCACCACAAGCAACCCGATCAAACAAAACAAATACTTCATGTCTTCTCAATATAGGAACATCGGACGAATATTATGATTTTTGGTTTTAAGAGCTTCCCCTACGGATCCCATTTCTCCGTTCAAACCGGTTGCGAAATTAACCATCCACACATTGCTATAAACAACTCCCCCGTCGTCACAACTCCAATACCAGCTATTCGCCTCACTTTTATCTAAAAAAAGATCGATGTTAAAATCGCCTTCTCCCTGATGCACTTCTTCCAAACATTTCAACGAAGATTCTACCACCGGCAATACGCCGAACAAACGGCGCAAATACATATATGCAGGCAAGCACCATTTCACCGGATTCTCGGCAATCTGCCTCACAGCCTGATAGGTATAGCTATAATAAGCCGCTCTATAAGCCACCTGGTTACTCGCACTCTTAACAGCCTCGTCGTATAATTTCCGGGTATTCCCATAACAAGCCGTATCCTTCAAATAAAAATAAGACTTCATATCACTCTCCGGCCATCCGGCGGCTATACTCACCCCTCCCGTCAATCCCCAGCTTCCTTGGGTTTCATCCAGAGCTATCACGGCTCCTTGGGGATAAACCGCCTTCGGATCACCGGATATCCAATACACGATTCCTATCGCATCTTTGACTGCCCGCTTCTTGTAAGCGGCAGTATCCACAATATCACCGTTAGCACAATAAATATCTCCCGGAATCACCGACTTCGTGTTTTGCTTCAATTCTTCGTTACCGGCAATCGTCGTATTCAGCAATATCCCATCTCCTCCGGCAACCCCAAAGCCATCCTGAGCCTGATTTCCGTAAATCACCGAACCGATACAACTTCCGTTATCATCGATGTAAATTCCCCCACCCTGTCCCTGAGCAAGGGCAACAGCAGGAAAAAGAAACAAGAGAAACAGAAACGAGATTAAATATTTCATATTCTTTACAATAACTTATTAAAACTTACAAACCGCAAAAGTCTTATATTTATTAAACTTATGGTTCTTCCCTATTTTTGTATAAACTTCTACACTTCCCAAAGCCTCTATATTGGTAAACGAACGTACCGCCCATACCTCCGACTTCGTATGACACGAAGAAGATATGATATTGGCCATAACAGCAAATATCATAGAGCCGGATTTTCTCCACGGATTAAGAGCATTCGCCGAAGTACAACCGAAATAATTCTGCATGACAACCCGGCTTCCTCCCGACCCGGTCTGTACCCGGTTCCAAAGAATTTCGAAAACATCGTCCACGACACTCCATTCTGCCATGATACACATGATCTCGCCGATAGCCGGCAAATACCATTCCGCTCCAAAGCTGCGGCATAATACCGCCAAAGGATATTCGAAATCGGAAGAGGCCCCCAAAATTTTAGTCGTATTGGCATCCCCGTCCATATCGGTAAGCGCACCCGTTTCAACTGAAGAGTAAGGGGCGAATTCCGGAAAAACAGCAGATACACTTACATTTCCCCCGGTATATCCTTTAGACTTCATCCAATAATCATCGAGCGTTTTTACACTCAAAGCCCTGCCCCTTTCCCCTTTAGGAGCGTCACGCTGTGGATTTACCCAAAAAACAATCCCGGCCACATCGTCTTTTTGATCGTAGGTAAACTGGGAAACATCCATACAATCGCCGTTCTTCATCAGCAGATCGCCTACTTTCGGTGCTTTCCCGGCGGCCTGGTTTCCCCAGATTATACAGTTTTTCACCAATCCACCGCTTTTCACGAACACACCGCCTCCATTGCCTCCTTCAGCACGTCCTCCTGTGACTGTAACCTGTTCCAGCACTCCGCCCACCTCAAAAATACGGCAAGTGGAATCTCCCTGAAAAACAGACTGTCCCTCGGCCACACCCCGGTTCTCCACCAAAACATCCTGCACTTCGTGCGGCGTTTTCTCCAAATACCCACCCCTCACCGTCACCCCGGCAGGAACAATGATTTCGCCTTTTCCGTAAACCGATATTTTATATTTCCCGACTGCCACCCGGACTTCCGTTACCCCGGACTGCTCCAATGCTTTATGAACCGTTTGAAGCGGCTGCGTACGGCTGCCGGTCCAAAAATCCGAACCGTTAGACGATACATATACCACTTTCTGCGCCGATAATGCAGTAGTCAGAAACAGTAAAAATCCGAATAATATACCCTTCATATTAGCTTTTTCCTCCTTAATTTTACAATGAAACAGTTTTATCTGAAATACCACCTGTTCTTACAATCGTCTGCACGCTTCCATATACGGTAAGCGATTCCCACCTCATGAGAAGCCCCCCAATGCCTCTTATTGATATCATAGGTGTAATTCAATTCAAATGTATTCTTTATCAACACGCCAAGATGCACCGAAGGATTCTCCAGACTGCGCAGAGAAGCACCCACCCACACAACATCTGCATACCACAACATCGCATTTATATCCAATCCTTTCCCGGTATATCCGTTATTCCGGTACATCACCGACGGAATAAAAGAAAAATCGCTGAAAGCCAATTGCCATCCTGCCGTAGCATAGATGTTCGTATAGCGGGCTTTTCCGTCCTCGTCATAAGGGTCCTGCATATAACGCGAAAAGGAAGCGCCGATATAAGGCCCCATAGAATACAACCATAATCCGGCTTCTACCAAAGGTGTGATCTCGTTTCTTTTTCCGGTTTGGAAAAGAGGGTCGTCTATATCACCCACATAATGATCGTCTAACCGCAACGACGACAAAGACACTCCGGCACCCACCCCGGCCGATAAAGTAAGATAAGGATTCAGGGGGACATGGCAGGCATAGCTTAAAGCAAGGTCTGTATAAGAAAACACATTCACTTTGTCGTAAGTGGCCTTAAATCCCACACCGTGTTTAATCCGGCGGTAATTATAACTGATCCCTCCTTTTCCTATCTTATATTTCCTGTCTGCATAGGAATAACGCAACACCTGATCTTTTTCCTTCGCCAGGTTTGTATTGAAAGTAAACAGTAAAGAACTCGGCGAATTTTCAATGGCTGTCCACTGCCTGCTATACGACAAACGGGCATCCATATAATCGTTCACTCCGCCCACGGCAGGATTCACCAAAAAGTTATTCAGAAAATACTGTCTTGAAAACAATTCATTCTGAGCGTTACAGACAAAACCACTCCACAACAATATGATACTAATACACCACTTTTTCATTACAAAATCCTAAAAATAAATATTCAAATCATACTTGTCCACTTGTTCCCCCCCCTACCGGATCAGCAACACCCAGCCCGAATTTCCTCCATCTTCCCACACAGTGCCGTCTTTAAACAAAGCCGTCACTTTCCACTTATACAGTCCTCCCTGCATAGGAGTCCCGTTAAAAGTGCCGTCCCACCACTCGGCAGGCTGTCCGTCCACTAATTTATCCGATGCCCATACACAAGTTCCCCAATTATCATAAACTCTGATTTTATATTCATACAATCCGATGCCTTTAGGCAAAAAACGGTTCACTCCTTCGTCGGCAACCGCCGGAGCAAAAGCCGTCGGGATATAAAGTCCTTTAACGGCAGAAATAAATACCACATCCGACACACTGTCCCGGCAACCGACCTTACTGCCGGCATACAAAGTCACCTTATAGCTTCCGTTATTCGGATAAAGGTGTCTCGGCGATTTTTCCACCACCGGGTCGGTTCCGTCTCCGAAAGACCACCGAAATCGCAATGTATCGTCCGAGCCGGGCAAATAAGAAAGATTGGTGAACTTTATCCCTCCGTTCGCTTTTTCCGGCACATTCAGGCCGTCCGGCAATCCGGTAATGGAATGATCGTTCGCCCAACTGAAATTCACTTCCGGCACGGGATGAACCGTCACAGTTCTTTCCAATGAATCCGCACATCCCTGGCGGTTACTCACTTTCAGCTTCACCAGATAATCTCCCTCCCTTTCATAGGTATAAGCGATATTTGCATTGTCGGTCACAGTCCCGTCTCCAAAATGCAATTCCGCCTCATCCCCATAAGAAGAATGATCCGTGAACTGTACGGGAGCTCCCTCACATATATTTTGCAGGTCTAACGACAAGGCTGCCTTTACCTGGTGTGCCGACACGATCGTATCTTTTTTCTCGGCGATACAACCCGAAAGCTTATGCACAGCCTTTAAGGTGATTTCAATATCTCCAAATTCCCGGTTCACAGACACCCGGACAGAATCCGACTGCACAGAAAGCACTTCGTTACCCTGTCTCCATTCGAAGGCACTGTTTTCCTTTTCAGGGCTGATATTGAGACAACTCACTTCGAACGATCCGGTTTCCGTACAGAAGAGGTCTTTACGAATCTTCATGTCTGCCCGGGGAGCAGGCAACACCTGAACCGGAATGAAGACCGAATCGCTACATCCGGCGGCTGTCGTCAGGCGGAACACCACCTGATAGGTCCCGGCAGTTTCATATACCTTTGTCACCTTCTGCTGGTCTGAAAAAGCATTATCTTTAAAATCCCACATGATTTGTGCGTCTTCCCCGGTGCCGTTTTTCCCTTCAAATTCCACCTCGAAAGGCTGGCAGCCACTTAACACCTGAGGTTTCACCACTAAAGGCTCCGGACTTTTTTCCACGGCAATGCTCCGGGAAGGAGTGACCGATTTACAACCGTCTGCCGTTGCCGTCAGCTTAACCGTTTTTGCCCCTGCTCCCGGGAAAGCCACCGCCACTTCCTTACCGCTCTTCACCCCGCCATCGGAAAATTCCCAACGGAAATCACCGAAAGACATATCTCCTCTTTGCACAAAGCTCATTTTTATTTCCCGTCCGGAACAATAAATTCCCTTTTCTATCTCAAAATCCAAACTATCGTTTCCATGTACCCGGACAGACACACTGTCTATATCTTCATTACAATTATCGTACACTTTCAATTTCACCTGATACAATCCCGGTTTCTCAAAGACATGGGTTACCTGCGGACGATTGTCCGTAACGATATTTCCGTCCCGCTCAAACACCCATTCACAACGATAACCGGCAGAAGTAAAACCGAACGATTTATTCTCGAAACCTCTTTCCGCCCCGTAACATTCGTCCCGGTAGCTGTCGTCCAGTACCACTTTGGCTTTCACCGTCTGGGGATAAACCGGCACGGCAACAGGAAGCGTGGTATCCCTCTCACAACTATTCTCCGCAGCCAAAACCACCGGAAAATACTTCACGATTGTCGTATCGTTCGTATAACGGTGTTTCCTAAGCCCGACTTCCACCGTAGCATCCCATTCCTCATAGGCTCCGTCGCCCCACCACACTTTCACCCGGTCTGCCTGTCCCTGCACCTGTACATGCAATTCCTTTTCCAGATTATTACAATTTCCCGAAGCAGGTAACACCTCAAACCCGGCTTTCAATTTCGAAATCATCTTCACGGGTAAAACCAGCGAATCCACTCCGGCGCTATTTTCTAATCTCAATTTAACCTGATAGACAGTATCCTTAAAAATACGGGCATAATGCTGCATCGGCGGCTCCCAATCGGAAGACACCGTCCCATTCCCGAAATCCCAAAGCACATCCGCAAAATTCCGGGTGGAATGATTTTCTATTTCCACCGTTCCCAGACAGGAATTTACTTTCAACATAAAGTCCGCAACCGGCTTTTCCACAACTAAGATCGTATGCGAAACCGTATCCCGGCATCCCTGTCCCGTCATTACTTCCAATAATACTTTCCTTGTGCCGGAAACTCCGGTAAACGAATGAAAATAAGGATTTCCCGATCCGGTTCCATTATCGAAATACCATTTACAAGCCACATCCGACGGAACGGACTCGCTGACAAACTTCACCGATTCGCCGAGACTCACCTGCGGATCGGGCGTAAAGCGGGCAGAAGGTTTGTCATTCACAGTCACAGGCCACATCGACAGGCGTTCACACTGCCCGTACTTTCCGGTAAGCGCCACCTGAAACGTCCCGTCGCCTGCATAAGCATGCTTGACCTCATCCCCTTGCTTCCTAGGCGTGTTATCTCCAAAATTCCATTCGTACACAACCGACATTCCCGGCAATGTTATCGCTTTAAAATGCACGGTATCCGACTGACACAAAGGGGCAGTCAATATCTGTCCCTGAGGAACGGGCGCATACCCGACCGATACGGTAATATCTTCCATAGCCTGCGGACAGCCGTGTTTTCCTCCTGCCGTCACTTTAAATTCCGCATTTCCCCAATATTCTCCCGGATTGTATTCCGTCCCGTTAAGAGTCCCCGCCGTCGTAGGTAATTTCACCCATTGCACCACAGAAGCCCCTTCAATCTCCACTTGCCCGGAAAGATCTATCAAATTTCCCTGGCATACAGGCGCTACGCCGCTTCTAAGCCGTATCTCCGGTTTGTTTTGTAAATAAACCTTCACTGTATCGTAAACGAAACGGCTATCGCATGGCGTTTCTGCCCACACTTTAGCCACCAAATCGATTTCTCCGGACACAGAATCCTGCTGACTGACGGTATAGTTAAAGGCAACCGTCCCTAAAGTCGTTCCCAGAAGTACGGTTTCTCCCTTGCGATACCACTCCACGTTGCGGATACCCGACACATAACCCACGGTTGTTGGCGTTACCCCTACCGTCACAGACTGTCCCGGCATCCGGCAAACAGTATCTGCCTGCAACACGACATCCGGCATCCGATATGTAGTAAAATCCCTTCTTAACGAATCCTCCCCGCAACCATGAGGTGCATTTACAAACAAGGTCACCGCCCCTTCGCCCGTTCCGTTTAAGACCGGAGAGAATTTCGGAGGAAAATCCGAAGAAAGCGTACCGCCGAGCGCGGTCCAACGTATTCCCTTCGCTTCCGGAGCATACAATGGAGCCGTAATGTCCAGCACAGCCCCTTCGGCTTCGCATACCGGGCCTATTTTAAAATCACCCGTTACCATATTTCTCAAACGGTAAAGGAACAGGGTATCCTGCACCTGCTCTCTCCATTTCGTACAACGTCCCTGGGTAACCGTAAACCACACACTATCTCTCTCCCCCGCCTGTACCGGTGTCAGGTATTCCATATCGGCTTTAAACGGCAATCCGTTCAGCAAAAGGGAATCCCGGTACAAATCCGGCGACACGGTCAGCCAGCTTCTGGAAATATCCAACCGGTCTTGCATCCGGCACAAAGTATCTGCCCTATGGCTCAACGTCAATACAGGTTCGGGATGCACAATCAATTTCACCTCATGCGATACCGGAAATACCCCTGAATAAACATTTCCATTGTAAGTTTTATAGGATTTCGATATTTCCAGCTTCATCGTACGGTCTCCATAAGAATCCGGAGCAGTATAATGCGACGTATCACTATCGAACGTTCCCTGGGGGGTATCCCCTTCCAGCGTCCACCGCCCGGTCGTATAGCGGTCAAAACTTTTTAACCGATTGTAAATCGTATCCAAAGCAACCTCATCTTCCGCACACATTTCAAGCGGACGCTTAAAGCTAAAATCCGCCGCCGTCAGATCGAGAAAAGTAAAACTCTGTCTGCTTTGAGGGCAACCGGGCAATCCGTCCAGAAATACAATTACTTTTGCATAACGGTTAGCTCCATCGGCAGGAACCTGAGCATCGAAACGATAAATCGTGTCTTCTACCAAAGCTCCGTTATTATAATCCATAACTGCGGCTATCGTCCGGTTTACCGTATTCTCCGCTTTAAACCAATCCTCGCTGATCTTTCCGAGATTTACCTCCCGGTGATCTGCAATCAGGGTATCGCTCACCACGGTCAAACTGGGAGCGGAATTCACTTTCAAAACAATCGTATCCCCCACCTGGTATCCGGCTGCCTCTGCAAAAGTCCCTTCCACATAAATTCTCACCGAATCGGAACTTCCCGCACCGGAATAAGGTGTATATTTTACCTGATTTCCCACATCAGAGGACAAATGCCCCTGCTTGGCCGGATCATCGGGATAACATATCTTCCATTTCAGAGACGACTCGTCTATAAAAGTGCTGCTCACTTTCGTCCAAAGCGGATACTCCTCTGTCGAACAGATCGTGTCTGCATATCCGTTCAATTCGCCATGAGACACGACAACCACCAGGGTATCGCATAGCTCTTTCCCACACGGTGTCTTTCCGAATAAAACAAAACGGAGCTCGTCACCTTTACGGTCGTTCAGACTGGTAGCATAGCTGCCGCCATACAAACGGTCTATTCCGTCAGGCACTAATGTGCCGGTCGCTTTCTCCTGTTTCCACCTCAAGGTATTGCCTAAAATATTCGCCGTATCGATATAGCCTCTCATCGATTGAAAATCATAACTCGTCCAATCGTAATGAAGGGTATCCTTTTTGGTGATTTTTAATTCCGGCCTAAACAAAGTAATGTCCACCGTATCTTCCAAACGGCAACCTGAACCGAACGACCGGTCCACCGATTCATTTTCCAGCACATAAATCAACCTCAATGCATCGGAAACAAAAGAAGTCAAAGGCAACTTTTCACAACTTCCGCCCCGGCAGTATAAAGTGGCATCCGATAAAGTGGTATGGTAAATCGACAACACAGTTTCCGGATTGCCGTTAAATTGTTTTACATACGAATTGTATCTCACATCCTGTATCGTATCGGGCAGACAAGCCGTATAGACCGGCTCCAATTCCAGCTTAGGAGCGGCTTTAGACCTGAAAACCAATTCCCCGCCGATATAACATCCCTTTGAATTAGACAGCTTATATACCAGCGTATCCACTCCGGAAGTATAATTGAACTCTGGGAATTGCTCCCGGCTTTTCTCCACCGTATTCCAGGCCCACTCCGCATATCTGAACTGCTTTTCAGCGGGATCGAACAACTGTTCCGTGGATAACTTATTCAATCCTTCGCAATAACGGACACTATCGCGAAATACCATCGAATCGGGGGCATTGATAATATATACCGAATCTTTATACTCCTGATAGCAGCTTTTCATGTCTTTGTTGAGAACGACAAGGTCTTCCCAAACCTTTTTCGCCGCCTGATGATTTAGCGACAACTTCTTCTGAACATCGGAAAAGTCCTCGAAGTCAGTTTTATCACCCGCTGCAGAATAAGTTCCGTTTACATACGCGGGACTGCTGCTCGTGTAAGAGAGGCTATAATTTTCAGGTAATACCCCTCCCAGATAATAATCATATTCGAATTTCAGGCACAACGAATCGTTAGCCGGCAATGAATCCCGAAGCAATTTCACATCGGGACGGGTACGGGTATAAAACTGCACGGTCACCTCGTTTCCCCAGCCGCAAAAATTATGTGCCCGGGTCCGGATAAAATTCCACGTATTTCCAACCGTATCGAATGAATAAACCGATTTTGCATAATTCAACACGGTATCTTTCCGCCCATTGTTTTTTTCAAAATAAAAGAAAATCGAATCCGCAGCATAATTATTCACTGTCCAGATATCCTTCTGCAAAGTATATTGGAATGTATCGCATCTTTGATAGAATGCTCCTTCCGCATTATATTCAAAAAAATAATCCAGGAACAGCTTATCCTCGATCTGACTCTTGTTCGTCACGGGAACATCTCCCACAAAAACGTTGAAATCCTGAGTAATAGGATCGCAAACCTCATTCGAACGCTTGATATTCACAGCATAATTTCCCGTATCGCTCAAGGTCAGAATAATCTCCGTCGAATCGCACCCGGCATTTTCTATATTCCCTGTCAATACGATACCGCCTTTATAGATTTTTTTCGTCATCGAATACAGGACGTCTGTTTCTCCCTCCGATGTGATTTTCTTAACCGTCAGTTCATAGGTAGGAGGAGCGTCGTAACTCATCCGCATATTCCGATCGACAAATGTAACCGTCCCCGCAACACCTCCGGTACATACCGAATCCTGACGGCAAACCAGCTGATCTTTCCCCTGCTCGAAAACCTGAAAATAACGCTTCTCCGGATCATTTTTCAGCGAATCCGTCCACAGCGAATCTACAAACAGCAAATTGGAACCGTCTTTCGGGTCGAATCCGCACTGATTGTAAGCCTCTATTTTCATTTTATAGAATCCGGCCTTTTTGAACTTTATCGTCCGGGTGGTATCGACATAACGCGCATCCGCCGTTACAATTTCCCATGCCGTATCGTCGGCAGGCAACTCGTCGGTATAGAAATACTGAATGTCGAAAAACAATTTATTATTCACGCTGTTATACTGCGGAGCTACCTGCGGATTGGAAATAAAACGGTACTGATATTGCGCCAGAATGGCGGTATCCAGCCATAGCACTCCGGTCTCGTTCGAAGTGCATATCTTAAAATTATCGGGCACTTCGGCATCTTTCAGCGAGTCCGTGAAATGATAAATATCCCTGAGGTTCGGCGTCTTAAAAGCATAAAACATTTCCCATTTCACAGGAGTAGTATTTAAAACCACCCCATTTTGTTGCCACACTAAATTAAGCCCGACCCTCGCCCCGTACGTTCCCGTAGGCTTTAAAGCCACGATCCAGGCAGAATCCGCCCGGTCGTCGATCCAGGCACTATGAAAAAGCGGTTTCCCGGACGGTTCAAATTTCTCTATATCGCTATTGACGACAATTTCATATTTTGTACCGGGAGGGTTATCGTGCCCCGTCACGATCAATTTCACCGAATCGCCTCCCCATTCCATACATCGCCAGGGCTTTGCGGGCGACAGATGAAAAGCCGCTTCCAGATTCCGGTTCATGATCTTTTTATGATAGACCGTATCGGGCGCTCCGGTTACGTCCGTCCCTTTATAGAGTTGTATTTCTAAATCGAATATTCCCGGTTGCGTATAAAGGTAATCGAGCTGATTTTCCGCGCCCGTCGTATATCCGCCCGACACAATTCCATCCCCCCAAACGATTTTATAGCTCAAATATTCCGTGTCTTCCAGTTTAGGAAAAGTAAATGTAGGATGATAATTAGGATGATACACCTCGTCGTATGAAGGATTTACATACCAACAGGTGTCGTTTTTCCATGTTATTGTTATATCCTCCTGTCCCCAGGAACACATGGGTATAACGAACAACACGCCTAATATTTTTAACAATTTACACATACTCACACATTTACCGAATAAGGATAGTTCCCTCGGACATAAGATTTTACAAAAATAGACGTTTTTTTGAGATAATGTAATATTATTCAACAATATTTCACGTTAAAAAATGAAGAAATGGACTATTTTTATTCTTCTTGCATAAAATAATTATATTTATCCCGTATATTTGTGACTGATAATTTAAAACTATTAAACACTATGTTACCTAAATTTCTCATTGCAGATAATTCTCAGAAATCAGTAGATTTGGTCTATGTAGTACATACGGAAAAACCCCGCTGCATCATACAGTGCGACTTGGACGGCTTTTACAGCAATCAGAAAATATACTGGATCGACGAAGAACCGCTTTCTCAGGACGACATCGATACACTGATGGAAGAAGCCGAAGATTTCTACGAAACAGAACTCGACAATCAGGAAGAATTATACGACGAGGAAGAAGAATAGCCTCTAAACAGGACATTAGAAACCGGGAAGTGACATCTTTCCCGTTTTTTTTATATCCTATGTATGAATTTCAAATATAAGGACATGTACACAAAAGAAGATTTAAAGAGTTTTAAACAAAGAGGAGTCAAAACAGAACAAATAGAACGTCAATTAGACAATTTCAAAAAAGGATTCAGCCCTGTAAATCTGTCGGCACCCGCCACGATAGGAAACGGAATTACTCAAATTGCCGCAGAAGACGAAAAACGGCTGATCGACGAATACGACACCTTTGCCGCTAAAGCCGAGATATTGAAAATGGTTCCGGCTTCCGGCTCCGCCACCCGGATGTTTAAAGACCTTTTTTCGTTCATTGAAAACTATTCCGGCAGTGAAGAAGAATTTCTTGAATTCGTACAGCACAAGGACTCCGGCACGATGTACGACTTCTTCTCCAAAATAGACCAGCTTCCTTTCTATAACCGCCTGAGCGCAGCCATGTGGAATGCAGGAAAAGATATACAAAAAGAAATCGAAAAACGGAATTATATCGAAATCCTGAATTATATACTCACGGACAAGGGCTTGAACTACGGCAATACGCCCAAAGGCCTGATCGATTTCCACATTTACCGTGATTTCGTTCGTACGGCTTTCGACGAACATATCGTTGAAGGTGCATTGTATGCTTCGAACGGAAAAACGTCAAAATTGCATTTCACGGTTTCGGAACAATACATGCCTCTCTTCAAAGACAGATTGAAGAAAATCACCAAAGTCTTTGAAAAAATGTTCAACATCAAATATGAAGTAACTTTCTCTATTCAAAAACCTTCTACCGACACGGTCAGCATTACCGCAGAGGGAGAATTGTTGAAAGACGAAAATGGAAAAATCGTTTTCCGCCCGGGAGGACACGGCGCCCTGATTTACAATCTGGACGAATTGAAGGCCGACATCATCTTTATCAAAAACATCGATAACGTGATTCCCGACCGCGCCAAAAACGATACGATAAAATACAAAAAACTACTGGCCGGCACTCTGCTGGAACTGCAAAAGAAAATATTCGGTTACCTGGAATTGCTCGATAAGAAACCGACTGCCGAACAACTGGATGAAATAACCGATTTTGCCAATCGTCATATCGGCTATAAAGAAGCAGAAGAAAAAACGTTCAAAGACACCAAAGCAAGAATCAAATATCTGCACAAATTATTAAACCGCCCCATCCGTGTATGCGGAATGGTGAAAAACGAAGGGGAACCGGGAGGCGGCCCGTTCTGGGTGAAAAACACGGACGGCAGTTCACGCCTGATGATCGTTGAAGCCGCACAGATCAACCTGAAAGACAAGGAACAGAAAAAGATATTCGAGCAATCCACACATTTCAATCCGGTAGATCTGGTTTGCGGAGTGATGAACTATAAAGGTAAAAAATTCGATCTCGAACAATTCATTGCCGCCGACCAAGGATTTATCACCGACAAATCGTATAAAGGAAAGGATATTAAAGTACAGGAACTTCCGGGACTTTGGAACGGAGCCATGGCAAACTGGACAACCGTGTTCGTCGAAGTGCCTCTTACTACTTTCACCCCGGTGAAAACGGTGTTCGACCTGTTCCGCTTTGAACACAGGAACGTATTGAAAAAATAACCGGAGCGAAAAGCTCCCACAACAATAAAAATAACGGAGCAGTAAAAGCCCCGTTATTTTTATCTCTTTCCCTTGTTTTCTATCACACACATCTTATAACGCTTATATGAAAGAAAAAAAGAATTATCTAATGCTTGTTTTGAAAGGTTGTGCTATGGGTGCAGCCGATGTCGTACCGGGTGTTTCCGGTGGAACAATAGCTTTTATCACAGGGATTTACGAAGAATTGATCAATTCTATAAAAAGTATCGACCTGCAAGCCCTGAAACTACTGCTCACTTTCAAACTGGCTGAATTCTGGAAAAAAATAAATGGAACATTTCTACTTTCTGTTGTCGGCGGAATTGCGATTTCAATTTTTTCACTGGCCAAATTAATGACCTGGCTTCTGGTGAATCATCCTATCTACATTTGGTCGTTCTTTTTCGGATTGATTATCATCTCCTCTGTCCTGGTGGCCAAAGAAATAAAAAAATGGGACATCTTCACGATCATCTCATTACTGGCAGGAGCCGCTGCGGCATACGCCATCACAGTCATGTCACCGGCCTCCACCCCTAACACCTGGTGGTTTATCATTCTTTCGGGGGCGATTGCTATTTGCGCCATGATTCTCCCCGGCATATCGGGAGCTTTCATTCTGCTGCTTTTAGGAAAATACACCTATATCCTGACTGCCGTCAGCAACCTGGATATCGGTACGATATTACTATTTGTCGTTGGAGCCGCAGCCGGAATCATCAGTTTTTCACATCTGCTGTCCTGGCTTCTGAAAAACTATCATACCCTGACCGTAGCTTTGCTTACCGGCTTTATGATCGGTTCGCTGAACAAAGTATGGCCCTGGAAACATACGCTGGAAACATATATCGACACGCACGGCGTGGAACAGGTGTTGGTAGAAACGAATGTATCCCCAGGGAAATTTGCCGGAATCACGGGTTCCGATCCCTTGGTATGGCAGGCTATCGTGATGTGTATCGTCGGAATATTATTAATTGGAGGAATTGAGTATATTGGAAAAAAATTAGGCCAGGAAAACGAAAAATAATGGAACAGCACGCAACTTATGGGTTGATAGGATTTCCTTTAGGACACTCCTGCTCTCCTAAATATTTTACGGAAAAATTTAAACAAGAGGGTAGAAACGCAGAGTATCTTCCTTTTGAGATCGAGGACATTTCGGAATTAAAAAACATTCTCATACGTTACCCCGACTTAAAAGGCTTCAATATCACCATTCCCCACAAACAAAATATCATCCCCCTGCTAAACCGGATGAGCGAAGAAGCCGAACAGGTGGGAGCCGTCAATTGTGTGAAAGTGGAACACATAAACGGAGAAATACACTTAACCGGATATAATACCGATGTTTACGGATTCAAAAATTCATTGCTGGAATTTATTCCCCGAAACATCAAAAAAGCATTGGTTTTAGGTAACGGAGGAGCTGCCAAAGCGGTACGCTATGCCCTCCATTCGCTGGGAATGGACGTACTCACCGTTTCGCGGACGCCGAAAACAGCGGCAGAGACAGGCTATCCGGAAGTGCCCGCCCTGCTCGGCGACTATAAATTAATCGTCAATACAACCCCGCTGGGAACCTGGCCTAAAACAGAGAACTGTCCGGACTTGCCTTATGAGCAATTAAGTCCGGAACATTATCTTTTCGATCTGGTGTACAACCCGGAAACAACCGAATTTATGAAACGCGGAGCTGCTGCCGGAGCACATACCCGCAACGGTTTCGGCATGTGGAAAGGACAAGCGGAAAAGAGCTGGGAAATATGGGAAAGTAAAATTTAAACGGTATCCCGGATTTTTTTAACTTTTCCCCGACAAATAAATTTCCATAGGAAATAAGCCCGAAAGTCCTCGTTTTCGAGGACTTTTCACTTAAAACCGATGCAAATTCTTTCTTTATCGGACTTTTGTCTTTTATCTTTATTATATTATCTTTACCGACTTTAAGTGAGACGATTACCTGCAGTGCCCCTAATGGGTACGGCTGATTGGGATTGTGTGTAAAAGCTTGAATATTAATTCGAAAACGTTATAACATTTCTAACTGTTATAACTGTTATAACTAAAAATATGTAACATGAAAGGACTGAAAATTGTTGTTCTTGCGAAGCAGGTTCCCGACACAAGAAATGTGGGAAA
>UQTM01000057.1 GCA_900544025.1 uncultured Odoribacter sp.
AGCGATAGTATGAGCCGCGTTCGCCGGAACAAATACGAAAAATCCGTTGAGAAGAGAAGGAGGCGCGCGTGTTCGACTGGACGTTCATCTCGCACTACGCGCCGTTCTTCGTCAGCGGTGCCGAAATGACGCTGTTCATTTCCGTCTTCGGCATCATCCTGGCGATCGTGGTCGGCTTGGTCTGCGCCGGCATCGAAACCGCGCGCCTCCCCCTCCGGCGGCCGCCTGATACTGGAGGTGGAAAAAGTTACCGATGCCTTTGGCGGTGGATTCCATCACGATAAACGAGCCGGGTACGTCGGGCACGGTGGCGTAGAGCGATTGCACGAGGTCGTCGGCATTCTTGGTGAGGGTGGAACGCCAAAGCCCCACTTCCGACAGGTGCAGCATGGCGAAGTCGAACGAGCGGAGCGCATCCGGGTTTTCCGCCGAGCCTGTCCCCACGATGCAGCCGCGCTGGGGGATGTATTTAATGCCGTTCATGCCTTCGTATCCGGTGAAACTCAAAGCCTGCACTTCGGGCGGATAAGGGGCGAGCACGCGGGAGATCAGGCCCGGGATATTGGCCGCTTGCTGCTTGTATTGGGTGACGATGGCCGAATGCCAGTTGTGGTAATGGAACAGTTGCAGCCACAACATATAAATCTGGGTGGCGGTCGATCCTCCCCATTGGCGGGCTTTTACCAGGATCACGCGCACCGGCAGCCCGGCGGTACGCATTTCTTCGAATTTCGCCACCAGCCGCCTTTGTCCCCGGTTGAGACTGAACGGAATGGGGCGTTTGGTAAGCTTGTCCTGTATTTTCACGCAGGTATATGCCCAAAATTCGAAATCGTGGCGGAGGCGGTCGCGAATGAAACCTTCAAAAAACTGTTTTTCCTGCCGGGGAGTGCACTCTCCGGTGTATTTCCGGAGGAATGCCTGCGTCGTGGTGTGGCACAGTTCCCGGTAGATCGGTTGTTCCGTCATGGTGACGGGCAAGTATAAGGGGGTTCCGTTCCATGAAAAGGCGGAGCGGGGCACGACCTCTCCCTGCGGGTCGCCTGTGATGCGGTCGTATTGCCTGAAATAAAGGGCGATGCGTCGGTTATTTTCTGCCAGTAGTTCGTTCATGGTCGTTCATTGCTTTTTCTAATCTTAGTATCGTCTGTTTCAAATGCTGGAGGTTGTTTTTCACCTCGAACATCAGTTTAGCCTTATCCTTTCCGATACAGGCGTTTTTTGCCCGCCGGAGCGATGTTTTCCGCAGGCAAAACCTTAGCCCGATGTCGTCGTAAGCCTGTTCCGAAGCTACGGTGGCGCTCATGCCTTCGCGTATGTATTGCGCCCGTAAAATGTAATACCACTGTCTGATCTCAAAATCACGTAATTCTCTGTCTTCTTCCTGTCGCATAGTGAGTTATCTTTTCACGAAGATAATGAAAGTATCCTGCGCCGGAAAGCGGAAATGTGGCAAAGTTTGCCACTCTGTGCACACTTAACGAAATATTTTTGCGGTTGAACGGATGTTTAATCAATAGTATCGATAATGGAAGAAAAAGAGAAGGTAGAGGCAGGCGGCCAGGCGGGAGAAATGCCTGTTGTGCCGGCAGAAGTGTGGAAGCGTTTGCAGGAACGTTATCCGGAGGAACAGCCTGCGGATGCAGCGGGCTGGGAGAAGGTGTTCGGACGTTACGTGGACGATTCGGAGGCAGAAATGAGCAGATACAGGGAGGCCGAGGCACAGATGACGGAATTGTGCAGGGTGTATCCTGAATTTGCGGCGGTGGTGCATGAATTGGTGGAAAACCGTTTGCCTTTCCGGGCGGCGGTGGCGAAGGTGTTTTCACAGGAAGACCTGATCCCGCAGGAAGGCGATGAGGATTACGAAGCCTATCGGACGGCTTACGCGGAACGGCTGGACGGTTTGAAAAAACGGGAAGCCCAGACGAAGGAGATCGACGATAACGAAGTGAAAAGCATGGAAACGATCGACCGCTTTTGTGATGAAAAGGGATTGGACGACGAGCAAAAGGAACAGTTGATCGGAGTGATTAACGATCATTTCACCGAATTGCTGTATAAACGGATTTCGCCGGAGATGCTGGAAGGTTTCCTGAAACAGATGAGCTATGACGATGCTGTGGCGGAGGCGGAGAAAGCCGGACTGATCCGGGGACGGAATGAGCAGATCGAGGCCAAACGGCGGAGTGAGCGGTTGGCTGCCGACGGGGACGGGCTTCCCGGCATCGGTGGCGGCGGGGCGATTCAGCCGGCGGAGAAGGTGCGCAGGCGGAATTTCTTCGATTTGCCGGAACGCCGGGGGATTTAAGTCCCGGTTAAAAATTGTCCGCAGCGAGGGGGTGTGCGGAAGTGTCCGGGAATCCGGACGGGTAGGTGGTGGGGAAACAGAAAAGAAAAAGAGGTTTTATATTAATTTAAAAAGTAGATGAAGATGAAAAGAATGATGAAGTTTTTAGGATGTTTTGCGCTGGTGGGTGTGGCTTTGTCGGTGGTGACCGGGATGCTGGATGTGGATTCGCTGTGTGCATTTTTGTTCGGCGGCGGCGGTGTCAGCTTTGCTGCGGTGATGGCAGGCGTGGTCGGTCCGGGCAGCCTGACCGAAGGCGGGATTACGCACCAAAGCACGGAAGAGGATAACGGCGAGATTCACGACCTCGATTTGGATGCGATCGTGGTGAAAGTGCGTCCTTCCGAAACCCCGATGGATACCTTGATGCGCGAGCTGAAAAATTCGCGTAAGACCGGGAGTATCAAAACCGGAGGCTGGGAAGTGGGAACCCGTGATGTGGAGGACAAAGTGACCGTGGAACTGACCGGGAGCAGCGATGTGCACGACATTACCGTGGGACTGAAAAATATGTGGATGAAAGACGATACCGTATTGGTGCCGGGCGTAGCCGGGGGCGACGGCAAGCCGTTGATGCTGTATGTGCTGGGCAAAGACAACACCAACAGCCGCCTGAATGTGGTGGCGGCCAATCCGGTGGACGGAAAAATTCCCAACATCCCGGCTAATTCGGTGTTGTTGCGCCTGGGGAATGCGAAAGCGGAAACTGACGCTCAGACTACCCCGTTTGCTTTGCAGCCCACTCCGCGTTATAATTTCTGCCAGATCCACATGTGCCAGGTGGAAGAGAGTGTGGTTGAAAACCTGGCGAAGAAAAAAGTGGCGATGGATTTTTCCACTTATAAGGAACAAACGATGTGGGACTGGAAACGGGCGATGGAATATACCAACCTGTTCGGCGTGGCTTCCGTGGTGACCAATCCGAACGACGGGAAACTGGTATACACTTCCGACGGTTTGTGGAATCAGGTGGATAAAGCCTGGGAATTCGACGCTTCGAAGGCTTTCGACAAGGCGGCTTATGTGAACATGACCAAATATGTGTTCTCGGACAATAACGGCAGCGAGCGTAAAATCCTGTTCGCCGGGGACGATCTGATCGAACGCATGAGCGATGTGGCGGAATTCCAGCATCAGATCAAGCCGGAAAATGTGGAGGTGGTACATGGTATCCGTTTCCAGCGCATCGTTACCAATTTCGGTGAATTGCTGGTGAAATCCCATAAGTTGTTCCGCGGGGCGTTTGCCGATAGCGCTTTGGTACTGGATATGAGCTACATTACTAAAGACGTTTACGAACCGTTGCACACTAAGGTGCTGAACCTGGACGAAAGCGGCCAGAAACGAGTGATGGCACACCGGATGATCGAGCATTATTGCCTGTATGCAGAGAACCTGCCTACGCATTGCAAGATCCGCCGGAAAGCGTGACAGAGGGACGTTTGTGTGGTAAATAAAGTGAAATGATGAAGCGGGGGGACAGGTTTTCCCCTGCTTTCAATACTAAAAATGAGATAGGATTATGTTGAAAATATATACGTTACTATATGATTTTTCATTGAGTACGCCGATCGAGGTGGAAGGCAAGACGGTAAGCGTGATCTTCGGTGGCGGTTGCAAAGCTTTGCGGCAGAACGGGGAATTCAGTACCACCGACCGGAAATTGCAGGAAGCGATCGAACGCAGTTCCGGTTACGGAAAGGTGTATAAGCTGCACCGCACGTTCCGTACGGCCGACGACGACCGGATGGAACCGGAGAAAAAGCCTGCGGTTGCGGCGGCGGAAGAGCCTCTGGCAGAAAAGGTGTGCGCTACGGTGAACGAAGCTGCGGAATGGCTGACGGGGCTCGGATGTAAGAAAACGGAGGTGAACACTTCGGCTAAAGCCGTGGAAGCGGCCCGCCGCCTGGGGTATGCCCTGAAGTTTGAGAAAGGAGAGTAGGCCATGACACGTCAGGAACTGATCAATATGGTGAAAACAAAGGTGGACGAAATTTCGCCTTTGGATGCCGAAATCACTCCGGTGAGCCTTATGAACGATAAGCCTGTGGACTCTTTTGCAGACGGCCTGCTGGACGAATGTGCAAAAGAGGTGCTGATGCGTGCCCCTTCCCTGAAAGTGAAGGGAACACAGGAGCAGGTGGAGGCTCACGGGAATAAGGACGGCAGCGGTTATGTGGTTTTACCGGAGGGCTTTTTGCGGTTGCTGGAGTTCCGCATGGCGGAATGGGAACGCAGCGTAACGGAGGCCGCCGAACCGGGGAGTGCCGTGGCGCAGATGCAGGGCAACCGGTATTTGCGGGGCGGGATTTCCAAGCCGGTTTGTGTGTATGGAAAGCGGGGCGGGGAAGCCGTGCTGGAATATTATACGGTGAAAAAAAGGCATGATGTCGGTCGGTTCGTGTATGTGAAAGAGGCTTTGGCGGAAAATGTCCCTGTGGAGTTGCAGGATGTGCTGACCTGGTGGTGTGCTTCGCGGGTGTTGCAGATATTCGGAAATGTGAACGGGGCACAATTAGCTTATGAACGTGGAAAGAGTTTATTATGAGTAAATTTTATCAAGGCGAAACGATGAATTTTTTGTTCCGGTGCAAATACGCTTGCGGCACTCCGGCGGATATGACGGGGATGACGGTGTCGGCATTGTTCCGGGATGTGTCGGGAGAGGTGTTGTTCCGTTTCAGCAGTAGCGGTGTGGCGGATACCGGGCCGGTGACGGTAAAGAAAAATTATGTGTTTTTCAGGCTGATGCCGGAGGATACCTGTACATTGTCCGGCTCGTATGTCGTAGAGCTGAAATTGCGGAAAAGCGATTTGACGATGATAGAGATGACGAAGAAGATAAAAATTTATCCGTCGGCGATCGGGGAGGATCTGGAATTATGAGTGTGGAAGAAATCGTACTGGACGACCACATCGGGGATGTGGTTCCGGGGAGTGAACTGGAAATTGAATTTCAGGAAAACAGCAGCGTGCTGCTGATGGATTTGTATATACCCGAAGTGCTGGCGGGAAAGGATGCGGACGAGATCACCCCGGAGAAATTGCACGAGAAGTTACTGGAAATCGACGGGGAAGGTTCGGGAATCGATGCCGATACGGTGGACGGGAAGCATGCCCGCGACCTGTTTGTGAAAGACCTTTCGCTGGCCGGGCGTGTGATGGTGGGAGCGGCCGACGGCGGCCCTGCCGACGGTGGCAGTTATGAGGAATTTACGACGGCATTTCTGGCTCAGGTTTCGGAGGATTTGAGATGAATACACTGCAAAAAATCGGTAGCTTTTTAGGAGAGAAGCTGTCGGAAGTATATACGATGCTGAAAGTCCATGTGAACGACCGCCGGAATCCGCACGGGGTGACGAAAGAGCAGGTAGGACTGGGAAATGCGGATAATACGTCGGATTTGGAGAAACCCGTTTCCACCGCCCAGCAAGAGGCTTTGGACAGAAAGATCGACCGGGAGGAAGGGAAAGAGCTGGTGGATTCGGCGGAGGCGGATAAGCTGGCGAATATCGGTGCTTACCTTTCGGAAGCGACGGGTTTCCGGGCAGAGGCGGACGGAAGCTGGTCGGTCGGGTTCCGCCGCATGAATCCGGCGGACGGTTCCTCTGCCGTTCAGCATTTTACGCTGCCGGTGGTAGGGGACGACCATTCCGGGTTGATGCCGCCGGAATATAAGCAGATGATCGAGAGTATGGGATCGGGGGTGATCGTTATTCCGGCGGATTTCACCAAAGGAACGACGGCAATGGAAGCGGAAATGATTGCCGCCGTGCAGGAGCGATTGGCGGACGGAACTTTGTTTAAAAAGCCGGTGTATCTGTTATACTGCTGGAAGGACGATTATACAAGCCCGGATGCTCCGGTTAATTATAGCCTTGTTCCCCGCAGTGCCGAAACGCGCACGAAATACGGTAGTTCTACGCGTATTCAACTGCAGTTTAATTCTTCGATAGTGGTGGCGGATGCAGAGAATCCTGAATATCCGGATGCCTATTGTTTGGTAATCAATGTATCCGGTAGCCGGGTGACGATTTCATTCCAGGGCTATAAAGACGAACACCCTTTGGAAGGGATATATCTTACAGAGGATGAAAACGGGCTTATCAATGTGGCCGATAAGAACTGGGATAAATTATACGCAGAGCTGAAAAAGGACAATCGTCCGCAGGTGTCGCTGAAAACACTTAGCTCCGGCATGTATTGCCCGGCGTCCTATGAGTTCTCCCTGAACGATGAGACGGCGGAAAATCCTGTGTATTCCGGTACTCTGGAAATTTCGTATGTGAAGGAAACGGACGGCATTCGGGAACTATGGGTGGAAACCCGTGTGATCCCTGATTTTGGGGTTACGGGAAGTTATCATCTCGATTCTTATTTGAAAAAATATCCGCTGAATACGGGAAACAAACCTTTGAATATTATAGCGGAGCATGGAGAGCGGATGGTTTACGACGGCTCTGCCGAATTATCCGTTCGGATTCCCGGGATAGGGCGTAGCATTCAGGTGAGAGGATTGAATGAGCATGGGTATTGGGAAGCGAAAATGTATGATAGTTTTTGTTTGGAAATGGATCTGGTCGGCATACCGCACGAAGGGATCTGGGTGTATCTCCAGAAAGTTTATTATGAAGCGGGAGAGTGGAAGATTGAATTTGATTATGCTCTCGATAATGCGCCGGATTATTCATTTCCTATCAATATGATTAGCGTTGCCGAAAAGGGATATTACAGATGGCGGGTTTATTATCAGGATAAGCAGACCTTATTGACGGGTATGCTGGAAAGCGACATCGTTTTTCTTCATGTCGTCGGGAAGGACAAAACGATTGTTCCCGTAAATCCGCTTGCTTTTAGTGAGGGGTATGAGCTTTACAATCCTTTTATGCCGGAAGGAGAGGACAATACGGCCGGAGCTTATTTTAAACTGTATGGTTTTACGGAAGCCGTAACCGGAAAATTAATGAAAAATACCGATGCCGGGTGGGTGGAAGTTGGGGCGGTTACGATCGAGCATCCCTATGTTTATGAAGACCTTTCTGTGGCGGGTATTTATAAAATCGTCCTGACGGATGAAGGCCGGGAAACGGAAAGCGGAGAATTTCGGGTGAAGGAACGGAATCCGGTGTAGTGGAAAGTGGTATGGTTACCGGGAAAATTAAAATAAGAAGGTATGATAAAGATTGAAGAGAAAGAAGGGCGTAAGTATTGGGTTTTGAGTATCGACGGGGATGAGGTTTTCGGACGGGTGAGCCGCGATACCAATTACCGGGAACATGCCCTGGACAACGGAGGGGCGAAATATGTCCTGCTGGACGACGACCGCCCGCTATTCGGGCGGTTGTTGAGAAGCGCCTGGCCCGATTTGGTGTTGCAACTGGCGCGGATGAGTAAAAATGTCGAACGGGCGGTGCTGGACTCCGGCGATTCGTTGCAGCTCCGGCTGGAAGTGACGGACAATTACGACGACCACCTGACTTTTGTTTTGCAGGAAGGTGTGGATGCTTATGTGGATGCCTGTGTGCTGAAAGAATGGTTTTCCGTCAATAACCTCCCGCAGCTTGCCGCTCAATATGAAGCGGTAGCCGCCGGGGCACTTCGCAGGATCATTACCGGTATCCATTATCGGAAACGTGCCGTGAAACGGCCTATTCACCCCATATTTTAAGATTATGAGCTATACATTGAATGGAAATACCGTAACTTTTGAATACGATGCGGACGAGGTGTTCGGAGCCTGTGCGTTGAAAACCGCTTATTTGTCCCGCCGTGTGAAAGATAACGAGGGAAGATATACCGGGGAAGAACTGGTGCTTACGAAAGATGAACGGGAGGCTTTCGACCGTTGCCTGCAAGAGTGTGTGACCGGATTGTGGGGGTATGTGGGGAAAATGTGTCTGGAGGGAAATGAAGGAGTGGACAGTGAAAGCGGGATTGTCTTTAAAATGCAGGCCGGAAAAGGCGGGGAGCGGGCAATAAAGATCGTGGATGCCGGGTTTTTCGAACTTTTGGTGGCGGGAACTCTGTGTGGTTGGTTTAAACTGTGCGGGGAAGTGAATTTAAGCGGGATATTCGAACAGGAATTTACTTCCGGGGCGTCTGCCTTGTGGAACGACTTGTTTCCGTTGAGGGACAGGGGAGAATAATCGGGTCGGTGAAGCTCCTGCTTTGTGTGGGGAGTAATTTGTGGCATTCCCTGCCGGGAAAGGGGAACAAGGGTGGTTTGGTGTGGTTGTTTCGTTCCGGAAATGGCAAAGTTTGCCACTTTCGCCGGGGAAAGTTTGTCATCTTTGTTTACAAGCAAGGGGGGGACTGGTGGTGTGTGAAGTGCTGGTCTATATAAATGGATGATATGAAAATGTTTTGTTATGGGTGAAACGATTTATAGGGGAGAAACACTAACGGTGGTATTGCGTTGCCGGGACAGGGGGGGAGAACCTGTGGATATGGCGGGTAAGGCGGTGGATGTGGTGATGACCGACCGCCGGGAGCGGGTGTTGTTCCGGTACAGTACCCACGATGAGGAAAGCAGGCCGCTGACGGTGGAAGGCCATTTCGTGCTGTGCCGTTTGGAAAGTAAGGATATGTCCCGGTTGCAGGGGGTGTATCTGGTGGAGATACGTATCGGGGGCGATGGGATGGTACAGGTGGCGCAAGTGCCGGGAGTGAGAATATTGGATTCGGTAACGGGTAAAGGTTTATAAGGATTTATGCCACCTCCCTGTGCAGAAGCGCACCGGAGCGAACGATGGTGGGATAGAGGTTCTATATGGTAGAAAAAGAAAAATGGTAATGATATGAAAGCGGAACGTATAGATGCGGACGATGAACTGCTGATCGATGTATTTTTCACCAATCTGGTTAAAGGGCAGGACGGTGACACTCCCTCGATCGGGAGCAATTTGAACTGGTGGATCGGTGGAGAGGATACGGGGGTCCGGGCGAAAGCGGATACACCGGAGATTGGGGCGAACGGAAATTGGTGGATCGGGGGAGCAGATACCGGGAAACCGTCTTTACCGGAAATTTCCGATGCGGTGAAAATCCCGAAAGGGGCGATTATCCTATGGAGCGGCCCGGTCACGGCGATCCCTTCCGGCTGGGCTTTGTGCAACGGGCAAAATAAAACCCCCGATTTGAGGGGCAGGTTTATCGTGGGGTATGACGATAGTACCGAAGGAGTTGCTATGGAATATAATGTGATCGGGAAAACGGGAGGGAATAACGGAATATCCCTTACAATCGAGAATATGCCTAAACATACCCATAAGGCCCTGAAAAGGGCGGACGATAACGATCTCGACCATGTCGATACTTTTGGGGTGGTGGCGACGAATTTAGAGGCTGTGGAGGTAGATATCAATTTGGAAGTAGTCGGTGATGACAAACCTTTCGATAATCGCCCGCCATATTACGTTTTGGCCTATATCATGAAATTGTAAAAGCCGTGCAGAGGATAACGCAATGGGTATGAGCAACGGGAAAATCGACCGGAGGCGCGTACCGTTGCGGAAAGGTTAGAATTTGAAAAACGTCGAACGATTATTTAGTAGAGAGATAACGATGAATGTTATGCAGTTGGCCGGGAAATTTTTAGGAGAGAAGATTTCCCGCATTTATGAAAAATTTAAAATCCACACGGACGATCGATCCATTCACCGGACGAGTGCGGAAATCCGGGCAGAGATCACAGAAGAAGATATTCCTTCGGAAATCGCCCGCCGGGCAGAAGTGGAACAGTCCCTTGCCGGGAAAGTGGATCGGGTGGACGGTAAAGAACTGATGCCTTCTCCGGGGGAAACGCCCCGGCAGGACCGTTTTCTGAACGAACAAGGGGAATATGTTCCGCTGGATAGCCATTATCTGGTGCTGGATGCCACGATGGCAGGCGAGAAGGAATTTGTTGTCGATCAGGAGCAATTGCAGGAATATATCGACCGGACGATCGTAGGGGGTGATAACGAACTTTCTGTACTTTTTAAATTTGTTACCGAAGGGTGGAATGAATATTATAAGGTAACTTTGGTAACACACCGGACAGGAAATTTGGGAAATTCTTACCTGATAGCGACGCATCCGATAACGCTTGCCGACGGTCGGCAGGGGATGCGGGAATACCGTTATAATTTCTTTTATGATGTGGCGAAGGAAGGGGCTTTTATTCGCGGGAAAGGCGTTTTTATCGATACCGAATTTTATACATCGTCTTATATCGATACCTTATTGGAAGCTAAAGCCGATGCCGCGTCGTTGCAGGCGCACGCCGAAGATACGTCGAACCCTCACCGGGTGACGAAAGCCCAGGTCGGTCTGGCGCATGTCGATGATACGGCAGATGCCGACAAACCTGTGTCGAAAGCGGTGCAACAGGCGTTGGACGGCGTGTCCGGGGAATTGCAATCGCATGTTTCGGATACGGATGTACATAAAACCTCTGCCCAGATCCGGGCAGAGATCACGGAAGCCGATATTCCGGACGGTATAGCCCGCGATGCAGAGGTGGATGCAAAAATACAGGCACACGACGAAAGCGGGGAGGCACACGCGGATCTGCGCAATGCTTTGGAAAATCTGGAAAGCGGAGCCGTAAAGGCGGGGAGCGCGGAATATGCCGGAAAGTTAGGGACAGAGGCGGACAGCTACACGAAAACCCAGTTGGATGCTAAATTGAACCGCCATATCAAGGATGTGGTATATGATGCGGAGCAGGCCCGGTTTACCTTCGTGTTTGAGGACGGCAGGGAAATCGTGGTTGATACGCCGCTGGAAAATACCGTCACCGACGGTCGTTACGACAATGAAACGCTGGAACTGGTACTGGTGCTGGTATCCGGTCAGGAAATCCGGATTCCCGTAGCCGGAATGACCAAAGTATATACCGGAAAGGATACCGCCACCGCCACCACCACGATCAGCAATGCCGGGGAAATATCGGTGGCGGTTAAACCGGGAAGCGTGGATGCGGTACATCTTTCCTCGGCTTTGCTGGCAGCTATCGACAGTCACCTGACCTTAACGGGGGATACGAAAGACAATATCGCGACGTTCGCCGACCAGGCCACCCGTACGAATTTAGCTTCCGGGGATAAGCATGCGGTGCTGTTCGGAAAGATCAAGCGCTGGTTTACCGATTTAAAGGCATTGGCGTTCAAAGACAAAGCAGGCAAAGCGGATCTGGACACCGCCCTGCAAGCCGAGATCGACGGGAAAGCGAATACTGTACATACCCATGCAAAATCCCAGATAACGGATTTTCCGGCGGCCTTGCCCGCCAACGGAGGGAATGCGGATTCGGTAGGCGGGTATCCCATCGGTCTGTTGGGGAGGGTTGAGTCATCCAATATTACGGATATCGACGATACGCCTGGATTTTGGACGTCCGGATATTCTCCCAATACCAAAGGAACGAAACCCACTGAATATTATGGAGTGGTGTTGCAAACATGCAACGTAAACGGGTCGCCACTGGCTGGTGGGCAGGTGTGGTTATTTCAGATTGCTCATGCTCACGGATATGATTTTCCGTGGTGGAGAAGTAAATATAACAATAATGCGTGGACGACTTGGAAGAGAGTTGCACTATACGATGATGTTTTGTCTGCAATCGCTGGAAAGCTATCGCATATATCTGATATCATGGATGCGAATAACGTGTCTGAAAATGGAGCGGGAAGAACAGGAGCTGCTACAATTAATATACCTACTACGGGCTTAGGCGGATACTTAGTAAATTATACATGGGATATCAATGCGAGCCATCAGATGTTTTTTTCGCTTGATCCCAGTTATTGTTTTGCTCGAATAAAGATCGGTGGAGAATGGCAGGAATGGAAACAATTAGCATTAGCGGATGATATCCCGGCATGGGCGAAAGCCGCAACCAAACCTTCATACCAATTTAATGAAATCAGTGATGCTACTGATGTTGTTATACATTTAGATCAGATAACCCGCCGGGTAATAGATTGTCACAGTAAAGCTGAGCAAGGATATAGGTCGAGAGCTGCAATAGGACTGTTGAATAATGCCGGATTTTCTTATCCTATTATATCTGCCGGGTTAGATGACAATGGAACACAATGGGCTGATTGGAAATTCCGTCATACGGACGGCAGGATTATTGCTCCCAATAACAAGTATTTTGCTTTTGACGATGATGTTCTGAAAAATTCCGGCGAACAGACCTTATCCAACGGGAGATTGAATATGCTCGTATCATCCTCGGAACACGTCGTAATGTTCAAAGATGCTAACGGGAACATAGGATATATCGGGTTTGGCACATATCCAACAAAAGATATACAAATATATAACTATGCCACCAATAAGGGTATTAACCTCGCTGCCGACGGGAAACTGTATTACGATGGCAAGGAATTGGCATTTAAATCCGATATCGGTAGTAGCGATAATTACTATCCGACCATAATGAACTGGACTTCTGATAAAGGTTACGGTCCCCGTTTAAATTTATCGGGCGTGGGAATGGCTGCACTGTCTGCCACTATTCCTTTAGCTTCTGTGAACGAGTCGGGTGTTGTCAATACCATTGCCCAGACATTTGCCGGGAAGAAAACCTTTAATGCGGGCGTAGATGTTTCTGCCGGAGGGATGAATGTGAACGGGGGAATGGCTGTAACCAACGGTGCGATCTCCTGTACCCATGAGATCTCGGCGGCTAACGGCTTCTATGAAACTTCCGATGTGCGGCTAAAGAAGAACATTACTCCGGTACACCTGTCCGGAGAGCGGATCAGACTGTGTGAATTCGACAAGTCGGGCAGGCATGGTTACGGGGTGATTGCGCAAGAGGTAGAGAAGCTATACCCTGCTGCGGTAAAAGAAGAGAATGGATACAAAGTCGTTAATTACACAGAAGTCCTCACGATTAAATGTGCAGAACAGGACGAGAGGATCGAAGCTTTGGAATGTGAAAATATTTCTCTTAAAGAGCGACTGGAACGTTTGGAAAAATTATTATTGAAATGATATTATGGGAAAGATAGCAACACGGCAATTTGTCAGCACCTTCGCAGGGGGCGGAACGATTCCGGCAGAGGGTAACAGAGGGGCTACGTGGGCATGGGTCGATAGTAACTTCCCCAATGCCGGAGTGACGGTTGCCTATGGCAGTAACAAATTAGTACAGCAGCAGCATTTGATTAAAAAGAATCTGGAAATAACGAGCATCGTTGTGGATGGGAACGATATTCCTTTGGTCAAAGCACTTGAAAATACGTGGGTAAATACCGATATCGTTGAAGTGTCGAGCATCCCACACTTTACCGCAATAATCAAAGTTGCCAATGTCGGGGATAGAACCATATTTCCTTTATTCGATATGTACGGCATAAGTAATATAGAATTTGGCAGGGAGTATGAACCCGGCCCTAACGACACGGCAACGATAACCTACCGGGATATTTATGTCGAACCGGATTGGCTCGGTTCCCACGAAGCGACTTTTTATTTAGCGAATGAAATGTCACCGAATTACGGGGAAATATATGCCCAGGTGTATTTACAGAAACTGACTTTCATGTAAAATTAATATCATGAAAATCATTTACAACCATATTATTCCCTTCCGGGGATTCGGTGTGCAGGCAGGCTATTTGAGCCTGCCTTTGCATTTTCGGATATCGCTTTTCTCTGCCCCGGCATTCTTTTCTTGTTAAAACAATTCTTAAATTTGTCATTCCGCTCGCCGGGAAGTGTTCGGGCGGGTAGGGGAATGGCATTTCCGGTCGCCTGTCCCGGTGCCTTGCAGGGAGCGGACAATGTAACCTCTGTGCGATGAATCTCGTTCTTTGGTTACTTTGTGACCGCTCTGCCTTCCCCCCTTATCGGGGAACGGGGAATGGGCTGGAACATCACCGGAACCGGGGGCGGATTGTCCCGCCGGTTTGCTGTTCGGTGGGTTGTTGCCCCCTGTGGGAATTTCACCGGACGATTGCCCCTTGTGGAACTCTTTCCGGGCGATTGGCTCCTGTGGAAGTTTTTCCGGGCGGTAGCCGGTAGCATTAAAAAACAATCCTTAAAAAGAAGATATGATAAAAGCAGTATTTTTAGACATCGACGGCACTTTGGTGAGCTTCAACACCCACCGTGTTCCGCAGTCGGCGGTGGAAGCCGTGCGCGAACTGCGGGCGAAAGGGATAAAAGTGTTCATTGCCACCGGCCGCCACATGCAGTTTATAAACAATCTGGGCGACATGGAGTTCGACGGATACATCACCCTGAACGGTAGCTATTGTTTCGCCGGACGGGATAAGGTGATCTACAAGCGGGGAATATTGGAAGAAGACATTCGCGGACTGGTGCACTTTTTGAAAACCGAAGGGGAGTTTCCCTGCATTTTCGTGCGGGAGCGGGACGCATTCCTGAATATGGACTCCAAAGAAGTCGAAGAATTATTGAAACTGATCGATTTAGGCATGCCTCCTGTGAAAGGGACGGATGAAGCCCTGAAAGGTGAGATTTTCCAATTGCTGGCCTTCTTCACCCCGGAGCAGGAAAAACGGGTGATGGCGGTGCTGAAAGATTGTGAGGCTACCCGCTGGACACCGCTTTTTGCCGATGTGATCCCTACCGGAGGAAGCAAGCGGGTGGGGATGGAAAAAATACTGGACTATTTCGGGCTTACCCGCGAGGAAACGATGGCATTCGGCGACGGCGGTAACGATATTCCCATGCTGGAATATGCCGGGATAGGCGTAGCTATGGGGAACGCAGCCGAAAAGGTGGCCCGTTCGGCCGATTTCGTTACCCGCAGCGTGGACGACGACGGCGTGGCGTATGCCCTGAAACATTTCGGATTGCTATAAAATCCCGTCACGAACCGCCGGGATAACAGGACGAAAAGAAGTGAACGCTTGAACCTCTTTAAGAAAATCTGGAAAATCATCCGGTGTGAACCGGAAAAATGGAATCTTAACGACAGTACGATGAACTATTTATTTTTAGAATACCCGGCATGCAACACCTGCCGGAAAGCCCGGAAGTGGCTGGATGAACACGGGGTGGAATACACCGCCCGCCACATTGTGGAACAGCGTCCCTCGGAAGCGGAACTCCGGGAATGGATAAAACAAAGCGGCTTGCCGTTGAAAAGCTTTTTCAACACCAGCGGCCTGGTTTATAAATCCCTGCAACTCAAAGACCGCCTCCCGGAAATGAGCGAAGAGGAACGGATCGCCCTGCTGGCTTCCGACGGGAAACTGGTGAAACGCCCTTTGCTGGTGGCGAAAGACCGGGTGATTGTAGGTTTCCAGCCCGAAGCATGGGAAAAATTGCTGGACTGAAAGGTAAATTTTTATAAAAAAGTTATGCCGGGACGTGAGGGGAATCTGCCCGCTCCCTGGGTATGGGGGAGGTCGGTCGCCTTTTTCATTTCCCGGTTTCCCGGAAGGCCACATCGGGCCGGGGCGGGTGTGACAGCCTTTCCCGAACGGGTGCGTATGCTGCCTTACGTTTATAATGCCGGGCGATAAAAGAACAAACCACCAGCTGGATCTGGTGGAAAATAATCAACGGAAGCACCAGGCTCGCCGTCGAAGCCCCGATGCCTGCAAAAATCACCCTGGCCATAGGCAAGCCGCTTGCCAACGTCTTTTTGGAACCGCAAAACAAAATAGCGATCCGGTCTTCCTCGCTGAATTTTAGATATTTGGAAGAATAATAGGTAAATAAAAGCAACACCGCTAAGATCAGCACATCGATCACGACAATCCAAAACAAGATCGTCAGGGAAATATTTTCAAAATAATGATGCTGCATCGAATCGCTGAACGCCATATAAACCACCAGCAATATCGTCCCGTTGTCCACGATATTGGCCAGCGTTTTCTGGCGGTCGATCCAGCCGGCTATCCGTCGGCGGGCAATATGCCCGGCCACGAACGGCAATAAAATTTGAAGGACGATCTCCGTGATCGTTTTCAGATCGATCTCTGCATTCACTCCGGAAGTCCCCGCCAAAAACAGGTTTACCAGAAAAGGGGTAATGAAAATGCCTAAGAAATTCGATAGCGAAGCGCTGCACACCGCTGCCGGCACATTGCCTTTTGCAATAGAGGTGAACGCAATGGACGACTGGACGGTGGACGGAAGAAAACAGAGGTATAATATCCCGAAATAAAACAACTCGTTCCCTCCCTTGAAAAGCGGGGAAAAAACAGGTTTGAACAGAAAACCGATAAGTGGAAAAATCACGAAAGTCGATAAGAGCACCAGCAGGTGCAGCCGCCAGTTGATGGCTCCCTGAACGATCGCTTGCCGTGACAGTTTAGCCCCGTGGATAAAAAACAAAGCCGCCAGACTGATAGAAGTCAGGGCATTGAATCCGTCGTATAAAATCCCGCCCGGAGGCAGGGGGAACACGACAGACAACAAAATAACAGCCGTCAGGGCAAGGAGGAAACCATCGACAACCTGCCTGATCCAATGGTCGGAAGGAATCATCATATTTTCGTAATATAGGCTGCAAAAATAATAAAATTCGGTGCAGACATGCAGCCGGACATTACTTTTCGGGAGGGTTTACAGGAAGTTTTTAATAAATGATTTAAAGAGCCGGTATTTCTTGCCTTTTCCTTTTTCAGAAAATCTTGGGATTCCCGTAGCAAAAGAGTTTTAATATCGTCCTCTTACTCCCGTTCACTATTCCTGCATTGTCTCTGTCTGTGGCTTGGTGCGCAGGTCCGGCAGATAAGGCAGCAGCAGCGAAAACGCGCTCCCTTCTCCATACGTGGACTCCACTTCGATTCTTCCGCCCAGCTTATCGGCGATGGTCTGGCAGATGCTCAATCCTAAGCCTGTTCCCTGTACGAAATTATTCAGCTTCGTGAAACGCTCGAAGATCACCTGTAACTGTTCGGCAGGAATACCGCAACCCGTATCCGCCACCGTAATCCGCACCATCGAATAATCGATGCCGATTCGCAGAGTGATACTCCCTTCCTGCGTATTTTTGATGGCATTCGACATAAAATTGAAAAGCACCTGTATAATCTTATTCTGGTCGGAATGCAGCCATATCTCCTGTTCGGGATGCTCGTATTTCAATACGACTCCCGGTTTCATTTTCAGTAAATGCACCTGTCTGACTTCCTCGCCTAACGCACAGATCTCCACGTCCTGTAATTCCATTTTCGTTTTACCCGACTCGATCCGGGAGAGGTCCAGCACATCATTGATCAATTGCAACAGGATATTGCTGTTGTGGCGGATAATGTCCAGATACATCTCCTTATCTGCTGCGTCGTCGGTATGAGCCACCAGCTCGGAGAAACCGACGATGGCATTCAGGGGAGTGCGGATTTCGTGGCTCATATTGGCCAGGAATGCCGACTTCATCCGGTCCGCCTCCTCCGCTTTTTGTTTGGCGGCGAGCAATTCCTGCGTCCGTTTCATGCGTGGAGTGATATCGTGGATCAAAGCCAGTACCTTATTGCTTTCGAAAGGCATAATCCGGGCCTGGTAATAATGCCTTCCTTTCTGTGCATCCAAAAAGTACTCGATTTCTACCAGATCTCCCGAATTGAGACAGCGGCGGATTGCGCTGCAATACAAATCGGAAACATCCGGGGCGAAAAACATCCGCCCGTTCTGGCCGATCAGCTCTTTCTCCGTATGGAACAGCTTGATTCGTTCCGACTTTAACACATCGCGAAACACAAATTGCTCGTCGAAAATGAAAATAAAATCCGGCAATACCTCTAAAATCTTCCGGTGCCGTTCCTCCTGCTGCTTCAGGTTCGTAATGTCCTGATTCATCCCCACCACCTGAATCACCTTATTCTGGGGATCGTAACTTTTAACGACTGCCGTATATTTCAGCCATTTCACCGTATCGCCCGTAATCACCCGGAACTCTTCGTCCAAATATTCTTTCTTCCCTTCCCTCAGGGTCAGCACCGCCGCTTTCACCCTCTCCAGATCGTCCGGGTGAATCATCGAGATCATCTGTTTCATCGAATCGATGAACGAAAGTCCTTCCGGCAAGCCTAAATTTTCATACCATTTTTGGCTGATCTCGCTTTTGTCGCTGATCGGATTCCAGGAATAGATGCCAATGTTGGAATATTGGGAAATATAGCGGAAAATAGTTTCCTGCTCCTGCAATTTTATCTGGACGCTGGTGTCGGTGATCGTACCGGCAATTACATCCCCCTGCGGGGTGGATACCCGGTCATAGCTGCACTGGTGATACCTTGCCGACTCGCCCGAAAGAATCCGGTAAACCAGCGTTCCGCTGCTTTCAGGCAATTGTCCCGACACGATCCTGCTGAACTCCTCCTGCTGGTCCGGGCAAACCATCTCCGTGTAAGCCGGAAAAAAATCCTTGTTCCCGTCCGGCAGGGGAAGCTGCTGTAAAAACTCAGGCTTTCCAAAAAATTTGGTCTGTCCGCTCGTACAGCAATACTCCCAGAACAATAAATTCTTCAACTCTGCGGCCTGTGTTAAAAACACATCCGTACACCCTTCATCCGGCTTCATAAAAATAAAATTAAAATAATGTACATAGATAGTAAAAAGAAATGAAATATTGAATGTAAAAACGATTATATTTGACGAAGGCATTCCAATGCCTTTATACAAACAATAAGAAATAATGGAACATACTTTTTCTGCTGATAATGATGGAATCGTTGCCGCTTGCGGGCTATATTGCGGGGCTTGCCGGCGGCATCGGAAGGGAAACTGTCCCGGATGTCCGGGAAACGACAAAGCACAATGGTGCAAAATACGTACCTGCTGCTGGGAACACGCTTTCCGCAGTTGTGCCGATTGTCCGGATGAAACCTATACCGCCTGTAAAAAGTTCAACAATCTGGCCGGAAAAATATTTGCCGTCCTCTTCCGTTCCGATCGTCCTGCCTGTATCGCCCGGATTAAAACTGTGGGATACGAGCAGTATGCAAGGGAAATGCACGATACGAACCGCCAAACCATTAAAAAATAAAGCCTTCCGGAAATGCCCCTTTGGAATCCCTGGCACGGTTGCCACAAGTTGAGTGCAGGCTGCGTGAACTGCTATGTTTACCGGACGGACGGCAAACACGGAATCGACAGCTCTGTGGTGGTGAAGACTAAAAGCTTCGGCCTGCCCGTTCGGAAAAAACGGGACGGCAGCTACAAGATCGGAGCGGGAGAGATGGTATATACCTGCTTTTCTTCCGATTTTTTCGTGGAGGATGCCGACGAATGGAGGGGGGAAGCCTGGGAAATGATCCGTAGCCGTCCCGATCTCCGTTTTTTGATGATAACCAAGCGTATCGACCGTTTGCAGGCGGTTGTTCCGGATGATTGGGGGGAGGGGTACGACAACGTAACGATTTGTTGTACGATGGAAAATCAGGAACGTGCGGACTACCGCCTGCCGATCTACCGGGCTGCACCGGTAAAACATAAAATCATTGTTTGCGAGCCCTTGCTGAGCGCCGTCGATCTCTCGCCCTATTTAGGCGCATGGGTGGAGCAGGTCATTGTCGGCGGCGAATCCGGCCGGGAGGCACGTACTTGCCATTACGATTGGGTGCTCGGCATCCGCCGCCAATGCGTGGAACACGGTATTTCTTTCCGTTTCAGGCAGACCGGGGCACGCCTGCTGAAAGACGGACAACTCTACCGCATCCGGCGGCAGTTCCAGCACTCGCAGGCGCGGAAAGCCGGCATCGATTACCTGTAAGCACATCGATTGTAAATTCCGGTTTATTTCCGATATTTGTTAGAGTATTCCTAATCGCTTCGATATGATAACCATTACCGAAATACAAGAATTTAACGCCGGGGATTTCCGGATAGCGCAACAATGGGTGGAAATCCTGTCGCCACAGGCAGAAACATTGACGGAATCCGCTTTTCGCGGCATCATCGCCTCGCCCTGCAGCCACCTGTTCTTTGCCCGTGAGGGCGAAACTCCGGCGGGAATGCTCACCCTGGGCTATTATACAAGTCCTACCGGGATGAAAGCCTGGATCGAGGACGTCGTCGTGGCCCCCGCTTTCCAGGGGCGGGGCATAGGGAAAACTCTGGTAGAGCACGCCATCCGCTTCGCCGCATCTGCCGGGGCAGACCTTTTGATGCTCACCTCCAATCCTTCCCGCGTCGCTGCCAACCGGCTCTATCAGGCATTGCATTTCGAGCGGAAAGAAACCAATGTTTACCGCATGAAATTAAAATAAAAGGCGGTTACTGTAACTTGATCCCAAATTTGAAATGTCCGGCATTCCTGTCTGGAAGCGGCTGCATATCGCGCTCCGTTTTCGGGACACGATATGCAGCCCGGCAGGGAATGTAAAACCTCCGCCGGGATAGACGGCCTATCCCGGCGGAGGTTTTTGCTTTTCTGTTGCTCCGGTCTTTACAGCACCTCTTTGATATGCTTGTAATTCGAATTGATCGTATCGATAATTTCCTGAGTTCGTCCGGTGACCAGCATCCTGTACATCGCTTGCGCAAACCCCGTCATCTGGCTCCATTCCACCATCGCCGG
>UQTM01000058.1 GCA_900544025.1 uncultured Odoribacter sp.
GTTTCGTTTTTCCCTTTTATTTATAGCGATTATTATATTCTGGAACTGGAACCGGAGCATTATGAGTGGGTTTTGGTAGGCAGCTCTTCTCCCCGGTATTTGTGGATACTGAGCCGCACGCCACAACTTCCGGAAGAAACGGTTTCCCGGATACTGACCCGCGCCCGGGTGCGGGGATACGATGTAAATGCCCTGATATTCCCGGCGCAGAAAAAGTGACCGGCAGCGTAAAGGTTTATTTGATATCGTGTCCGAAAGGAGTAAGGGCGAGACTCGCCAGCTTAAAATGTTGCAAGCCGAAAGGGATCCCGACGATCGTAATCAGGAATAATATGCCGAATCCCACATGGGTTAAGAAGATCGGAACTCCTCCCACGAAAAACCAGATGATATTCATAAAGATGGAGAGGCAGCCGTGTGCGGCCTCTTTGTGAACGATCTGGCTGCCGAAAGGCCAAAGAGCCAATATTCCCAGTTTAAGTGTTTGTAAGCCGAAAGGAATCCCGACGATCGTGATAAATAGAGCGATACTCGATATAAAATACTCTATGGCGATCAAAATGCCTCCAAAGATAAGCCAGATAATATTCCCTAAGATTTTCATATTTTCAAAAATAATTAATTTTTGCGATAGGAGGTAGTTTTTGTGAAAAATATTTATATTTGAGAATCTATTTTTAAATTCTAAATTTTTTATTATGCAGGCAGTTAGTTCATTTCGTGCTGTTAATCTTTCGATTAGCAATTATAGGACCTATTTATTTGCGATGCTTTTTATTGCGGGTAATGTGCTGTTGCCTCAGCTTTGCCATTCGATCCCCGATGGAGGGAAAATACTATTGCCGATCTACTTTTTTACTTTGATCGCTTCATATAAGTTCGGCATAAAAGTGGGGTTGCTTACGGCTTTGCTTTCTCCCTTGTGCAATTATTTCTTGTTTGGCATGCCGTCCGCCGGGATGTTGCCGGTGTTGTTGGTGAAGTCTTCTTTGCTGGCCGTTGCCGCTTCGTGGATTGCTTTGAAAAGCCAGAAGTTGTCTGTATGGCATATTGTCCTGGTGGTGTTGATTTATCAGATTGCCGGAGGCATAGCCGAATGGGCGATCAGTGGCTCGCTGTTCGCCGCTTTGCAGGATTTCCGCTTGGGAGTGCCGGGGATGCTTTTGCAGGTAGCGGGGGGATGGCTGGTGTTAAAGTTGATGGCAAAATATGAGATATAAAAGTTTTGGCGAAGTTTTGTCGCAGTTTGAAAAGGTGGTTTTCGACGAGAAATTCGACCTGCTGGTGGCTATTGCTAACGGAGGGATTATTCCCGCTGCGATTTTGAATCAGAAATTGGATATTGAAATTCAATTACTGAAATTACATTTGAGAGATGCTTCTCAAAAACAGCTTTTCGAACGGCCTCAGTTATTGGAAGAGATAAAGTTTGAGGTGGCCGGAAGAAATATTTTGCTGGTGGAAGACCGGGTGAAAACCGGAGCTACCCTGAATTATGCCCGTGCGCTTTTGGAAGATGCCGGAGCCGCTAAAGTGAAGACTTTTGCCGTCAATGGAAAAGCGGATTATTGCCTGTATGATGAATTGTGCTTCCGTTTTCCCTGGCGGATCGATTGACGTTGCCGGAAAATATTTTAAACCTGTGTAGAGGAGTGAAGAGGATATACGAGCGATATTGGAGGGTGCATTTATAATAAAAACATCTGAAAGAATGAACAGACGTGAATTTTTAAAAGCAGTAGCACTGACGGGAGTAGCCACCTCTTTGAAATGGGGCGACTCTATGGATTTATTTGCACAGACATTACCGGCTTCCACTTCCGGATGCGATTTAGTGGCTGTCATGGGTGGAGAACCCGCCGAAATGTTCCGCAAGGCGATTGTGGAATTCGGAGGTATGGGAAAGTTTGTAAAGGCCGGGCAGAAGGTTGTGATAAAGCCTAATATCGGCTGGGATAAAGTGCCGGAGTTAGCCGGAAATACCAATCCTGACCTGGTGGTGGAAATTATAAAACAATGTTTTGCCGCCGGAGCTAAAGAGGTTGTGGTTTTCGACCATACCTGCGACGATTGGCGGAAATGCTATAAGAACAGCGGTATCGAGGATGCCGCAAAGGCTGCCGGAGCCAAGGTGATGCCGGCGCACGAGGAATCATATTACCGGGAGGTGGAATTACCGCAGGGCAAGAGTTTGAAGAAGGCAAAAATCCATACTGCGATTTTAGATTGCGATGTGTGGATCAATGTGCCTGTTCTGAAAAATCACGGGGGAGCCAAAATGACGATTTCCATGAAAAATCATATGGGAATCGTTTGGGACAGGGGATTTTTCCACCGGAACGATTTGCAGCAATGTATTGCCGATATATGCACTTTGAGTAAACCTGCCGTGTTGAATGTGGTGGATGCTTACCGGGTGATGAAAACCAACGGGCCCCGTGGAAAATCGGCCGCTGATGTAGTGTCTCCGAAAGGTTTGTTCGTTTCCACCGATATTGTGGCGGTGGATACTGCCGCTACAAAATTCTTCAATCAAATAGAAAATATGCCGCTCGAAGTGGTGGGACATCTTGCCAAAGGCGAAGAGTTGAAAGTGGGAACAATGGATATCGATAGCCTGAATGTGAAAAGGATAAAAATGTAAGATGCTGAAAAAGATTCGTATCACGATTGCTGTGCTTCTGTTCACTGCAATCACATTTTATTTTTTGGATTTTGTTGGGGTGCTGCCCTCATCGTTCCCGAATCTTGCCCGGATTCAATTTATCCCGGCATTGTTGTCGGGGACTTTGGTCGTTTTAGGTCTGCTTTTGTTGCTGACATTTCTATTCGGGCGGATATATTGTTCCGCGATTTGTCCGTTGGGAATATTGCAGGATGTGGTGGCCTGGTTTGCCCGCCGGATAAACCGGAAAAAACGGTATTCCTTCAGCCGGGAGAAAAAATGGCTTCGCTACATCGTGCTGGGAGGGGTTGTTGTGGCTTTTTTTCTTGGAGGGACCGTGGTGTTGAGTTTGCTCGATCCTTATAGCGCTTTCGGACGAATGGCCGTGAATGTGTTCCGTCCCGTATATATGGGGATCAATAATTTGGGGGCTGCCGTTTTAAATCATTTCGATAATTATTCTTTGTATCATACCGATATTTATGTGCTGAGCCTGTTTTCTTTGCTGGCGGGGATTATAACTTTTTTAATCGTGGCTTTTTTGGCTTATCGGTACGGGCGAACTTATTGCAATACGATTTGTCCGGTAGGGACAGTTCTCGGCGTAATATCCCGCTGGTCGCTCTGGCGGGTGAGGATCGACCGGGAAGCCTGCATAAGTTGCGGGTTATGTGAAAGAAAATGCAAATCGTCCTGTATCGATAGTAAAGGTAAGACCGTGGACGGTAGCCGTTGCGTGGCTTGTTATAATTGCATTACTTCCTGTCATAAGCAGGCGCTTTCTTATCGTCCTGTATGGAAAAAAGCGGCGGTGGAAGTTGCCCGGGCCGATGCCGGAAAACGGCAATTTTTTGCAGCTCTGGCTGTTACTGCTCTGGCTGTCGTGCCCCGGAAGACCTGGGCTATAGAAATTACTTCCATGGGAGGGAACAAGCCCTACAAGAAACAGCATCCGCTGAGTCCGCCGGGAGCTGTGAGTGCCGCTCATTTGCTGGATCACTGCACGGCTTGTCATCTTTGTGTGGCAAAATGTCCGTCGAGGGTTTTGAAACCTGCATTTATGGAATACGGTGTGGGGGGAATGATGCAGCCCATGATGGATTTCGAGCATGGATTTTGTAATTTCGATTGTACGGTATGTACGGAGGTATGCCCTAATGGGGCATTGCTCAAACTGACTAAGCAGGAAAAGCACACTTTGCAAGTAGGGCAGGTGGTGTTTGTCAAGGAAAACTGTATCGTTTATACAGAGGAGACCAGTTGTGGAGCATGTTCCGAACATTGCCCCACACAGGCGGTGAGTATGCAGCCTTATAAAAACGGTTTGACGATACCTGTCGTCAATCCCGATATTTGCGTAGGTTGCGGCGGTTGCGAATATGTCTGCCCGGTAAGGCCTTTCCGGGCTATTTACATTGAAGGAAACCCTGTTCATCAGCAAGCCGTTCCTTTTAAAGAAGCGGAGAAGAAAGAGATAGAACTGGACGGTTTTGGTTTCTGATCCTGTCTTTGTGCCGTCCTGAAATAGCGTACCCCAAAAGTTTATATTTAACTTTTGGGGCACGGTTTATTTGCCGGAATTCCTGTCGGAAATCTGTCCGTTATGGGTTTATTGCTTCAATAGTTCTTCACTTCGTTTTAAGGCTTCGTGTATATTGCTGCAAACATTCTCTTCGCCGATAATCTTTGTGAAGCCTGCCTTTTCAAGCGTTTGATGCACCTGTTCATTTACTCCGGAAAGGATCACTTTGATTTTTTCTTTAGCCGATAGGCGGTAAAGGCTTTCCAGGTTGTGTAGTCCGGTGGTGTCCATAAATGGAACTTTTCGCATGCGGATAATGCGAATATCCGGTTTGTCGCCGATCATTTTCATACATTCGTCGAATTTGTTGGCTACACCGAAAAAGAACGGGCCGTCGATTTCATACACTTCGACACCTTTGGGGACGATCAGTTTTTCTTCTTCATGAATGATTTCGCCCTCATGGGAAAGGTCGATTTCATTTTTGGAAACCGTAATATGCGTTACCTCGCTCATCCGTTTCATGAATAATACCAAAGCCAGCAATAAGCCGACTTCTATGGCGATGGTCAGGTCGAAAATTACCGTCAGCAGGAAGGTCGTCAATAATACGGCTACATCTGATCTGGAATTTTTCATCAGCGATTTGAATGTCCGCCATTCGCTCATGTTGTAGGAAACGATTACCAATACCCCTGCCAGGCAAGCCATAGGGATATGTTTGGTAAGCGGGCCTAAGAATAAAAGGATCAGCAGCAATACCACGGCATGTATCAATCCTGCCACAGGGGTACGTCCGCCGTTGTTGATGTTGGTCATGGTACGGGCGATCGCTCCGGTAGCGGGAATTCCTCCGAAGAACGGGGTTATGATGTTGGCAGCTCCCTGTGCGATCAGCTCCGTGTTAGAATTGTGTTGCTGTCCCGTTACCCCGTCGGCGACAGTGGCCGACAGTAACGATTCGATCGCCCCTAATATGGCAATGGTGAAAGCTGCGGGTAAAAGCTGGTTGATCGTTTCAATGTTAAAGGCCAGTCCTTCGGGAGTAGGCAGGGAAGCATTGATCTCGAACCGGTCGCCGATGGTTTCCAGCCCTGTAATTCCTGCGTGGTGACGAAGCAGATAGCTGACAACGGTCATGACAACGATCGCTACCAGAGAGCCGGGTATTTTTTTTATAAATTTCGGAGTGATTATAATCAGGAGAATACTGCCGATCCCTACCCCCAGAGAGAGCAGGTTTACCGTGTCGAAACTTTTAAAATAAGCAATCCATTTTGAAATGAAATCGGCAGGAACGGATGCCATGTTTAATCCGAACAGGTCTTTAATCTGAGTCGTGAAAATGGTCAGGGCGATACCGCTTGTAAAACCGACGACGATGGGATAAGGAATAAACCGGATGATCGTACCTAATTTAAAGGCTCCCATGAGAACTAAAATAATTCCGGCCATAACGGTGGCGATCGCCAGTCCTTCCAGCCCGAATTGCTGGACAATGCCATATACGATCACGATAAAAGCCCCCGTAGGCCCTCCGATTTGTACGGAACTGCCTCCTAAAAACGATATGATAAAGCCGGCAATGATAGCCGTAATTAATCCTTTTTCCGGACTTACACCAGAGGCAATACCGAAGGCGATGGCTAAAGGTAAGGCTACGATTCCGACGATGATTCCGGCCATCAGGTCGGCAAAGAATTTTTCTTTGTTGTAATTTTTAATTGCACTGAATAGTACAGGTTGAAAATCAAAGTGTTTCATGTCATTGAATATTTCTGTAACGGATTGCAAAATTATAAAAAAATAATTTAAATGGATTTATAAACGAAAAGTAATAGATGAGTGCCCGGCCGAATGTTTTATGAAATAGGGGAAGGGAATTTATTTTAAAGATAGATGCCGGTTTTATAAATTCAAAAAGAAGAGGAATACTCGGAGTGAGGTTCGAAAATGAATTTTATTTTATGGGGTGAAAAGGTGTTGTACCCCTTGCTATGAAAGCTGTTGTAGGAGTGAAGAGAAGGGTTTCTCGTATTTCGTTTTTTAAAAGTGTTTCTAACGGAAGAGGATTTTTTGGAATTTGTTTTATTTTTGTCGGATAAATTTCAACATTCATTTTATTTATGAGCGGATTTTTTGGCTGCGTGTCGCGCAAAGAGTGTGTCGCCGATGTATTCTACGGCACTGATTATCATTCTCATTTAGGAACGAAAAAAGCCGGAATGGCATTTTATAACGGTGTAGATTTCGTTCGTTCCATCCATAGTATCGAAAGCGCTTATTTCAGAAATAAATTCGAGCCGGACCTGGAACGGTTTATGGGTTCTTTTTTGGGGATCGGGGTAATCAGTGATATGGAATCGCAACCTATTACCGTGACTTCTCATTTGGGACGTTTTTCCGTGGTCACCGTAGGACGGATCGATAACTTAGACGAAATTGCCGCTCAATTACTGAAAGAAAAGATCCATTTTGCGGAATTGTCCGGTTCTTCGATCAATCCGACCGAAGTTGTCAGTATCCTGATTAATAAAGGGGAGACTTTTAAAGAGGGGATCGAAAAAGTATATGAAATGGTGAAAGGTTCGTGTTCGTTCCTGGTCCTGACAGATAGCTGTATTTACGCCGCCCGCGATAAATTCGGCCGTACCCCGATTATTATCGGTAAAAATGAGTTCGGTTATGTGGTGGCGAGCGAAAGTTCGTCGTTTACGAATTTAGGTTATTCCATTGTGCGGGATTTAGGGCCTCATGAGGCGGTGAGGGTGTCGAAAGACGGAATCACCCCTATCATTGCTCCGGGCTGCCGCAAGCAGATCTGCTCTTTCCTGTGGGTGTATTACGGTTATCCTTCGGCTTATTATGAAGGGATCAATGTGGAGGATGCCCGTTACCGTTGCGGGGCTGCTATGGCAAAGCGGGATGAATTGAAGGCCGATTTCGCCGCCGGAATTCCGGATTCCGGGGTTGGACATGCGATTGGGTATTCCAATGCAAAAGGGATACCTTATAAGCGTCCGTTTGTGAAATATACACCTACCTGGCCACGTAGCTTTATGCCGCAAAACCAGAGTATGCGGGATTTGGTTGCCAAAATGAAGTTATTACCGAACGAGGCGTTTACCAGGGAATCGAAGATTGTGTTCCTCGACGATTCGATTGTGCGGGGCACTCAGTTGAAGGACAATGTCGTGAAACTGAAAGAGTGCGGGGTGAAAGAAGTGCATATCCGCATTGCCTGCCCTCCGTTGGTTTACCCTTGCTGTTTTCTGAATTTTTCAACTTCGCGTTCTACGTTCGATTTGTTTGCCCGCCGTGTGATTCGCGATCTGGAAGGAACTTCCGAACTGACCGACGAGATTTTGAAACCTTATTCCGATCCCGATTCCGATAAATATAAAGAGATGGTGAGGGTCATGTGCCAGCATCTTCAACTCGATTCACTGCAATTTCAGCGGCTGGACGATTTAGTGGAAGCGATCGGCTTGCCGAAAGATCAGCTTTGCACCCATTGCTGGGATAATTCCAGTTATATGGAATAATCGGAGGAGAGAACGAAGCCAAAAGTAAACTGAAATATAATTCCCGTAGATTTTGATTGTTTTTCAAATCTGCGGGAATTTTATTTTTAGAAAGTAGCATTTTCAATGAATAAATAAGGAGGGGTATAAAGGGAGAAATGTTGCTGTGTTTTAAATTAATTTTAAATACTAACTCCCATCTATTGATATATTTGTAAATATATCGCACATGGACGGATTTTTATATTTCATACATTTTATTTATCTTGCTTGCCCTTGTGGCGGAATGGCGGGCCGTTGAACGAAGCGGGGGGCAGAAAATATCGTGTCGGTGTGTAAAAATATCTTTACGGAATGGAGGGAAAGTAATAAAGGACGATACGTTTTTCGGAGCTTATTTTATTTTCGTTTTTGATTTAAATGCTTATTCTACTTTCTTTTGAAAGATTAATTGTTATTTTTGAACGGGCAAAGAAACAACTCTAATTTTTAATAATTAAACTCGATTTATGAAAAAAATTTTATTATGCTTAGGCGTGTGCTTATCGATGACGGCAATGGCTCAGCAAAAAGAATGGCTTGATCCGGGTGTAAATGGGATTAACCGTGCACCGGCGAGGGCTGCTTATTTTGCTTATCCCACCGAGAAAGGTGCTATGGAAGGAGTGAAAGAAAAGGCTTCCAATTTCCTGTCGTTGAATGGTGTGTGGAAATTTAACTGGGTGAAGGATCAAACCGAACGTCCGGTGAATTTTTATAAAACGGATTTCGAGGATCAGCATTGGGTGGATTTTCCGGTTCCCGGTTTGTGGGAACTGAATGGGTACGGTGATCCGGTATATAAGAACGTAGGCTATGCCTGGTATAACCAATTTCGTCCGAATCCGCCGATGGTGGAAGCCCGGAACAATCATGTAGGCTCGTATCGCCGTACGGTGGAATTACCGGCCGACTGGAAAGGGCAGGAGGTGTTTTTGCATGTTGGCTCTGCCACTTCGAATCTTTATGTCTGGGTGAACGGTAAGTTTGTAGGATACAGCGAGGACAGTAAGGTCGCTGCCGAATTCGATATTACTAAATATTTGAAACCGGGTAAAAACCTGATCGCGATGCAGGTGTATCGTTGGTGTGACGGTAGCTACCTGGAAGATCAGGATTTCTGGCGTTTGTCCGGAATCGGACGGGACGTTTACCTTTATGCGCGGAATCCTTTGCACGTGAAAGATATTTTCATTGTACCCGATTTGGATGCGGCCTATAAAGACGGAACTTTGGATATTACCGCTTCGGTAAGCCGGGGTGGGGCTGTGGTCGATCTGGTGCTGGAAGATCAGCAGGGGAATGTCGTAGAAAAGGCAACGGTGAAACCCGATGGGAAAGGAAATATCCACTCAGTGATGAAGGTAAGCAATCCTGCCAAATGGAGTGCGGAAGATCCGAATCTGTACCGTTTGTTAGTGACATTGAAAACGAATGCCGGAAAAGTGATCGAAGTGATCCCTCAGGCTGTCGGATTCCGTAAAATTGAGTTGAAAAAAGATTTGGGACAGATTTGGGTGAATGGCCAGCCGGTGCTTTTTAAAGGGGCTAACCGTCACGAAATGGACCCGCTGACCGGTTATGTCGTTACCCGGGAACGGATGTTGCAGGATATCCGGATTATGAAAGAAAATAATCTGAATGCCGTGCGCACTTGCCATTATCCCGACGATCCTCTTTGGTATGAATTGTGCGACCAGTACGGATTGTATGTCGTTTGTGAAGCTAATCTCGAATCGCATGGAATGGGCTATGGAGATAAAACTTTGGCAAAAGTGGAATCTTATAAGAAAGCTCATTTGGAAAGAAACCAGCGTATGGTGGAAAATTTCAAAAATCACCCTTCTATTATTTTCTGGTCGTTAGGAAATGAAGCGGGAGACGGTCCTAATTTCGAAGCCTGCTATCAATGGATCAAAGAACGTGATAATAGCCGTGCCGTGCAGTATGAACGGGCGGGAGAGGCTGCTCATACCGATGTGGTTTGCCCGATGTATTCAGGTTTGGAACGTTTGGAAAGTTATGCAAAAGGAGATAAGAAATACCGTCCTTTCATTATGTGCGAATATGCTCACGCCATGGGTAATTCTCAGGGAGGATTCAAAGATTATTGGGATTTGATCCGCAAGTATCCGAAATTGCAGGGTGGATTTATCTGGGATTTTGTAGATCAGGGATTTAGGGCATACACCAAAGACGGCTCGATGATCTACACTTATGGAGGTGATTTCAATCTGTATGACGGTTCGGATAAAAACTTCAACTGTAACGGAATTATCAATCCGGATCGTGTGCTGAATCCGACGATGACCGAGGTGAAGAAATTGTATCAGTCGATCTGGACAACTCCGGTGGATTTACAGCAAGGCCTTGTCAATGTATATAACGAAAGTTTCTTTACCGATCTTTCCGATTATTATATGGAATGGCAGGTGTTGGCCGACGGCGAGCCTGTCCTGACGGGTGTCGTGCCTGAATTGAACGTCGCTCCGCAGGAAACCAAACAGGTGAAGCTGAACTATGACCTGAATGGCCTGAATGGAAAAGAGTTATTGCTGAATGTGGCTTATAAACTGAAAAAAGCGAAACAGTTGATTCCGGCAGGCTGGTTGCAGGCGGAAGACCAAATGACGATTGTGCCTTACGAGGCTTTCAATGCGGCCATTGCAGAGAATGACCGGACGGTGAAGGTGGATGAGGATTTGGTTCGTGTCGTGCTTGCGACGGACGAAACCCAGGTGACTTTCGATAAACGCAGCGGCTGGATCAGAGGGCTTTCTATGAACGGTCTGGAAATGGTGGAATACGGTTATTCTCTTCGTCCGAATTTCTGGCGTGCTCCGACCGATAACGATATGGGGGCTAATTTGCAAAATCGTTTCCGCATCTGGAAAAACCCGGAAATGAAAAAAACGGGTTTCAAAGTGGAGCAGAAAGGTAATAATGCATTGGTAACCGTGAACTACGATATGCCTGCGTTGTCGGCTAAATTGCAAATGACCTATGAGATTAATTTCAATGGTGAGATCCGTATATCGGAAGCCATGACGGTGGATAAGAGCAAAGAGAAAATGCCGAATTTATTCCGCTTCGGGATGCAATTGGTGATGCCGGGGCAGTTCGACCGTATCGATTATTATGGCCGGGGTCCTGTTGAAAATTACAGCGACCGCCATTTCAGTCAGAATATAGGCCGTTATCAGCAGTTGGTGAAAGATCAGTATTATCCTTATATCCGTCCTCAGGAATCCGGAACGAAAACCGATATCCGGTGGTGGAAACTCACCGACATCGACGGACGGGGTTTGATGATCCGTTCCGATGTGCCTTTCTCTGCTTCTGCTTTGAATTATTTGCAGGAAGATTTGGATGACGGGGTGCAGAAGGAACAGCGCCATTCGGGTGAATTAAAACCGCGTGACCTGACGACTTTATCGTTCGACTTAAGGCAGTTGGGCTTGGGTGGACGCGATAGCTGGGGTGCGTGGGCATGGCCGAAATACCAGATGCCGTATGACGATTACACTTTTAATGTGGTACTTACACCGATTAGAAAACGGTAATGATCCCGGTCGGTAGAATATAAGGGGGTAGCTTAAAAAGGCTGCCCCCTTTTTTCTGCTGTTTTGTTTATGGCGTAATTCGGGGAATGAGATTTTTAAAAATTCGGATACAGGTTGCCGATAGCCGGTCGGCAAGATGATATGAAAAAGCCTGTTCTGAAGTGGGTTTGCTTCGGAACAGGCTCTTATGATCTAAACGGAATGTTTATTCGTTGTAATTTACGGCTGTACCGCTGGCGGTTACCATAAGCATGCTATTCCCTACGGTTTCATAGTCGAGGTCGATGCCGATAACGGCATTGGCACCCATTTGGCTGGCCTGGCTTGCCATTTCCTGTAAGGCTGTGTCCTTCGCTTTGCGAAGCACTTCTTCGTAGGATGCCGCCCGTCCCCCGACAATATCGCGTATGCCGGCGAATAGGTCGCGAAATAGATTTGCTCCGATAATCGTTTCGCCGGAAACAACTCCGTAATAGTGGGTGATCTGTTTCCCTTCGATGGTGTTCGTCGTGATTAAAAGCATAAGTTTCAGAGGTTGAAGATTAATATTTATTGTCCGCTTCTTCCAATTCCTTTGTGTTCATGGGCTTGCGGGTCATCGAGCGCCAGGCATACCAGATGTAGGCAATTACGATGGGAACGATGATCGAGACATAAGACATTGTTTTTAGGGTGTATAAAGAGGACGAAGCATTATAGATCGTGAGAGATGAGTCGATATCTGCGGACGAAGGATAAAAGGCGGTGTCGTTGAATCCGGCCATGATGAATAAAGCGATCACGGTGAAGATTGTTCCACCTCCCGAAAACCAGATTCCTTTGCGCCAGCCGGGGCAAACGAGTGTGCGGATGATGCCGTAGAGCACGCAGACCACGCCGATGACGAAGATCAGGGTATTGAGTGGCATTTCCAGTAGATTATGAAAATATTTATAAGGGATAAGTTCTATCGTTCCTTCGGCATTTATCCCATATCCTTTGCCGGATAAAATCAAGCCCAGAAATAACAGGAATATGACGACGAAAGGAAGGGCGTTATAGCGTAATTGCCGGATGCTTCTTTCGTGTATCTTTTCATTGTCGATCGTGGGGATGAAATAAAGGCAGGCCAATGTCCTCGATAGAAAGAGTACGGCAAAAGCGAGCGTATAGTTGGTAAATACGAATAATGCGTCTAATCCCCGCCAGGGTGTGAGCCATTCCACATTGTGCATCATGCCCAGCCGGAAAGGCGATCCGGTGAAAAAGGTAGCTACGGCGGCTCCCAGCAGGAAAGGAGCGGCAAAACCGTTAATCATCAGAAATACCTCATAGGTGCGTGTGCCCAGAAAGTTATTGGGCTTGTTCCGGTATTCATAGGACACGGCTTGCAGGACAAAACAAAACAAGATCAGCATCCACACCACGTAAGCTCCCCCGAAGCTGGTGGAATAGAATAAGGGAAAGCTGGCAAAGAAAGCTCCTCCGAATACGACCAGCGTCGTGAAGGTATATTCCCATTTATGCCCGAGAGTATTGACTATCAGGTCGCGTTCCGCTTTGTTTTTGCCGATCGTATATAGAAGGCTTTGTCCACCCTGAACGAAAAGGAGGAATACTAAAGCTCCGCCGAGAATGGAGATCAGTATCCACCAATAATGTTGTAGAAAATACAGTGACATGGTTTCGTGCTTTAATCGGTTAATATTATCGTTCCTTTTTCCGAACGGTCAGGCTTGTAAAGGATGTGTCCGGTTACATTTTTTTGATCTGGGTGAACATGATCTTTAGTTCGGCTATCAGCAACAGGGTGAATAAGATTGCGAACATCCAGAATGTGGTCACCACCCAGCCCGAAGCGATCCGGGTAACGGCTACATTCGTCGGCATTAGGTTTTGCACCACCCAGGGTTGTCTGCCTACTTCTGCGACGACCCAGCCGCATTGGGAAGCCAGATAGGCGAGCGGTACGCAAGCAATCGCAATGTATGGAAAAAAGCGGAGTTTGTCGAATTTCCGTTTTTTAGCGTACCACCAGGAGAAGACAAACAGTAGGACAAACAGCATACCTAACCCCACCATGATGCGGAAACTGTAAAATACCAATGGAATGGGAGGTATGGCATCGTAGGGCGATTCCAGGTATCCGTATCCGAAATCGGCATAGTTTTCACGTAGCACCTGTAAGTGTTGCGCCGCAAGGGTGTCGTTTTTTTCTGTTACCGCCTGCTTATAATCTTTCAGGGCTGCGATGGCAGTCCGTCCGTTAGCCATCCGCTGTTCGATGGAAGGATAGGTTTTGCCTTCGAAGGAAGTGTATCCGTTGAGAATGTCGTTAATGCCGGGAATGTAGGCATTGAAATTGTGATAGCCCAAAAAGGATAATAATTTCGGGACGGCTATGGCATACCGGGTTTCTTTCATACGGGTAGTGGGTAAGGTGTCGCTGTCGGTCAATAATCCGATTACGGTTAAGGCAACACCTTCGTGACCGTCGTTCAGGCCTTCCATTGCCGCCAGCTTCATCGGCTGGGTACGGGTGACATCCTGTGCACTGCTGTCGCCTGTGTAAATCGTTGCCAAAATGCTGAAAACGCCGAAAACAGAGGCCAGCAGGATGCTTTTTCTGGCAAATTCGTAATTCCGCTTTTTCAGGATATACCAGGTACTGACCCCGATCACAAAGCAAGCGGACAAGGTGTAGGCGGAAGTAACGGTATGAAAAAATTTACTCATGGCCGTAGGTGAAAATAGGATGGCCCAAAAATCCGACATCTCGTTGCGTGCCGTCAAGGGGTTGAATTCCATACCTACGGGATTTTGCATCCAGGCATTGGCCACCAGAATCCATAGGGCGGAAATATTGGAACCCACAAATACCATCCAGGTAGCTGTCAGGTGGAATCCTTTGCTGACTTTGTTCCAGCCGAAAAACATGACAGCGAAGAAGGTCGCTTCCAGAAAAAAGGCGAATAGCCCTTCGATAGCCAAAGGTGCGCCGAATATGTCGCCGACAAACCAGGAGTAATTCGACCAGTTCGAGCCGAACTGAAATTCAAGGATCAGCCCGGTAGCGATACCGATTGCGAAGTTAATTGCAAATAGTTTCATCCAGAATTTTGTGGCTTTCAGCCATTCTTCATTCCCTGTCCGTACCCAAAGAGTTTCCATGACTGCCAGCAAGAACGATAGTCCCAGGGTAAGCGGAACGAACATATAATGATAAATGGCGGTCATTGCAAATTGCCAGCGGGACCATTCCACCAGCGAAGCTGCTGTTATTTCAGAGGTCATAGGCTAAGGTTTTGTGGTTAGATTATCGAATACATGATTACTTTTTTCTTCATCCGTTTCATAGTGGCTGTTCAGATAGTTCGGCATGAGCAACAGTTTAAAGACAATAAACATGACCAGCAGTTTTGCAATGACGATCATGCATAGAATTTTTCCCCAGCGGGGCATGGTGCGGAGCCCGTCATAATAAATACTTTTAATATATCTGAGCATGATAAGAAAGGTTATTTATTATCTGAAATCAACGTAATAAAATTATAAATGTTTTTAATACACTGACTTTTTCCTCTTCTTTTTTTACATTTTCCGTATAAGTTTCAATGAATGGCCTGATTTATTGATAATAAAGGATGTGATTCTATTGAATACATGGCTTATTACCTATCTAAAAAGAAATATTTTTGAGGTCTTTACCCAATTATATGATAAATTATATAAATTTGATGAATGAAGAAAGTGAAATAACCCGGAGCGAGACGGGAAATAAAATCGGTGGAATGAATACATTTACAAAATATTTTTTGGGAGTGACCGCGTTGGTTATCGTTGTATTTTTTTCCTGGTATTTTTTTTCCATTATTGTTTATGTGCTGGTTGCCGCAGTGATCTCTTTTATCGGTAAACCGATCATCGACCTATTGGGAAAAATAAGGATCAAAGGCCATCAGTTGCCCAGGGGGTTGAAAGCGGGTATAACTTTATTGTGCCTGTGGGCTTTGTTCATTCTCTTTTTTACCGCTATTATTCCGCTTGCGATGCGGGAATTCCAGTCTTTGGGGAATGTCAGCGTGACCAATATCGTCAGCGAGCTGGAAGTTCCTATCGAAGATGCCGGGAACTTTTTGAAACATTACGGGCTGATCGACGAGAATGAGGATATGCAGGGGTATATCACCGATCGTTTGAGTTCCGTGGTCAATGTAACTAAGGTAAAGACTTTATTCGGAACGGTGGCAGGCACGTTGAGCGATTTGTTCGTGGCTCTCTTCTCGATTACTTTTATTTCTTTTTTCTTTTTGAAGGATAGCAAGCTGTTCTCCGGAATGGTCTTAGCCATTATTCCCTACCGTTATGAGGAGCAGGCGAGGAGTGCGCTCGATTCCATACAAAAATTGCTGATTCGTTATTTTGTGGGATTATTGTTCGAAGTTTTTGGTGTGATGGCCTTGAATACGATCGGTTTGTCCATTGTGGGGCTGGGATTTAGCAATGCCATTGTTATCGGTTTGATTACAGGAATACTGAATGTCATTCCATACATCGGCCCGTTGATCGGAGTTATTTTCGGACTGTCGGTAGGGGTTGTGTTGAATTTGGATATGGAATTTTATCATCAATTATTGCCTTTGCTGATTTATATGACGATCGCTTTGCTGTTCACCCAGTTGATCGATAATATAGTGTTCCAGCCTTGTATTTACGGGAATAGCGTACATGCCCATCCGTTGGAAATATTCCTGGTGATTTTAATGGCAGGAAGTATTGCAGGCATTCCGGGGATGATCCTGGCTATCCCTTCTTATACGGTGCTCCGGGTGATCCTGAAAGAATTTTTCAATAAATACAAGTTGGTGAAGAAATTGACACAGAGCCTGAACGAGTAGCGGGAGATGAATTAATACAAACTTTATGAAAAGGATATTCCTATTATTCCTCTTGTTCGGATGGTGTGTGGCCGCTCATGCTCAATATGGAGGTGAGTTCGTTTTGGGAGCGCGCATAAATTATGTGGGAGGAGGACGTGTGATACAGGATTGGGGACGGAAGGATTTGGGATATACTTTAAAATTTACGGCATCTCCGGGTTATTTTATACATCGTAAATGGTGTGTGGGGGTGAATTTGGGATATGAGTTTATGACCGACGCTAAGGGACATCAATACACTTTTGAGAGTTTACCTTATGTACGTTATTATTCCAGGGGGGAAGTGCTCCGTTTTTTTCTTCAGCTTGAATCCGGGCCGGGTTGGGGACGGAGTATTCTGAAAGATGACAACGACGGAAGGCATTTTTTGTGGATGACTACCTTGAAACCGGGATTATATATACGAATAAAGAACGGCTTTGCGACGGAAGTCACCATTTCTAATTTGGAAAATAAAAATATCAATATTCATTCCGGTGGCAAAAATTTGAAATTTAACCGCTGGGACTTCCAGGTTTTATCCATTAGTTTCGGTGTGTCGTGGATATTTGGGTATTAGCCGACAGAGAGTGCAAGGGTAAAGAAAAATGCCGGAACAATGGGATTATTTTTATTGTTCCGGTTTATTGTTTTGTTTTCTCCGGAGCGGTCATTGAGGTGTAAGGACAGCTATTACTTTTTTGGTATGCTTCTCCGCAAGACTTATGGTTTTACCCGAAATGTGACCGGTCAGGCAAGGGTAGCCTGAAGCTTTGGGAGTAAAGAGTATTGTCGGATAATGCAGAGAATAAGTGTATGCTGCATTTACGGTAATGTGAGTTTTCCGGTCGAAGACCTTATAAAAACAAATACCTTCCCCGAAAGCTAAAGTGTAAATGGTTTCTTCGTTTTTTACCTGTTGCCAAACTGTGCCGGTTAATGAGAATTTTTTATTGTTTTCAGGATATATATTGAACAGGACTACCAAGGCCAACATCCATAAAAAGGGATATTTTTTCATGATTCGGATAATTTAGTTAAGAAAATCGTTCGATTGTTTGGGGAAAGAAAAGAGGTAAAACCCCAATGGACGAAAAACGGAATAATGAAATGTATGGTGTTGAATAGTAGTGATATACTGATGTCGCAAGAGGTGGCGCCGGAAAGGCTGTTTGCTTGTGTTATTAACTAAAAAAAAGGAACGTTTTTTTTAGTTAATCTTCGCAAATGTAAAATAATAGGTTTGAATTATCAAAATATTACCTGTTTTTTAGAATCGTACATTATATTTTTTCTATGCCTCGGAATACGGAGGAAGTAATTGTAGGCCTGCGATTTATTTTGTGAAGAGTATCTTTGTGTCAATAAAAAAACGTGCGAATATTTTTTATATTCGCACGTTTTGTATGAAGTTTTGCTTTATAGCCTTTTAGCAGGATCAGAGGATTGCAATTTTCAGCACTTCTTCGATCTTATCTACATAATGGAATTTTAACCCTTTCAGATATTCTTTTTTAATATCCTCTATATCTTTCCGGTTTTCACTGCATAAGATAATCTCTTTGATTCCTGCCCGTTTTGCTGCAAGTATCTTTTCACGGATTCCTCCTACCGGTAATACTTTACCCCGTAAGGTAATTTCTCCGGTCATGGCGATTGCTTTTTTCACCTTACGTCCGGTGAGTGAAGATACCAGGGCGGTCACCATCGTGATACCTGCCGACGGGCCGTCTTTAGGCACGGCTCCTGCCGGAACATGCACATGAATATCGTTTTCTTCGAATATTTTGTCGTCGATCCCGATTTCTTTGGAATGTGATTTAATATATTCCAAGGCCAGGGTCGCCGATTCTTTCATCACATCGCCCAGATTCCCGGTCAGGCTTAAATGTCCCTTTCCTTTGCTGTAGCTCGATTCGATGTAAAGGATCTCTCCCCCTACGGCTGTCCAGGCCAATCCCGTTACCACTCCCGGCAATTCATTGCCCTGATATTCCTCTCTGGAAAAGATCGGGCTGCCCAGGTATTCCCTGAGTCTGGCTTCGTCTATGGTTACTGTGAAATTTTTATTCATTGCCACTTTGCGAGCCACATGGCGCATGATTTTGGCAATGGTCATATCCAGACTTCTTACGCCTGATTCCCTGGTGTATTTTTCGATGATCGTATCGATCATGTCGTCGGGAATCGTAACGTTCGCTGCCGTGATTCCATGATTTTCCAGCTGCTTGGGTATCAGGTGGCGTTTCGCGATTTCGCGTTTTTCTTCCAGCAGATAACCGCTGACCTCGATGATCTCCATACGGTCGCGCAATGGGCCAGCTATGGTGCTGAGGTCGTTTGCCGTGGCGATAAACATCACTTTCGACAAGTCGTAATCGATGTCCAGGAAATTATCATGGAAATTGGTGTTTTGTTCCGGATCGAGCACTTCCAGTAAAGCCGATTGCGGGTCGCCCCGGAAATCGTTTCCCACTTTGTCTATTTCGTCCAGAATAAATACCGGATTCGAAGTTCCTGCTTTTTTAATGTTTTGCAATATCCGTCCCGGCATCGCTCCGATATAGGTTTTACGATGTCCCCGGATTTCCGATTCATCGTGCAGACCGCCTAACGACATTCTGACGAATTCGCGGTTGATGGCTTTAGCCACCGATTTCCCCAATGAGGTTTTACCCACACCCGGAGGACCGTATAGACACAGGATCGGCGATTTCATGTCGGACTTCAACTTCAATACGGCTAAATATTCCAAAATTCTTTCCTTCACTTTTTCCAGTCCGAAATGATCGGCATCCAAAACCTCTTTGGCGTGGTTCAGGTCGAGATTGTCCTCCGAATAATGATTCCACGGCAGGTCGAGCATCTCGCGCAGGTAATTGGATTGCACGGAGTAGTCCGGTGAAGAGGGATTCAGCCTTTTCAGCTTGTTCAATTCTTTGTTGAAAGTTTCCTTTACTTTATCGTTCCACTCCTTGGATTTTGCCAATTCTTCCAATTCCTTGATCTCTTCGTCGGTCGGATTGCCTCCCAGCTCATCCTGTATCGTTTTCATCTGCTGATGCAAGAAATATTCCCGCTGCTGTTTGTCGATATCCATTTTCACTTTTTTCTGAATATCGTTTTTCAGTTCCAGCAGGCTTACCTGCTTGCTTAGAATTTCCAGCAATTTGATAGCGCGTTGTTTCAGGCTGTCGATCTCTAAAAGCTCCTGTTTGCTTTGGTAATCCACATCGGTATTCGAGGAAATAAAGTTGATCAGGAACAACATGCTTTCGATGTTTTTCAGCGCAAAGCCTGCTTCATTGGGGATATGACTGGAATATTTTACTATTTTGGTCGCCATTTCCTTCAATGATTCCGCTATTGCGTTGTATTCCGGATCGTTTTCAGGCATGCCTTCCTCCTGCTTGATGATGATCTTGCCTACATGGTAAGGCTCGTCATAAAGAATGTCGTCCAGCATGAAACGTCTTTTCCCCTGAATGATTGCCGTGGTTGTTCCGTCCGGCATTTCGAGTATTTTAAGTATGGAAGCGACCGTCCCTATCGAATACAGATCGTTCATGCCCGGATTCTCCGTGTTGGTATCTTTCTGGGCGATAACGCCAATCAGGGCGCTTTGCTTGTAAGCATCCCTGATCAGTTTCAGTGATTTGCTCCTGCCTATATTGATCGGAATGATCACCCCCGGAAACAATACCGTGTTTCGAAGCGGTAATATTGGCAGGGTGTCAGGGATTTGCAAATTGTCGTTCAACAGTTCTTTCTCATCCCCCATAATGGGCAAAAATTCAGAAGAATCCTCCCCCATATTCTCTAATAGCACTGCTTTTAAATTTATTTTGTCCATTGATTTATCCTCTCTTTATTAATTATCTTGGAAGTCTTATTTTTCAGTAACTGACATTTTGTCGGTTTTGCCTGTAAAATAGAGTATATTACCCTATAGCGCAAATAGTATGCCATAAAAAAACGCCGCTTATTCAGCGGCGTCTTTATAAGGATAATTAAATTTATTTTCTTCTTTTATCCATGTGGTCTTTGTAACGGTTCATGAACTTATCAACACGTCCGGCCGTATCCACTAATTTCACTTTACCAGTGTAGAACGGATGAGAAGTGTTTGAAATTTCTAATTTTACCAATGGATATTCAACACCGTCGATTTCAATGGTTTCTTTGGTCGCTGCGGTCGATTTGGTGATAGTAGTCGTTCCGTTAGACATATCTTTAAACGCTACCAATCTGTAATTTTCAGGATGTATGCCCTCTT
>UQTM01000059.1 GCA_900544025.1 uncultured Odoribacter sp.
GGCGGCACCACCTCCACGCCCGCTTCGCCGTCGGCAGCCAGCGGATAGAACGACAATGCCAAACGGCGCACAGCCCCCATAGAAGTTAAACGAGTGAAGAAACGAAGGAAAAACAATTCCACCGGGGAAGACGAAGGCGGAAAGCCGAAATCCCGGTGTAAAAACAAATATTGATGCCCGATACACACCAGCGGCACACGGGGCGGAGCGAACAGATAAGTGAAGCCAGCCAGCAATTCATAGAAATTGATGACCATATCCGGTTCCGTTTCTCCGATTTTCCGCCGGATCGTCCGCATACTCCGCGCAAAGGCAGGGAGCCTCCCGATATTGGCACACACGCTTTTCACCAATCCGGGACGCTTATTTTGAGGCGTGGGTAAAAAATTAGGACTGGCGAACGTCCAGACCGGGACACCGATTTTCTTTACAAAAAATTCCGGCAACTGCCTGCTCTCGCTTTTCCCCACCAAAATCCCCGCCACCTCATCGCCCCGGCGGTGCAGGAGTTCTTTCATCGTCAGCGCCTGGGTAAAATGTCCCCGCCCTTCTCCTTGAACGATAAACAAAAAACGCATAGCCCGTCCCCGTTAAGATGCCTGCCTCGCTCCTTCCGCCAATACACCCTCCTCTTTTTCCCCATAGCGGTACACCTGCCAGTTTCCTTGTTCATCCTCCAGCAAAGCGCTCATCGATTCCACCCAGTCGCCCGAATTCAGGTAATGAATAGCGCCGTAATACAAATCGGCATATTGATGGATATGCCCACAGATCACCCCGTCGAAATGCCGGGTTTCCGCCAGCTTCGACAATTTTTCCTCAAAATCGGAAATATAGGAAACAGCCGATTTCACCCGGTGTTTCATCTCCTGCGAAAAAGAGTAATAAGGTTTGCCGCTACGCCGCCTCCGGTCGTTGATCAGCTTATTCAGCCACAATAAAAAGGTATAGCCGTAATCGCCCAGCTTAGCCAGCCACCGCATATCGGTGGTGATGTGGTCGAAAATATCGCCGTGCGTCACATAATAGCGCTTGCCGCCCGAAACATGAACGTAATCGCTCACCACATGAATATTCAAAAGCTCCAGCGGGACAATCTTATCCAGAAAATCGTCATGATTGCCCCTCACATAAATCACCTCCGTACCGTGGTTTTCCATCATTTTCATCACCACCTTCACCAAATCGGTATAAGAGCGCTTCCAGCGCCCGAAGGGATTACGCTGCAATTTCCAACCGTCGATAATGTCCCCGTTCAGGATCAGTTTCCCGCAATCCACACTTTTCAGGAAAGCGGTCAGTTCTTCCACCTTGGAATGTTCAGAGCCCAAATGCACATCGGAAATAACCACCGTGGCAACTTTCAATCTGTTTGTCATACGCTTACTCTATTGGTTTATACAAAATAAAAAAACGGATATGACAAAAACATGGAGAAACGATGAACTATTTGTTACATTTTAGGATTTTTCCCGGTGATTTACAGACATTTCTGTCTTCCCCTCTCATAAAATAACCGAACATTCACGGGAACGATATTTGTATTCTGCCGAATCCTCCTATATTTGTAATCCTAAAATCGATGATAACACCCCGAAGAAACCCCATGGAAGCAGAAAAGAATTATCTTGAAATAAACCGGAAAGCCTGGAACAACCGCACCGACGTGCATATCAAATCCGAATTTTATGACCTGGACGGTTTTCTGGCGGGAAAATCCTCTTTAAACGATATAGAACGCCACCTGCTCGGCGATATAAAAGGGAAGTCCGTTCTGCACCTGCAATGTCATTTCGGGCAGGATACGATCTCGCTAAGCAGGCTCGGAGCGAAAGCCACTGGAATAGACTTATCCGACAGGGCGATTGAAAACGCGGAAAAACTGGCCAAGGATACCCGTGCGGATGCAACATTCATTTGCTGTGACATTTACGATCTTCCCAACCATTTGGACGAGCAGTTCGACCTTGTTTTCACGAGCTACGGCACAATCGGCTGGCTACCCGATTTAGACCGCTGGGCCAAGGTGGTTTCAAAATTCTTAAAACCCGGTGGAAAATTCGTCTTTGTCGAGTTTCACCCGGTAGTCTGGATGTTCGATTACGATTTTGAAAAAATAGAATACAATTACTTTAATTCCGGAGCTATCGTCGAATGCCTCGAAGGGACTTACGCCGACAAAACAGCCGGGTTAAGCGAAGAATATGTGATGTGGAACCACAGCCTGAGCGAAGTGATCGACAATTTGATAAAAAACGGGCTTATCCTGCAATCTTTCGACGAATACGATTATTCGCCTTACGATTGCTTTAAAAAGACGATAGAATTCGAACCTAAAAAATACAGGATAAAGCATTTAGACAACAAAATCCCTATGGTATATTCTATCACGGCAATCAAAAACAGCCACTAAAACCATGTAAATCATCATCACCGGAAACGATGAATCTATTCCGAATGAATGACCTTCACAACCGATTGAATAAATGATTCCACACATATTAATAAATCACACTTTATCGATACACCGAAGTTATGAAATGCCTTTCTTTTTTCCGATGCCTGCTCTTTACTTTTTTCCTGTTTTTCCTATTACCGGGATATGCCCGGCAGGTGGACACGCTCAAAGTATATAGTCCCTCTATGGAGAAAGAGCTTAAAAATATCGTGATCCTGCCCGAAGGATACGCATCCCGTCCACAGGATACCTATCCGGTCGTATATCTGTTGCACGGGCACGGCAACAATTACACTTCCTGGCTGACACGCATTAAACCCGACCTGCCCCGTATCGCCACGGAATACGGCATGATTTTCGTATGCCCGGAAGGAGAAAAAAGCTGGTATTGGGACAGTCCCGTTTCTCCCAAAAGCCGATTCGAGACCTATATTTGTTATGAATTGACCGGAGAAATAGAAAAACATTACCGCACCCGGAACAACCGCAATTCGCGGGCGATCAGCGGATACAGCATGGGCGGGCACGGCGCGCTGTGGCTGGCATTCCGCCACCCGGACATTTTCGGCGCCTGCGGATCGATGAGCGGAGGCGTGGACATCCGCCCTTTTCCCGATAACTGGAATATGAAAGACCAGTTAGGTACCTACTCCGATAATCCCCGCCGCTGGGACGAACATACCGTAATCAACCAGCTGCCTTACAAAACGGACTCCGGCACGCTGGCTATCATTATCGACTGCGGAACGGAAGATTTCTTTTTTCAGGTAAACAATCAACTGCACGAAAAGATGCTGAAACTAAAGATTCCGCACGACTATATCACCCGTCCCGGCGGACATAACCACACTTATTGGAATAATGCCGTAGATTATCAATTACTGTTTTTCCGAAAATTTTTCCAGCGATAGAAAACAGTGATATTTTCAAAAAACCTTTACTCTTCCCTCCGGAACGAAAGCAAGGACATATAAAACGCTCCCCGGAAGCTGCTTAACTTCCGGGGAGCGTTTTATCGAAAGGCACGTTCAAGAAACAAGAACGGTCATACAATCGTTATTCCAACCCATCCTTTGTGCATAGCTCGCACCTGCCTCTTTATTTCGCCTGGGTGTTGTGGAGGCCGCATTCCCGGTGGTCGGGCGATTCCCACCACCAACGTCCGGCACGGACATCCTCTCCCGGCTCTACGGCACGGGTACAGGGCTGGCAGCCGATACTGGGAAACCCTTTATCGTGCAGGGCATTGTAAGGAACTCCGTTCTTTTTGATATAGTCCCAGGTTTGTGCTTCCGTCCAATCGATCAAAGGGTTCACCTTCAATAATCCGTTCGCTTCGTCCCATTCCACGACCTGATTTCCGGTACGGGTCACCGATTGTTCGTGGCGCAAACCGCAAATCCACACCTTCAGTCCGGCAAAAGCGCGCTTCAAAGGCTCCAGCTTCCGCACATGGCAGCACATCCGGCGTTTTTCCACACTCTCGTAAAACAGGTTCACCCCGTTTTCCGACACCATTTTCTCCACTTCCCGGTAGTCCGGGAAAAATAACTGGATTTTAATCCCGTAATTCATGTTCGTACGCCCGATCAGGCTATATGTTTCCGGGAACAGCCTCCCGGTGTCCAGCGTAAAAATACGGGCAGCCGAAGGATCGATTTTACAGATCATATCGGTTAGCGCCTGGTCTTCGATACTCAGGCTCGAAGCCAAACCGATATATCCCCGGTATTCGGTGAGGAAATATCGCAATACTTCTTCCGGAGACTTTCCGGCAAAACGTTCGGTCAACTGTTGAGCAATCTCTTTCATAATCATTCTTCCCTTATTTTTCTCTTCTCGATGCAGTAATTAGCTGAATACACCCGACAAATATTTCTGTGTCAGTTCTTTTTGCGGATTGTTGAAAATCTGGTCGGCAGGTCCCGCCTCGATAATCTCGCCCATATACATAAAGATCACATAATCGGCGATTCGCAACGCCTGCCGGAGGGTATGCGTGACCAGCACAATAGCGTATTCCTCTTTGAGCTTCAGGAACAAATCTTCGATCGTCTTACTGGAAATCGGGTCCAAAGCCGAGGTCGCCTCGTCCGCCAGAATAAACTGCGGCTCGACCGCCAATCCTCTCGCCAGGCACAACCGTTGCTGCTGCCCGATAGACATCCGCCCGGCTGGCGAATGCAGCCTGTCCTTCACCTCGTCCCACAATCCTACGGCTTTCAGGTAATGGCGCACCACCATATTCAGTTTTTTCCGGTTACGGATAACGTGGAGACGACAGCCCTAAGAGACATACAGAATAGCAGCCGTAAGCGATATTATCGTAAATAGACATCGGCAGCGGGCAGGGACGTTGCGAAAGCAAACCCATTTTCCGGCGGATATGGGTGATCTCCACTCCGGGAGCGTACAATTCCTCACCGTCCACCAGCACTTTCCCGGTGATCTTCACTTGCTCGTTATCGTCGAGCAGGCGGTTGAGACTTTTGAGCAAAGTCGATTTTCCGCACCCCGAAGGCCCGATAATGCAGGTGATCTTCTTATCCGGAATCGTCGCCGAAACATTTTTCAGGATATGGCTATTCTGTATCGTGACATTCAGGTTTTCCACATCGATATTCGACCGGGTGGAATCGTCGGTACAAAATTTCTGATTCGGACGAAAAAAACCTTTTTTCAGCGTCGTATCGTCTTTGTCGGACATATACCATTTGATCCTTTTGCGGAAGAACGGAATATTTAATTTCATCATTATATCTTGTTTTTAGAAAATCGATTTGTAATTACACGTCCCAATATACTTAATATCAGCACAATGATCGTCAAGATCAAAGCAGCGGCATACGCCCTCTCCTGCACGGCGGGGATGGGATTGCTCAACTGGAAAAACACCGCCAGCGGCAAGGTCGCGGCAGGTTGCCCCAGCGAAGTGGGAATATTATCCGTATATCCGGCGGTGAACAGCACGGCGGCGGCATCCCCGATGGCACGCCCGATCGAAAGCAGGGTGGCAGTGGCGATACCGGGCGCTATTTGCCGGACGACCACTTTGATCGTTTCCAGCCGGGTAGCCCCCAGCGAATAAGAAGCATTCAGCATATCCTGCGGCAATTCCCTGGCGATCTCATCCATCGACCGGATAAAGATCGGGATAATAAGCAGGGTGATCACGATGATCCCGCCCGCCAGAGAGGTTTTCAGCCCGAAATAAATCATAATGGTAAAAGCGAACGCCCCATATACAATGGAAGGGATTCCGAACAGCACGTCGAACGCCAGCCTGATCAGTGAAGCCCTTTTCGATTTCTTTTTCAGGTAAACGTTCAGATAGAACACCACCGGGATACTCACGGTCAGTCCCAGCACCGTAGCCCCGCCCACAATATAGAGCGAGCCGACGATGGCGTTTAGCAAACCGCCTTCCTTCCCGATGTAAAAACCGCCGCCGGGGAGCGAGGAAATCATTTCCCAGCTCATAGCCGCCCAACCGTTCCTGACAATCGTATATAAAATGCTGCCCACGAACAGGAATACCAGCAAAGTAGTCACCAGCATCACCAGTTTCATGGCCTTTTCTTCGATAAATCTCAATTTCATTTTTTAAATATATGATTTTAAGCGAATTTGTCTTCTATTCTCCGTAAAATGAGCCGTGATCCCAGGTTGAACACGAACACCACTACGAAAAGAATCAGGGCGGCGAACATCAAAGCCGACTCATACAGAGGCAGCGACAACATTTCCCCATAGTTATTGGCAATCAGCGCAGGCAGGGGATAGCAGCCGTCGAACAGGGAGGTAGGCAGCTGCACGATATTCCCACACACCATCAGCACGGCGATGGTTTCCCCCATAGCTCTGGAAATGGCAAGCGTCACCGCCGCCACGATACCGGGAAAAGTCTTCCGCAAAAGCACCTTTTTCGTCGTCTGCCAGCGGGTAGCCCCCAGCGACAGCGAAGCCTCACGGTATTCCCTCGGTACGGAAGAAAACAGCTCCACAAACAGGCTGATCAACAGAGGCAGGATCATAATCCCCAGGATAATGCCTCCCGCCAGCGTAGAATATCCGGTGGAATATTCCACAAAATGAGGGGCTAATTTTTCGGAAATCCAGGGTACGACCACTAAAATACCCCATACCCCGTACACCACCGAAGGCAGTCCCGCTAAAATATCCAAAGCCGGAAAAACGATCTTCTTCACATAAGGACGGGAATTTTCGGTCAGGAAAATAGCCGTAAACAGAGACACGGGCAATGTCCATATAATGGCGATCATCGTCACCCAGAGTGTTCCCATGATAAAAGGCAGGAAACCGAAATCCCCGCGCATAGGCTTCCACTTGGAAGTGCAGATCAATTCCCACAACGATTTTTCGTGGAGGATAGGCAATGATTTCACCACCAACCCCACACCGATAAACACCAATAACAATACGGCAATCATCGTGAAAGTCAGCATGACGGAACTCGCCATCTTATCTTTCAACAAACGAAACCACGAAGTTTTACTGGCAACCTTACATTCCTGTTCGTCTGTCATTGATCTTGAAATTTAGAAAGTTCGGTGTTGATTTCTTCTTCAGACAGGCCCACATACCCCACTTCATCCACAAACTGCTGCCCGTCGGTCAGGATATATTCCAGAAAAGCGATCACTTCCGGCTTGGTCGGAACCCCGCTTGCCACCAGATAAAGCGGACGGGCGGGCGGACTCGGATACTTGCCTGCCGCAATGGCGGCGTTGAGTTCTGCACTGGTCGTATAAAAATTCTCTTCCGGATCGATACGCCCGTTTCCGTTCAGGTCCAACGGGATCACCGCAATGTGGCGGTAAGGCTTTTTGGAATTGATATCGTAAGCATAAGCAATGTTATTGAAACCGATACCGACCTTATCCCGCTGAATCACCGAAGTGACCCCCGGATCGCCGAACACGGCCGTCCCTTCCAGGTCTTCCTGCTTCACCCCCAGCCAGGCGGCAAAAGTCTCCGCCGCACCGCACGCATCGGAACGGGTATATACATGCACCGGGATCGTACTGGGGCTTCCCAACACATCTCCCCAGGTTTTAGCCGAACTTGTCACCCATAGGCTTTTAGCGGCCTCGTAAGTCAGCCCGATCGATAAAATCTGATGTATCAAAGGATTGTTCGAATTGATCGTCGGCACAACGGCATCTTTCACCACCGAGATCGGAAAAGCGCCTTTACCGATTTCCTGGGGATAGATTTCACGCGACACCATGCCGAGATCGACCACCCTGGCCAAAGCATCGGTAATCCCCTTGCCGGCACCTCCGGCAGAAATATCGATCCGTACCTTCGGATGTATCTTGCGAAACTCTTCCGCCCATCTCACGACGATAGGATACAGGGCGAAAGCTCCCGACAATTGAATCTCGCCCTTCAGCTCCCGGCGCAATTCGCGGCGATACCTGATCCTTTTTATAAATCCCTGCTTTTTCTCCTGGGCGAACAGGTCGGCGGCATCCCCTGCCGTAAACAGTAAGACGAAGAACAAAACAACAAAGACAGTACGTAAATTCTGCATTATTTCCTTTTTAGTTAAGCCGGATCACTGGCCAGAATTGCACTGTTCTCAGGCAACCTGCACACACGGCCGGATTTATTCAAAAATATTGCAAATTTATTCATATTTTATCTACTAACAATACGTATCCGACGCTATTTTCATACGCCTTTTTACCCATTTAACACGTCCGGATTTATATTTTCTTTACATTTCAGGCAAGAATATACCCCGCAAACACCGCTATTTTCCGCCCCGCCCGTACATTCCCCGGAATTTCAGCGGGAGCGCTCCCGGAACGATAAAAAAAAGTTGCCCAAATCATTTTGAACAACTTTTTTATGGATTATTCTACCGGTTCGAATTCGTCTTTTCCCACTCCGCACAACGGGCAAACCCAATCGTCCGGAAGGTCTTCAAACGCTGTTCCCGGCTCAATACCGCTATCGGGATCGCCTACTGCCGGATCGTAGATGTAATCACATACCGTGCAAATGTACTTTTTCATGGTTTTTCATTTTAATTTGAACAACTTCTTTTCATACGTATTTCGCACCGTAAAGTTATAATTAAAAATCACATTAACGAAAAGTCTTTTCGGCATCTAAAATCCTTTTATATTCGATCGGCATCACTTTCAGGAATTGTCCCGCATATCCGTCGGGTTCCCAATCGGCAAGCATACGGGCGGCGAGCGGACTCTCCGTTGCCCGGAAATGAGCCGCGATCAATGCCTGCAACTCCTTTAAATCCGCCTCGTCGGGCAAAGTGATTTCCACCAATTCCATATTACAGAAGAAATCGAAATTCCGTTCCGGATTCCACACATAAGCGATCCCCCCGCTCATTCCCGCCGCAAAATTCCTTCCCACAGGCCCCAGCACCACAACCCGTCCGCCGGTCATATACTCACAACCGTGGTCACATATTCCCTCTACTACGGCAATCGCCCCGCTGTTCCGCACACAAAACCGCTCTCCCACCCGGCCATTGATATACATCTCGCCTCCCGTCGCCCCATAGAGCAGCGTATTACCGGCAATGGTATTACATTCCGGACGAAAAGCCGACTGCCTTGCCGGGCGTAGGGCGATTTTTCCCCCGGCCAGCCCTTTCCCCGCATAATCGTTCGCATCTCCTTCCAGCAGCAGAGTAATCCCTTTCGCCAGGAAAGCCCCGAAACTCTGCCCCGCCGAGCCCGACAGGGTGATCCGTATCGTATCGTCGGGTAATCCTTCCCGGCCATACCGCCGGGCGATCTCCCCCGAAAGCATCGCTCCGAAAGAACGGTCGGTATTGCAAACCGTAGCCGAGAGACGCACCGGAATTTTCGAATCCAGGGCAGGCAAAGCACTTTTCATCAAAATAGCATCCTTCAGCCCGGCGGGCAAAGGATGACACCCCTCTCCCGTACTTTTCCGGGCGACCTGTTCCCCCTCCGCCTGCCACAATAAACGGTCGAAACACAATCCCTCTCCCCGCTTCTCCATTACGCGCCGCTTCCCGATCAGGTCGGTACGCCCGATCACGTCATCCAGCCGGGTAAAGCCCATAGCGGCCAGATGTTCGCGCACTTCCTCGGCTAAAAAGGTGAAATAATTCACCACATGTTCAGGCTTTCCGGCAAAGCGGCAACGCAATTTCTCGTCCTGGGTGGCTATCCCCATCGGACAGGCGTTCGTATGACATTTCCGGTCCATCACACACCCCAGCACCACCAAAGCGGAAGTCGCAAAACCGAACTCTTCCGCACCCAGCAAAGCCGATAACACCACGTCGAATCCGGTCTTTAATTGCCCGTCCGCCTGCAAACGCACCTTTCCGCGCAGGTTATTCAGCATCAAGGTCTGCTGTACTTCCGATAATCCGGTTTCTAAAGGCATTCCCGCATAACGGATAGAGCCGAGGGGACTTGCCCCCGTCCCTCCGTCGGCACCGCTCACCACGATCATATCCGCTTTCGCTTTCACCACCCCGGCGGCAATCGTCCCGATGCCGCTGCCCGACACCAGTTTCACGCTGATACGCGCCTCCGGATTAACGTTTTTCAGGTCGAAAATCAATTGCGACAAATCCTCTATGGAATAAATATCGTGATGCGGGGGCGGTGAGATCAGGGTGATCCCGGGAATGGAACGACGGGTCCGCGCCACCAGTTCATCCACTTTATACCCCGGCAACTGTCCCCCCTCTCCGGGTTTTGCGCCTTGTGCCACCTTGATTTGTATCTCTTCGGCATGTACCAGATATTCGGGATCCACTCCAAAACGCCCGGACGCCACCTGCTTCACCGCGCTGCATGCACTTGTGCCGTCGTCCCTCACGGCATAGCGTTCAGGGTCTTCACCGCCTTCTCCCGTATTGCTCCGCCCTCCGATCCGGTTCATCGCCACCGCCAAAGCCTCGTGCGCTTCCCGGCTGACCGACCCGAACGACATCGCTCCTGTGGCAAAGCGTTTCATGATCTCCCCAGCAGGTTCCACCTCTTCCAAAGGCACGGGTTTTCTTTTCTTCAAAGCCAGCAAATCGCGCAGGAACAAAGGCTGTTCTTTCCCGTCCACCGCCTGCGAAAACTCCTTATATTTCGCATAATCCCCCGTCCGTACCGCTTTTTGCAAAGCGGCCACCACCCGGGGCGTCCAGGCATGTTGCTCGCCTCCCTGGCGGTAAGCATAATTTCCCTCGTATTCCAGTTCCCCCGCTTCCGAAGCCTCCTTACCGAAACCGGATTTCACCGCCTCCACCGTGTCGCGGACAATCCTTTCCAACCCGTCACCGCCCACCGGCGAAGACATTCCGGCAAAATACCGGTCTAACAGCTCCGGAGCCAGTCCGATGCTCTCGAACATCTTAGCTCCCCGGTAACTCCGGATCGTTGAAATACCCGATTTCGACATGATTTTCAGCAATCCTTTGTCCACCGCTTTTATATAATGTTTTTCCGCCGTATCGTAATCGAGCTGCACCCGTCCCTTTTCCACCAGATCGTTCAGCACGGCAAATGCCATATAAGGGCACACGGCACTCGCCCCGAAACCGATCAGCAAAGCAATGTGCATCACCTCCCTCGGCTCCGCCGACTCGACGATCAACGCCGTCTGTGCCCGCTTATGCTGGCGGATCAGGGAATGGTGTATCGCCGACAAAGCCAGCAGCGAAGGAATAGGCGCCATCGTTCCGCTCACCCCCTTATCACTGATAATAATGTAATTACAACCGTCGTCCACCGCTTTCCCCGCTTCCCGGCACAATTCTTCCAGCCGCTTTTCCACCCCCTTTACCCCGTCGGCAGCCCGGAAAAGCAGCGACAGCGACACCGTACGGAATCCCTTATATTCCAAATGATACAAAATATCCAGTTCCCGATTCGTAATCAGCGGATTATGCAGGCGCACCACCCGGCAATGCTCCGCCGAAGGAGTAAGCAAGTCGCTGCCTACCGCCCCGATATGCCCGGTCAGCGACATCACCAGTTCCTCGCGGATCGGATCGATAGGCGGATTCGTCACCTGCGCAAAACGCTGGCGGAAATAATTGAACAGCCGTTGCGGACGGGCGGAAAGTACCGCCAACGGTACATCATAGCCCATAGCCCCCAACGGCTCGCTACCGTTCGCCGCCATCGGCAGAATAACCCGTTCCACATCCTCGCGGCTGTACCCGAACGCCCGGAGCAATTGCGGATAATTTTCTACGGTGTGGGATACCTGGCGGCCGGAGGTCACCTCATCCAGCGTCACCCGTTCTTTTTCCAGCCATTCGGTATAAGGATGCGCTTCCGCCAATGTTTTTTTAATCTCCGCATCATAACTGAACGTGCCGGATTCCGTATCGACAATCAGCATCTTGCCGGGACGGAAACGCCCTTTCTCCTTCACTTCCGAAGGAGCGATATCCAGTACCCCCGTTTCAGAAGCCACCACCATCATCCCTCCGGTAGTGATCAGGTAGCGGGCAGGCCGCAGGCCGTTGCGGTCGAGCATTCCCCCCACATACCGCCCGTCGGAAAAAAACAAAGCCGCCGGACCGTCCCACGGCTCCATAAAAATGCTATGATAATCGTAAAAACCTTTCAATCCGTGAGAAATCGGGTTTTTATCGTTAAAGCTCTCCGGCACGAGCATAGCCAGCGCATGCGGCAGCGACATGCCCGACATAACGAAAAATTCCAGCACATTATCCAGTGAAGCGCTATCGCTCATTTCCGGCTGGATCACCGGGGCGATCTCCTGAATATTCCCCAACCTCCGGGACGACAGCAAAGGCTCGGTCGCTCCCACCCACATCCGGTTGCCCGCAATGGTATTGATCTCGCCGTTATGCCCCACCAGGCGAAAAGGCTGCGCCAAATCCCAGGTCGGAAAAGTATTCGTGGAAAAGCGGGAATGCACCAAAGCGATGGCACTCGTATAATAAGGATCGGAAAGATCGGTAAAATAATCCCGCAACTGAGAGGAAGTCAGCATGCCTTTGTAAACGATCCGCTTAGAGGACAGGCTCACGAAATAACAGGCGCGGGGATCACCGTATTTCTCCAAAACCTCTTTTTCCACCTTCTTGCGAAGCAGGTACAGCCGCCGCTCCAGCTCGTCGTGAGAATCGCCCGTAATAAATACCTGCTTGATCTCCGGTTCTGCGGAACGGGCGGTTTCGCCCAGCACACCGCTATCCACAGGCACATCGCGCACATACATCAGGGTAAGCCCTTCCGCCTCTGTCCGCTTGCGGATCAGCTCCAGGCACTCTTTCTGCATTTCCTCTTTCCGGGGCAGGAACACCAGCCCCGTCCCGTATTTTCCCCGTTCGGGTACAGGGATTCCGTGCAAAAGAATAAATTCGTGCGGAATTTGCGTCAGGATTCCCGCTCCGTCACCGCTCTTATTATCCGCCCCTTCCGCTCCCCGGTGGCGTAAATTTTCCAGTACCTTCAATCCGTTCTCGACAATGACATGGCTTCTATCCCCGTCGATATTCACCACAAATCCCACTCCGCAGGCGTCATGCTCGTTAGCGGGATCGTAAAGTCCGGTTTCGTTCCGTTTTCTCATAATGTAGGTATATTTTATAGTTAGTGATGTCGGTAGCCCGTTTTTACAAAAATAATCATCCGCACTTTTCCTGGTGCAAATACCGGGTATAAATTCATGAAAAATCTACGCAAACATTTACATTTTTAATACAATACCCCTATTTTTATATACCATCAATTCAAAATATTCATTATTTTTCAAAATATACCCCTATTTTTATATACAATATATATAAAATTTCATATTTTTGTATCGACTACATAAAAAGACACTACAAACCATATTAAATTAAAATCCTATGTGTGGAATAGTCGGAGTATTTGACCTTAAAACGAGCGCAGAAAGCCTGCGCCCGCAAATTCTGCAAATGTCACGGAAAATCCGTCACCGCGGTCCGGACTGGTCGGGCATTTATTGCGGGAAAAATGCGATCCTGGCACACGAACGCCTCTCTATCGTCGATCCGCAATCGGGCGGACAGCCTTTGCTGAGCAAAGACGGCAAGCTGGCACTCGCCGTGAATGGGGAAATATACAATCACCGCGAAATACGGGCACAACTGGCCGGAGAATATGAATTTCTGACCGGTTCCGATTGTGAAGTGATTTTGGCCTTATACCGCAAAAAAGGCATAAATTTCCTCGAAGACCTGAACGGCATTTTCGCTTTCGCCCTTTACGATTCGGAAAACGACAGCTGGCTGATTGCCCGCGACCCGGTAGGCGTCATCCCTCTCTATATAGGCTGGGACAACGAAGGGCGGCTTTACGCGGCGTCCGAACTGAAAGCCCTCGAAGGGGTTTGCAGCAGCATCAAACCGTTCCTGCCCGGACACTATTGGTATAGCCGCGAAGGGCAAATGACCCGCTGGTATAAGCGCGATTGGACGGAATACGAAGCCGTGAAAAACAATACCACCGACATCACCGCCCTGCGTTCCGCCCTGGAAGACGCCGTAAAACGGCAACTCATGTCGGATGTCCCCTATGGAGTGCTTCTCTCCGGCGGACTGGATTCCTCGATTATATCTGCCATCGCTAAGAAATACGCGGCCAGGCGAATCGAAACCGACAGCCGGAAAGAAGCCTGGTGGCCCCGGCTCCATTCTTTCGCTATCGGACTGGAAGGCGCACCCGACCTGGCCGCCGCCCGGAAAGTGGCGGAACACATCGGGACGGTACACCACGAAATACACTACACAGTGCAGGAAGGACTCGATGCGATCCGGGATGTAATCTATTTCATCGAAACCTACGACGTCACCACCGTCAGGGCGTCCACCCCTATGTATCTGTTAGCGCGGGTGATTAAATCCATGGGGATCAAAATGGTACTTTCCGGAGAAGGGGCGGACGAAGTGTTCGGAGGTTACCTCTACTTTCACAAAGCCCCGGATGCCAAAGCTTTCCACGAAGAAACCGTACGCAAGCTGGGTAAGCTGCACCTGTACGACTGCCTGCGAGCCAACAAATCGCTCTGTGCGTGGGGAGTGGAAGGGCGTGTGCCTTTCCTCGATAAAGAATTTCTCGACGTGGCCATGCGCCTGAACCCCGAAGATAAAATGATAAAAGACGGCAGGATTGAAAAATGGGTATTGCGGAAAGCCTTCGAAGATCTCCTGCCCGAAAGCGTCGTTTGGCGGCAAAAAGAACAATTCTCGGACGGAGTGGGATACAACTGGATAGACTCCCTGAAAAAGCTGACCGAAGAGCAAGTGTCGGACACCGACATGGCACACGCCGCCGAACGTTTCCCGGTAAACCCGCCCCGGAACAAAGAAGAATACTACTACCGCAGTATTTTCGAAGAGCATTTCCCATCGGCAACCGCCGCCCAAAGCGTACCCTCCGTTCCTTCGGTCGCTTGCAGCACCGCCGAAGCCCTCGCCTGGGACAGTTCTTTCCAAAACCTCGACGAGCCGTCGGGAAGAGCCGTGAAAAACGTGCACGTAAAAAGCTATTAGAAATAAGATTCAACACACACCATCTACTACTACTTACAAACAACGACGAAGCTGCCGGATTGGAAACCTTCCGGCAGCTTCTATTTCATTTCCCCGCTTCGTCTCTTCCCTCCCGGTTATCCCCCGTTCGAATTTTCTTATTTCAACCCCGCTTCCCGGCAAATAAAAAATCCGCAAAACAAAACATTTTGCGGATTTTACATCTTATAAAACCGTCACCTCCCCGGATCCGGGAAAATGCCCCTAACTCTTTTTATTTATTTTCCGGCAATTTCCAGCCCGGAATCCTATTCCTTTCCCTCCTTTGCCTTCCGGCTTATATCTTCGTACACAACTCTGCGATACGCACAATCACATCCACCGCCTTTTCCATAGAGCGAACGGGTATGTATTCGTAACGCCCGTGAAAATTATGTCCTCCGGTAAACAGGTTCGGCGTCGGCAGCCCCATAAACGAAAGGCGCGCCCCGTCCGTTCCTCCCCGGATCGGTACGACCAGAGGTTTTACATCCACATCCTGCATCGCTTGTTTGGCAATATCGATGATATAATGCACCTGTTCGATCTTCTCACGCATATTGCTATACTGATCCTTCATCTCCAGCCCGACATTCATCCCGTAACGTTTGGAAAATTCGCGAACTCCGTTCTCGATCGTATTCTTCCGCCATTCGAAACGGTCGCGATCGAAATCACGGATCAGGATTTCCAGTTCAGCCGACTCCACATCTCCCCGGAACGAGCAAATATGGAAAAAACCTTCATAGCCGGACGTATTTTCAGGTACTTCCTTTTTCGGCAGGCTATTGATAAAATCGTTCGCCACCGAAATAGCGTTCACCATTTTGTTTTTAGCATACCCCGGATGAAAACTCCGTCCCCTGAACGTCATTTTCGCGCTGGCTGCATTGAAATTCTCGAACTCCAGCTCGCCGATTTCCCCGCCGTCCAGCGTATAGGCAAACTTCGCTCCGAACTTCTTCACATCGAAATGATCCGGCCCCTCGCCGATCTCCTCGTCCGGCGTAAAGCAAACGCAAATCTTCCCGTGTTTCACTTCCGGATGCCGGATCAGGTATTCCATAGCGGTCATGATCTCGGCTATCCCCGCCTTGTCGTCGGCTCCCAGCAGCGTATTACCGTCGGTGGTCACCAGCGTTTGACCGACATAGTTCATTAATTCGGGAAACTCTTCGGTAGAAAGGAGGATATTTTTCTCCTTATTCAGCACAATATCGTTACCTGCATAGTTTTCGACTAATTGCGGATTCACGCTCCGACCGCTCATTTCCGGACTGGTATCCATGTGAGCGATAAAGCCGATAGCCGGAGTTTCACGCTCCATATTGGAAGGCAAAAAACCCATGACATATCCACATTCATCCACACTGACCTCACTCAATCCCAGCTCCTTCATCTCCTCACAAAGCGCCCGCGCAAACTCCATTTGTCCCGGTGTACTCGGTTTCAAGCCCGTAGCAGGATCAGACTGTGTAGAATACTTTACGTATCGTAAAAAACGTTCAAGAACCATATATCAATATGCTTTTGCTATCAAAACCCTTCTGTGCGAAGGTTTTCCGGTCACCATATCCGTCCCCTCCTCTTCCGGACTGTCGAACGGAATGCAGCGAATCGTGGCTTTCGTATCGGCTTTGATCTTTTCCTCCGTTTCAGGAGTCCCGTCCCAATGGCACAGGAAAAATCCGCCCTTCGTTTCCACCAGCTCTTTAAATTCCTCATAAGAATCCACCTTCGTAATCATACTGTCGCGGAAATTCTTAGCTTTCAGGAAAATATTTTCCTGTATATCTTCAAGCAACTTTTCAATATGCTCCACAATCCCTTCCAAAGGCAATGTCTCCTTGGTCATCGTATCGCGGCGTGCCACTTCTATCGTCCCGTTTTCCAGGTCGCGTTCCCCCATAGCCAAACGCACCGGAACGCCCTTCAACTCATAATCGGCAAATTTCCAGCCCGGCTTCTGAGTATCCCGGTCGTCGAACTTCACGGTAATGCCTTTCGCCTTCAACCCCTCGATAACCCCCTGCACTTTTTCGCGGATTTTTTCCAATCCTTCGGCACTCTTATAAATAGGCACGATAGCCACCTGCAACGGAGCCAGTTTCGGAGGCAATACTAAACCGTTATCATCGGAATGAGCCATAATCAACGCTCCCATCAGGCGGGTGGAAACCCCCCAGGAAGTAGCCCATACATAATCGCGCTCACCATTCTGATTAGCGAACATCACATCGAAAGCCTTTGCAAAATTCTGTCCTAAGAAATGGGACGTACCCGCCTGCAAAGCCTTACCGTCCTGCATCAAAGCCTCGATGGTATAAGTTTCCAGCGCACCCGCAAAACGTTCGCTCTCGCTCTTACTTCCCATAACCACCGGAACGGCCATCCATTTCTGAGCAAACTCGGCATACACCCGCACCATCTTGTTGGCCTCTTCCAAAGCCTCCTCTTTCGTAGCATGGGCGGTATGCCCTTCCTGCCACAAAAATTCGGCCGTACGCAAAAACATACGCGTACGCATCTCCCACCGCATCACGTTCGCCCACTGGTTACACAGGATAGGAAGGTCACGGTAAGACTGAATCCAGTTTTTATAAGTATTCCAAATAATCGTTTCAGAAGTCGGACGGATGATCAACTCCTCTTCGAGCTTGGCATCGGGATCGACCACAACGCCCGAACCGTCCGCAGCGTTTTTCAAACGGTAATGGGTCACTACGGCACATTCTTTGGCGAAACCCTCCACATGGTCGGCCTCTTTTGAGAAAAACGACTTAGGGATCAACAAGGGAAAATATGCATTCACATGCCCGGTTGCCTTGAACATATCGTCCAACTGGCGCTGCATTTTTTCCCAAATCGCATATCCGTACGGCTTAATCACCATACAGCCTCTGACAGCCGATTGTTCCGCCAATCCGGCCTTTACCACTAATTCGTTATACCACTGAGAGTAATCTTCGCTTCTTGATGTTAAAAACTTTCCCATCTTCTTATTTATTGATAAAACGGGAGCAAATTTAAGTAAAAAACTAAGATTTATGACTTGAAAATGATTATTTTTATAGCAACGTAATATATTTGCAACGTTAATTTTGCGGTACGACTGCCGTATTAACAAACACAAGTAATCTTTTGGTACGCTTTTTGATAATTATAAAATGGATTCCCAAAATAAATTTGTATGAAAACGTTTCTATATACCATTGCAATACCTATAGTCGCGGTTTTGGCGTCATGCTCCTCAAAGCATTCGTTAAGCAGCGCTATGGAGGATGACATCTACTATGTACCGGGACGCAAGGCACTTGTCGCGCAGGAAATCGAAAACCTTTCCGAAACTCCGGCAACCTCCCCGGCAAAAACCACCGGCATCCGCTCCGGCGAAGTCGGTTCGAGATCGGCGGGCAGCAACACGGCTCCCCTCGCTTTCTCCTCCCAAAAAGAAAAAGTAATCAACGCCAATACAGGACAAATAGACAACATCAGTATGGCCGAGCTGACCGACGAAGCCAGGCGCCGCCTGGCAGAAAACGACATGATCAACGAAACCGTCTATCAAAATACAGGCTACTGGGTGAACGGCTATAAAGGAGACGGAAGCGATCTGGAAGAAATCCAACGGCTCATCAACAGATATCCCGACGGCTTCGGCTACTTTGCCGACGGCTCGGAAATCGCCATGAATCTGGCATTCGACCTGAACTGGAACGTCTATACGGCCGACGGGCGTTACTGGTGGTTTCCCACAAACAGCAACATAGAACTTTATTCTGCCCTCATTATGGGCGATTATCCGAAATACATCTGGACAGTAGTCTGGGATACTCCCTCCGTAAACATTACCTATCGCCCGTCCGTTAATTTCGGACTGTCTATCCGTCCGAGCGGCTGGGGCTTTAACTTCGGTTGGGGATACGATCCCTGGTACGGCGGTTGGTACGACCCCTGGTACTCACCTTATTGGGGCTGGGGATATTCCTATTGGGACCGCCCATACTGGCATAACCACTGGCACAACCATTGGTGGTGGGACCGCCCGCATTGGGGCGGAGGTCCGAGCTGGGGAGGGACGCCTTCAAGACCGTGGCGTCCGGGCACTCCGGTACGGCCTAACGGTAATGTACGGCCGGGAGTGGGGAATCACATCTCCGGGGTACGGCCGGGAACATCTACCCGTCCGGGAACAGGTTCCAATGTGGTACGTCCGTCAGGCGTAGCCCGTCCGGGAACAAGCGGAAGCGTACGACCGGGCACGGTCACCCGTCCGGGTACATCCACTCAGCCGGGATCGACTACCCGTCCCAGCGGAGTTGTACGTCCCAGCGGATTGCGGCCTAACGACATCACGACCGTACGTCCGGGCAATACGGGTAACAACAGTGGCACGACACGCCCCGGAACCACAACGCGTCCGAATACCAATACACGTCCGGGAACTGCCACCCAGCCGGGATCGACAACCCGCCCAAGCGGAATAACCCGGCCCAGCGGAATATCTACCCGCCCGACCACCACGACACGTCCGGGCTCTGTAACCCGGCCGAGCACAACCACTCGGCCAGGCAACACGACAACGCGTCCGGGAACTACAACGACACGCCCAGGCTCGACAACACGACCGAGCACAACGACAACACGACCGAGTACCACCACAACACGGCCTTCGACCAATAGCAGCTATACCCGGCCGACGACCCGGACAAGCAGCAATAACGTAAAAAGCTACACCCGGCCTCAAAGCAGCTCACGGCCTACCTACAACAGTAACAGTAGCCGCAGCAGCTACTCGGGGCGCAGTAGCAGCCAATATCGGACACG
>UQTM01000060.1 GCA_900544025.1 uncultured Odoribacter sp.
TTCCTTACTCTTCAGGCTTATACTCAGGATCGATATACGATTGCGGGGACGGTTCTGAATGAGGATAAGGAACCGATAGCATACGCCGCTGTTTATATCCTCAATCAGCATAAAGGGATACCGTGCGATGAGCGGGGGCGTTTTTCATTTTCGTTTTTGCCGGCAGAAGCATGCAAAATACAAATCAGTGCTGTGGGGTATCGAACCGGAATTTGGAGTTTAAAAGCCGGGAATAACCTGCAACAGACTTTTATTTTAGCACAGAATAAGATTACCTTGGAAGAAGTTGTGGTAAGCGGTAATAATGAAAAGCTGGTAAAAACCAAATCCACTCAAAATATTGTAAAAATCAGCAGGACTTATATCGAAGAGAATTTTTCCGGCAGTTTGATGCAGAGTTTAGAGGGGATTCCGGGAGTGAAAGCCATGAGTATCGGATCGGGACAGTCGAAACCTGCGATCCGGGGGTTGGGATTTAACCGGATGGTGGTGGCGGAGAATGGAATAAAGCACGAAGGACAGCAGTGGGGAGAGGATCATGGGCTGGAAATAGATCAGTTTGCGATAGACAGGATTGAGATAATCAAGGGCCCCGGCTCTTTGCTGTATGGCTCGGATGCAATCGGCGGTGTAATCAGCCTGCGTAATGATTATATTCCAATGAGGCCGGTCGAAGGACAATTTCGTTTTTTTGCCCGTAGTAATAATGAGTCGGTGGGAGTTTCCGCCCGATTGGCCGGACGTACGGACAGATTTTATTATAAAGCGAATCTGACTTTGATCGATTATGCCGATTATAAAGTGCCTGCCGATAGTATTCAATATTATTCATATTATATCAAATTAAAAAAACGCAGGTTGCGTAATACTGCCGGAAAGGAACAAAATGCCGGAATTACGATCGGTTATCTGGCGGATGGATTTCAATCGAACTTTCAGTTGTCGAACGTGTATGCCAAAAGCGGTTTTTTTGCGGATGCCCACGGTCTGGAAGTGCGCCTTTCAGAGATAGATTACGATAAATCCTTCCGGGATGTGGATTTGCCCTACCATTCGGTGAATCATTTCAAGATTGTGAATCATTCGGCATGGCAGTCCGGACGAGTTCATTGGAAAGGAGATTTTTCTTACCAGAACAACCTTCGCAAAGAGTTTGCAGAGCCTGTGTCCCACGGTTATATGCCTGTCCCTCCTCATACGTTGGAGCGGAAATTCAACAAAAACACTTATACCGCTAATGTGGGATTGAAATATTTATGGGCCGAGAGACATGCTGTCGATGCCGGAATAAATTTCGAGTATCAGCATAACCGGCGTGCCGGATGGGGTTTTATTATTCCCGATTTTGAAACGGCCTCGTTCGGCGGGTATCTTTTTGACCGTTATTATCTTTCGGAGCATTTAATTTTAAATGCCGGGATACGTTTCGACCGGATCAGAACCCATATTCACCCTTATCGGGATTGGTATAAAACTCCTGCCGGGAATGCCGATACGGTATATCGGGTTCGGTCTGCCGGTTTAAAGCGTACGTTTAACAGTTTTACATGGTCTGTGGGGATCGGTTATCATTCCGGTTCGTGGAATCTGAAAGCAAATGTCGGTAAAAGTTTTCGTGCTCCTATTTCTAAAGAATTGGGCTCGGACGGTGTAAATTACCATATCTTCCGGTATGAAAAAGGCGAGCCCGGTTTATCTCCGGAAGAATCGTATCAACTGGATGCCGGTATCGGCTGGAGTGGTGATTTTTTGAGCATACAGGTCGATCCTTATCTGAATTATTTTCCCAATTATATTTATCTGAATCCGACGGCTTATTACGATGAAGGTTTACAAGTGTATTATTATACGCAGAGTAAAGTGTTCAGGTATGGCTTTGAAGCTGAATTGAATTGCAGGTTATCGCGGAATTTCGAATTTGATTTTCAGGGAGAGTATTTGTATGCGGAACAGTTGTCCGGGGATAAAAAGGGATATACCTTACCTTTCTCGCCTCCGTGGTCTGCCCGTGCCGGCTTAAAATATATGCCCCGGACCCGATGGTCGGGCCCGGACGGTATGATCTCGTTTACCTATAAGTTTGTCGGCGATCAGAATGAGATCGTGCCTCCGGAGAGCAAAACGAAAGGATACCGAATTTTTGATATGTCGGTAGGGAGGTCTTTTGTGTGGAAGAACTGTAAGCTGAAAGTTCATCTGCAAGGACAAAATCTGTTGAATCGAAAATATTACGATCATACCGGTTATTACCGCCTGATCGATGTACCCGAACCGGGACGGAGTTTCTCTGTAATGGCCGGTTTTGATTTTTAATATGAAGTGAATTTATTAATAACCGGGAATTTTCTCTTAAACCTATTTTAATTATGAATAAGCGATTCGTATGGAGTGTGGCACTTCTCCTTAATCTGTGCCTGTTGATATTCTCTTCTTGCCGTGACGAGGAAGACAGTCTTCCGGCAAAGCCGGTTGTAAACCTGACAGAAATAGGACGCGGAAATAATAGAACCGGGGTTGCAGGGGCCGACCTGCATCTTGAAGGTCACATTTTTGCCGAAGGAATCATCCGGCGGATAGACATTGAAATTCATCTGGAAAGCGGTGGCAATTTCAAAATCGAAAAGTCTTATACGGAAGGAAAATATATAGAAGTGAAAAATGCAGACTTTCATGAGCATATCGGTATTCCGGCGGAAGCTCCCGCAGGGGATTATCATTTGCATTTCTCCGTTACAGACCGATCGGGGCAAACAACGACTACGGTGTCAGAATTGTCGGTTGTTACAGAATAATAATTAACCGGGTATCGCTTTTAACGAGACGGAAAAAGCGATACCCTAAAAATAAATTTATATGATGAAAAAGAAACTTATACTTTGTTGCCTTATCGGCTTGCTTTTGCCGGGATGCGACGATCGGGACGACGATAGTAAAGATATGGAAAAACCGGACATAGATATGAGCGGTAGCGATGCCTCTCCCCAAAATTGCGTTGTCCTTTACCGGGGAGAGCATTTTTCATTCCGGGCGACATTTACCGACAATCAGGAACTGGGAAATTACAATATCGAAATCCACAATAATTTCGATCACCATTCGCACAGTACCGATCATGTGGAATGTGACCAGGAACCCAAGAAAAGCCCTGTCAATGCTTTCGTATATAACCGGGATTTTTCTATCCCTTCCGGGAAAACGAGGTTTGAAGCCGACAATGAAATTGCAATCCCTGCAGATGTGGATACAGGCGATTATCATTTTATGGTGAGAGTTACCGATAAGGCCGGATGGCAGCAGTTAAGGGCTGTCAGCTTAAAGATTGCAGAGAAAACCGAGGGGCAATAGAAGGTCTTCCGATTCGTATCCGGTTCAACGGTAGTTTGCCGGTTGCCGTCGGGATCTATATAAACCTGATTTTAGGATGAAGAACGGCTTTTATTAAAATAGAGAAACCGCTCTAAAGGAGCGGTTTCTCTATTTTAGAAAGTTGAAAGAAAGCGTTTATGCTTCCTGTATGGTTTCAATTTTATCCATCCCGATTTGTACGGCTTGTATATTCATGGGAATAAGCTGGTGATGCCGGGTGGGAAGCGATTTTTTCAATCCTTTTTCGAGGTTATCTAATTTAATGATCGGTTTTATTTTTAGAAAACCACCTAAGATGATCATATTGAACGTTTTGGGGTTGCCGCTTTCTGCTGCCAGGCGGGCTCCTTCGATGCGATAGACATTAATGTCCTTCCGGGTGGGGGGATGGGTGATTCCGTTCGGATCGTAGAGAAGTGTCCCTCCCGGTTTTACTAACGGTTCAAATTTATCCATGGATTGCTGATTGAGGATAATTGCCGAATCGAAACTGTTCAGGACAGGCGAGCTGATACGTTCGTCGCTGATGATCACTGTGACGTTGGCTGTTCCTCCCCGCATTTCCGGACCGTAAGAAGGCATCCACGATACTTCTTTGTCTTGCATGATCCCGGAATAGGCTAATATTTTCCCCATGGAAAGCACTCCCTGTCCTCCGAATCCCGCTATGATGATTTCTTCTGTCATACCCATATTATTTTTATATCGTTTGGAAAGTTGAGTTTTGCTGTGTTCGCTTATTCTTCAACTTTTACTATTATACGTCTTTTAGGTCGCCGAGAGGATATTTGGGGAACATGTGTTCTTTCATCCACCGGTTTGCTTCGATTGGCGACATTTTCCAGCCTGAGTTACAAGTGCTCACCACCTCGACGAAAGAAGTCCCTTTGTGGAGTCGGGTATTCTGAAATGCTTTTTTTATTGCATTTTTGGTTTTGCGGACAGCGGCCGGAGTTTCTGCACTTTGACGGGTGACATAGCAGGTTCCGTCCAGCTGGGCGATCAGTTCGGTTATTTTTAGCGGATAGCCGTTTAAGTGTACATCTCTTCCGTAAGGAGTGGTAGAAGTGACTTGCCCCAGCAGCGTGGTGGGCGCCATCTGTCCTCCCGTCATACCGTAGATTGCGTTGTTGATGAAAATCACCACAATGTTTTCTCCCCGGTTACAGGCATGCATAATTTCAGCACATCCGATCGAGGCAAGGTCGCCGTCCCCCTGATAAGTAAATACATATTTATCCGGATGTATCCGGCTGATGCCTGTGGCAACGGCCGGAGCACGTCCGTGGGCTGCTTCCGCCCAGTCGATGTCGATGTAGTTGTAAGCGAAAACGCTACAACCTACCGGAGACACGCCTATGGTCTTATCCTGAATGCCGAGTTCTTCTATCACTTCTGCGATGAGTTTGTGCACAACCCCGTGGGTACATCCCGGGCAATAGTGCATCACGGCATCGGTGAGAAGGCTGCTCTTTTTCAGAACAAGGTTTTCTTCTTTTATAATATCTTCTGTTGTAATCATATTTTGATTTTATTTTAATGGTCTGCCATGACAGAATTTTTCAGAGCTACGACGATTTCTTCCGGGGTGGGAATCACTCCTCCCATACGTCCGTAGTGCTCGACCTTTATTTTGCCATTGACTGCGAGGCGAACATCTTCCACCATTTGCCCTGCACTCATTTCTACGGTCAGAATCCCTTTTACCCGACTGCACATCTCAGCGATGGCTTTGGACGGGAACGGGAATAGGGTGATCGGCCGGAGCAAACCCACTTTGATGCCTTCCTGGCGTGCCAGTTCTATCGATTTTTGGCAGATACGGGCACTCGAACCATAAGCGATGAAAATATAGTCTGCATCGTCGCAGGCAATTTTTTCAAAGCGCACTTCCTTTTCTTCCATTTCCCGGTATTTCTTCTGGAGTTTTAGGTTAAACTCTTCTTGCCGGTGTGCGTCCAGCTCCAGTGAAGTGCTTACATGCCGGGTACGGTTTCTTTTTCCGGTCAAAGCCCAGTCTCCCGATATTTTTTCTATTTCTTCTTCTGTCCAGCGGGGTTTCACCGGGGATAAGGTCACTTTTTCCATCATTTGCCCGATCACTCCGTCGGCAAGGATCATTGCCGGGTTCCGGTATTTAAAAGCCAGCTCGAAGCCTAAATTCACAAAATCGTTCATTTCCTGCACGGAGGCCGGGGCCAATACAATCAGGCGATAGTCGCCGTGACCGCCGCCTTTGGTGGCTTGAAAATAATCGCTTTGCGCGGGCTGTATCGTTCCCAGACCTGGGCCTCCGCGTACAACATCCACTACCAGGCAAGGCAATTCGGCCCCGGCCAGATAGGTAAGTCCTTCTTGCTTCAGGCTGATGCCCGGACTGGACGATGAAGTCATTACTTTTTTACCGCAAGAAGCTCCTCCATATACCATGTTGATTGCGGCAATTTCGCTTTCTGCCTGCAATACGACCATCCCTGTTTCTTCCCAGGGTTTACGGAGCATAAGGGTTTCCATGATTTCGGACTGGGGTGTGATCGGGTAGCCGAAATAGGCATCACATCCGCAACGGATCGCTGCTTCCGCGATCACTTCATTCCCTTTCATTAGTTTTACGTCTCCCATTTCTCTATATTATTCAATCATTTTTTTATAAACTGTGATTACGGAGTCCGGGCAAACCAGTCCGCAACTGGCACAGCCGATACAAGCCTCCGGTTTCTGCATCCAGGCGTAATGGTAACCTTTACCGTTTACATCCGGATTTAGCTCTATCACATGGGTAGGGCATGCTGCGACACAAAGACCGCAACCTTTGCAATGTTCGGTATCGACAACAATCGCTCCTCTGAATTTCGCCATACTTTAAAAAATTATAATTTATCAAAAATCGGTACTTTTTTATTACGCTTTGTAACTTGTACTCGCTATAAAATTATGCTTTAAAATTAAACTCTCAAAAAATAGACTTGATATTTTTTATTTTACCCCCAACTTTTCACATCCTTTGAAAATGTGAGCAAAATTTTTGCACATTCTTTCACAATTGTAGGGTAAGGTGTGAAATTTCAGTTGTTTAGAATTGCACACAATTGATTTTTGTGTGCATATTTACGTTGTTTTTGATTTTTGGGTATTTTAACTTTTTTTGTATTTTTCGCCTCTTCCTGCAACTTGTTTTTGTTTGTTTTTTAGGGAAGGTGAAACCGTCGGAGATTGTAACCGGAATTTGAAGGCAGAAAATTTTTTCCTTTTATCCGGAATATATGCTGTCCGGTTACTGCCGGGATTATCGTAGTATTTTGCCGGACGGACGATAGGGGTAAAATCTTTAAGCCGTCTGTCCGGAAAATGTGGGAATCGTAAGGTTTTATGCGGGTATGGAAAATGCCGAGGACAAGGTATCCGGGAGTGTCCCGGTAAATGAGTTTTTCAAAGAATGCGGGGGACGTAAAGATTTGTGAAACAAAATCCTTTGATTTTGTCGAATTGAATGGAAAATAATACTTTTGTGTAATGAATAAAAGCGACGAGATTTGTGAATTTTGAATTTTTTATAGCCCGGAGATTATTGAAAGGCGACGGGACACGGGCCGTGTCGGTCCCAATCGTCAGGATAGCATTGGTCGGCATAGCCTTGGGGGTATGTGTGATGTTGCTGTCGATTTTCATCATTACAGGCTTTAAAAAAGAAATTACGGATAAACTGTCGGGTTTCGACGCCCATCTGAATATTGTGGCGTACGATAATAACAGTTCGTTTACCGGGAATGAAATTCTGGCGGGCGATTCTTTAATGACGGGGATTCGGAATTTGCCGGAGGTGAGAGAGGCTTACGTTTATATCACCCGTCCTGCTATTCTGAAAAGCAAGGAGGAGATTCACGGGATTATATTGAGGGGGATAGATAGCTCCTATTCGGCCTCTTTTTTCCGGCAGCATCTGGTGGACGGGACCTTCCCGGATTACCGGGGGGAAGGAACTTCGAACGAAATTGTGCTGTCGGCTTCCGTGGCTTCTTTGCTGGGATTGAAAACAGGCGACAGGGTGGCTTCTCATTTTGTGCAGGATCAGCCCCGGGTAAGAATGTTTACGGTGGCGGGTATTTATGATACCGGTTTTAAGGAATACGACGATATCATGGTGCTGTGTGATTTGCGCCATTTACAAAAGTTAAACGGCTGGGAAAAGAACGAGGTGTCGGGGATTGCCATAGAGCTGAAAGATATTACCCGGACAGCGGAAGTGAAAGAGAAAGTGGATGCCTTACTGCCGTGGGACGACGACGATAATTTTTATAAGCTGGAGACTTTGCGGGAAACGGCTCCTCAGGTGTTCGACTGGCTCGACCTGTTGAATATGAATGTTTGGGTTATTCTGGTACTGATCGTGATTGTGGCGGTATTCAATATGGTGTCGGGGTTACTGATCCTGATTTTGGATAAAACTTCACTGATCGGGATATTGAAAGCGTTGGGCTACCGGGATGCCGGTTTGCGAAAACTGTTCCTTTACATTTCGATAGCATTGACGGGGAGAGGGATGTTGCTGGGGAATGTTTTGGCATTGATTTTGGGTGGCTTGCAGTATAAATTTAAATTGATAACGCTGGATGCCAGTTCCTATTACATGGATACTGTTCCGGTGCATTTCGATTGGTTTTATTGGCTACTGCTGAATGTGGGTGTCCTGTTGATCTCGGTTTTGATGTTGGTGGTTCCGACAATGCTGATTTCTAAGATCAAACCGATCAAAGCGATCCGGTTCGAATAGAAAGAGAGATGAAAACGGTTTACCGGGAAATTGCCGAATCTGTTTTAGAATGAACATAAAAGAATACATACGACAAAATTTATATCCTCACCGGAAAGGGATTATGGGCACAGTGATTGTTCATTTGCTGGCGCTGATCGTCTTGCTTTCCGTTCAGATTTCAAGAATGGAAGTCCCTTCTGCTATTGAGATCCTTGTGGAATTGCCGGAACCGGAGGAGATAAAGAAGGCGCTTGAGGAAAGAGAGAAGAAAGAGGAGATACAGCGAAAGAGCGCCACCGAAGAAGTGGAGCAAATGTTACGTTCCATTGCTGTGAACGAGAATGCGGATAAGAGCCGGACAAGCAAGCCGGAATCGAACGTACAGGCTTATATCGACGAGGTGATGGCAGAGCTGGAAAATGGAGAGAATGTAGGCCGGGACGGACGTTACAAGCCTAAGCGGGATAAGGATTTCCTGAAAGACAGTTTGCAAAATATTCGTGACCGCAAGGAACAGGCTTTGGATTCCTTGAAATCGACGTTTTATTCCGGAAAGAGCAGCGTTTCTTATAATTTGAAAGACCGTTACGCCAGAGTATTGCCGATTCCCGTGTTTAAATGTGAATTCGGGGGAACGGTGGTTGTAAACATAGCTGTAAATCCGAAAGGAGCCGTCCAAAAGGCGGAGGTGGACGCATCACAGTCGCAGGCGGACGATTGCTTGTGGCGGGTGGCGGCAGACGCTGCCCTGAAATCGCTTTTTAATGTGAAGGCCGATGCTCCGGCTTTACAATATGGGACAATCACTTATCATTTTGTGAAACAGTGACAAAAGACATTTTTAGATTTTAAAATTATAATTTCAGATTTTAAATAATTACGCTATCTTTGCTACATTATAGGTGGTGAATCGTATTGGATATTTATTATGGGTTTACTTTCATTTTTATTTCAGAAGAATAAAATCATTCGTAGTACTCATGAGGCTGAAATGTTTCGCGAAGTATTCCGGGAAAATTATGAGCTTTATGTAAAAGTTGGGAAAAGTGAAGATTTGAAGCGTTTCCAGGAATTGGGGGAATATATCGACAGCCCGTTATTCAAGCAAAGACGTAAAGAAATCGATTCTCTTTCTTATGCCGGCAGTGAGTATTACAATGCCGAAAAACAGTACAAGCAGCTATTGAAGTCGAAAAAATTAAGGGCTTATTTTCTGATTCGTGACTCCGAAGAACTGAAAGGATATCTGCGGGTGAAGGAATCAGAGGCTTATAAGGAATATTCGAAATTGCGGGTGGTGATTATGTCGCCGGGCTTCGACAAAAAATTGCATGCTGCAGAATTCGCCGCTTATCGCGAAATTATCAAATCGCCTAAAATCGCGGCTTTGATCCGTTTGGAAAAGAGTTCGAAATTCAAGTATTATACCGAACTGAAAGATACCGACCAGCCTGCGGAATTCGAACGGCTTACCGCTTTCGTCCAGTCGGACGACTTTAAAAAGAACCGGGCTTATCTGATCGATAAGAAACGTTATCTGACGACCGACGATTATAAGTTGCTGTGCGAGTACGAAGAATTGAAGAAACGCCCGGATATTGCCAAATACCATGCTTTGAACGAAGACCCTTATTTCAACAGCATGTTGAAATGGGAAGAGGTGTTCAAAGACGATTTCAATACGGGAAAACTCGACGAAAACAGCTGGATCACGCGTTATTATGCCGGAGACCGTTTCCTGAACGATACGTATGGGGTGGGAAATGATGTACAGTTATATACCAAAGACAACATTTCTTTCAATGATTCGGCTGTCTGCCTGAATTTCAGGAAAGAATCGATTATCGGAAAATATTGGGATGCAAACCTCGGCATCCGGGAACGGAAATATGAATATACTTCGGGTTTATTGAGCTCCGCCACTTTCTTAAGGCAAAAATACGGGCGTTTTGAAGCGAAGATAAAACTTAACCGGAATGGACTGACGCAATGTTTTTGGCTGATGGGCGACACTTACCTGCCTCATATCAATATCATGAAGAGCGATGGGAAGGGGCTTACAATGGGAAGTATTTCTTCCGGTAAGGCTGAGGTCGCCTCTAATGAAGAGTTGCTGAAAACGCTGGAATTAGGAAACGATTATTATATTTTCACGCTGGAGTGGACAAAAGATAAATTGGTGTGGATGATCAATGATTTGGTGGTGAAGGAAGTGCGTGAAAACATCCCGGATGTTCCGATGTATGTCGGTTTTAACCTGGGAACTACCGTTGCTCCGAACGACCATAGCCTGCCGGGAAAAATGGAGATCGATTGGGTGAAAGTCTATAAACTTAAAAATTAATGCCTGCCGGCAACTAAACCAATGTGTCATGGGGTAGCTCTTTTTCATCCGGTGGCGCATCTGCTTTATCCGTTGTCGGAACTGTTGTTTCCCCGCTTGTGTGTGGTGTGTGGGAACTGTTTGGTGGAAAGCGAGAGATATATTTGTTCGGCTTGCCTGGCCGATCTGCCTGTTGTTGAAAATTCCCGGGACGCAGGGAAAAATATTCTGGATACTTTCCCGCTGCCTTTTCGTCCCTGCCGTTTTTATTCCCTTTTTTATTACAATAAGTACAGCGATTACCGGCAGTTGATTTTTGCTGTAAAGTATCGTTCCCGGAAAAAATTAGGCGTTTATTTAGGACGTATGCTGGGAGCGTGCATCCCGGCAGATGCGGGGATCGACGGCATCGTTCCTGTTCCCCTTCATCCCTTGCGGGAAAAAGAACGCGGATTTAATCAGGCCTTTCAGATAGCCCTGGGGATACGGGAAGTGACCGGACTTGAAATATATTCCGATGTACTTGTCCGGATAAAGGATAATGTATCTCAGACCGGAAAAACTTCCGGCGAAAGAAAGGAAAATGTGGAAAATATATTTAAATTGCATGATCCGGTGAAAGTTATGGGTAAGCATATTTTACTGGTGGACGATGTGATGACGACGGGGGCAACTTTGGGAGCTTGCATGCTGGCTTTGAGAGGAGCGGAAAATGTTTCGTTCAGTTTGGCTTGTGTGGCACAGGCGGCGGACTTCTGATGGGGAATGTGTTTTTTCCTCTCCGGGATGCCTTGGGGAAGAAGAGCGGTTTCCAGCGTTGTTTGTTCTATTTTAATTTTATGGATACTTGCTTTTCGGTAACTTTATATCGTTTTTATCACGTATATTTGTCAGGACGGGAAAGCCGCCGGAAGTTTTTGACCGGAGGCTGCCGGTAGGGAGGGGAGATAAATTGTTAATTTTTGATGTGTTTTAGAATGATGAACAGACGCGACTGGGTTGTTTTCTTTCAGTTCCTCGTGGGGACATTATTGCTGATCGTATTGTTTCATGCCTGTGCAAACCGGGGCTATCCGGAAGGAGGGCCTAAAGATACCACTCCGCCTAAGGTTGTTGGAGAGATGCCTCTTTCATACAGTACCAATTTCAACAAAAAACGGGCGAATATTTATTTTGACGAATATGTTCAGCTGAAAGATATTACCAGTAAATTTATTATTTCTCCTCCTCAGAAAAAAAGTCCCAAAGTGAGGTTGATGGGGAAATATGTGCAGGTAGATTTCTTGGATACGTTACGTCCCAACACCACTTATAGTCTTGATTTTGCGGACGCCATCGTCGATAATAACGAAGGGAATCCTCTGGGATTTTACCGGTATGTTTTCTCTACCGGGAATACGATCGACTCGTTGGAATTGAGCGGTAATGTCGTGAATGCGGAAAGCGGGGAACCGGTGTTGAATATGTTTGTCCTGTTATATGAAAACCATGCCGATTCCGTTCCATTGACCGAGTTGCCGAACTACGTGGCCCGTACCGACAGCTCCGGCTTTTTCCGCCTGACGAATTTAAAGGATACGGTTTACCGGGTGGTGGCTTTGGGAGATAATAACCGGGATTATAAATACACACCGGAAGGAGAAATGTTTGCTTTTCTGGACTCGACTGTCCGTCCGGTAGTGCTTCCTATGGTGAGGCAGGATACCATTACCCGGATCGATTCGATTGTAGGCACGGATACCATTACTTCCGATAGCATATCTACGGTACGTTACCTGGCTTATGGCCCGAATAACCTGTATTTACGCCTCTTTATGGAAGACCTTACCCAGTTGTATATGGCGAATGACGACCGTAAAGAGCGGGAACGACTGGAATTTATATTCAGCATCCCTGCACAGAACGATTTTGAGATTACGCTTTGGGATACGCTGGCGACAGAGCCTTTGCCTGAAAATTGGTATATCAAGGAGCATTCTGCCGGGAACGATACGATCAGTATCTGGATCAAGGATTCTACCGTATATAAACGGGATACCTTGCATTTTATCGTGAATTATCTGCGAACCGACAGTTTGGGGCGTTCCATGTATGCGGATACGAATCGTTATGTATTCCGGGATAAGCCGGAGCCTAAACGGGGACGGAAGAAAGAAGAACCGAAAACACCTCAGATAAAATTTTTGACGATCAATTCGAATGCTTCGGGAGAATTCGACAAGAACAGGCGGATTACCGTTTCGTTCGACAGACCGATTCATAGAGAGGATATCGAACATATACAATTGTTGCAGAAAGTGGATACATTGTGGGAGCCGAAAGAATTTAAGATCGTAGAAGACTCTTTGAAAATCCGTCAGTTTTATGTAGATACGGAATTGGAATTTGAAAAAGAATATATGCTGAAGGTGGATTCCGGCATGATCCATGATATATACGGCAGGCATAACAATAAGCTGGAAAGGGCGTTTAAGATCCGTCCGGAGGAATATTATGGGAACATCATGCTGAATATGAAAGGGGTTGAAGGGGACGTCATCGTGCAGCTCTACAAGGCGGACGCAGGAAAATCGGATAACGGGAAACGGAAATTTGCCGTTGTTGCCGAAAGAAGGACAAACAAAGACGGAATAGTTACGTTTAATTTTTTGCAGGAAGGAAAATATAGGCTTCGTGCCATATTAGACCGGAATGGAAACGGTAAATGGGATACCGGTTTGTATTTGAAAAACCGGCAGCCGGAAGAAATCATTTATTTGCCGGTAGAAATCAATGTAAAGCAGAATTTTGATTTTGAGCAGGAATTTGATTTACAGAAACATTATTGACAGGGAAAAATAGAAATCAGGAGATTTGAGAGATTGTGCCGGACGGTGAATGTTTCAGGTTTCCATAGCGGAAATGAGGTATGAAGAAAGCGCTATTGATAATTTTTATCGTATGCCAGGGAATGTCTCTCTTTGCCCAAAAAAACTATCCTCTGATAGAGGATTTGGTATATGACGGGTACTATAATTGGGGCTTCATCTGGGTAAAAGCGGGGAGGGTAGAATTTTCGCTGAAAAAGTCGGATAAGTATCCTGATGCCCAGATATTGAATGTGGTGGGCTATTCATTGCCTTCCTGGGACTGGGTGTTTAATATCCGGGATACACTAACTTCGATTCATAATTCCAAGACTTTTTTACCGTACGAGTTTTCGAGAAAAGCGCATGAGGGGAATTACCACAAGACTTTCGATTACCGGTTCGATTATCAGGATTCGCTGATTTACGGAGATATTCACCGGATAGGCAGATACAGGAAAGCGGATACGGTTAAGCTACAGGAATGGACTTATGATATGCTTTCTGTGGCCTGGATGGCGCGGGAATTGGATTTCGACAAATTCCAGAAAAACGAGATTATCCCTATAAAAATTTTAATTGACAGCAAAATTTACGATCTTTACATTCGGTACTTAGGTACCAGTAAAATAAAGGCGGACGGGCAACGGCAGGAATGTTATATGTTTTCGCCCTTATTGGTGGAAGGAGATGTATTTAAAGGAGGCGAGACGATGAAAATCTGGGTCAGTAAGGATGAATACAGAATCCCGATTATGGTGGAAACAAAAATATTGGTGGGCTCCGTGAAGGGGATCATCGACAGGAAAGCCAGTAAATGGGAGAAAAAGTGATAATGGTTCCTATTAATATATGATATATGAAAGCACGTTTCTTATTAAATTTAATTTTGCTGGCATTGGTCATGTCAGTTGTTTCCTGTAAGGAGGGGAAAAAGGGAGGCCGGAATTTATTGCCTCCTGTTTCCGGAGCAACGAACGAAATTTTAGTGGTGATGAATAAAGCCCTGTGGGACGGCCCTATGGGCGATACGGTTAAAAATTTCTTTCAGCAGCCGCAATTGGGCTTGCCTCAGTCGGAGCCGATGTTCGATGTCATCAACTTGCCTTTGGCGAATTTTGAAAAGAATGTGAAGTCGCACCGGAATGTGCTGCTCGTCGAGATTTCGCCGAGAGTGGATACGACGGCTTTGTTATTCAAAGATAGCCCTTGGGCGAGGACACAAAAAATGTTCAGGCTTACCGCGACTTCCGATTCCGCTTTTTACCGTTTGTTCGATGAAAATAAAGAGAGGATTATGTCTGTTTTCGCTAAAGCGGAACGCGACCGGTTGATCGATGTGTATAAGAAAACATCCGACAATAAGATATTCAATTTGTTTAAAAACAAATATAAGATGCTGCTATATTGTCCCGGCGGATACATTGTAAATAAAGATACCAATAATTTTGTCTGGATATCTGCCGAAACCAGGGTGGATAGTAAGGGAATTATCTTTTTCCAGGAAACTTATGAAAATCAGGTTCAGTTGAACTATCAGATCATCATGGACAGAATGAATGAGGTTCTGAAACAATATATTCCGGGATCTGTTCCTAATTCATGGATGGCATTGGATATGAAAACGCCGGTGACGGCAGCGACTTATAATTATCAGGGAGCTTATTATGCCGTGATGATCCGGGGGTTGTGGAACGTGCAGAACGATTTTATGGGTGGTCCGTATGTGATTAATACAATATTGGACGAAGAACATAACCGGATTATCTATATGATGGCTTATGTCTATGCGCCGGAAGGAAAGAAACGGAATATTTTGAGACAGGTGGAAAACATTCTTTATACGGTGGATATAGATTATGAAAAAGAAGGGAACAAGAGTGAAACGGCTTCTGCTCCTGCGAAATAGAAATAAAACAACTCATTGGGAACACCGGAAATAAATCTGTTTTATTTCCGGTGTTTTGTTTCTGCCGATTAGCTGGCTAAAAACCGCTTTATTTGCTAAATTTGCGGGACAAAACGAAAAAGAATGAATATGAAAGGTTTGGAATGGATTTTGTTATCCCTGCTGATGGTTTGGAGTGTGGGTAAAGGAGTGGCTCAAAACGGAGTGTCGCCAGGGGTTGAGGATTACGGCATATATCGTGCTAAGATCGAGGGGAAACGAGTGGGGGTCGTAGCCAATCAAACCGCAGTGGTGCCTGAACTCAATATGATGCACACCGTAGATTTTCTGAGGGAGAGGGGGGTGAATGTCGTGAAGATATTTTGTCCCGAACACGGCTTCCGGGGGGATGCGGATGCCGGAGAACAGGTGGGTGATTACCGGGATAAAGTGACGGGGCTGCCTGTGATTTCCCTTTACGGCAAGAAAAAGAAACCACTTCCCGATGATTTAAAAGACATCGATGTGCTGATTTTCGATATGCAGGATGTAGGGGTGCGTTTTTATACTTATATCTCGACTTTACATTATGTGATGGAAGCTTGTGCCGAAAACGATATTCCGTTGATTGTGACCGACCGTCCCAATCCGAATGCTTTTTACGTGGATGGTCCGGTACTCGATTTGAAGCATCGTTCTTTTGTAGGGATGCATCCTGTGCCTGTGGTGTATGGAATGACGATCGGTGAATATGCCCGTATGGTAAACGGAGAAGGCTGGTTGCAGGGAGGTGAGAAATGCCGTTTAACGGTGGTGGCGTGCCGGAACTGGGAACGGGACATGACTGTGGAATTACCCCGCAAGCCTTCGCCTAATTTGCCGGATAAAGTTTCGGTGATGCTCTATCCCTCTACCTGCCTGTTTGAGGGAACGGTGGTCAGTGAAGGGCGGGGGACGACGGTCCCTTTTCAGGTGTTCGGTCATCCGGAATTGAAAAATATGCCTTATTCCTTCACACCCCGCAGTATAGAAGGAATGAGTAAATCGCCCAAATGCCTGGGAAAGGTATGCTATGGAATGAATTTATCCGGCTGTTACGAAGAGGTGAAAAAGGGAAGGAAATTACGTTTGGACTGGCTATTGCTGGCTTACCGGAATTATACCGGGAAAGAGCCGTTTTTTACCTCATTCTTTGAAAAGCTGGCAGGTACGGAGCAATTACGTAAAGATATTATTGCAGGTAAAGAAGAAGACCAGATCCGGGCTTCGTGGCAAAAAGAGTTGGAAACTTTTAAACAGATCAGGAAAAAGTATTTGATATATTAATCATGAAAACCAAGAAACATCTTTGGAAGCGGGTAGTGAAATGGAGCTTGCTCACCTTGCTTTCTTTATTTGTGATCGTATCGATAGGTGTGGGAGTGGTGATTTATTTTGTGTTCACACCTTCTAAATTAACTCCGTTGGTGGAAAAAACAGCAAGGGAATATTTGAATGCAGATGTACATTTTGGAAAGATCGAATTGACGTTCTTTTCCACTTTTCCCGATTTCGGCTTACAAATGACCGATGGTACGGTGGTTTCGAATGTATTCCGGGATAGTACCGGAGGTACGGAGACACGCGATTCGCTGATGAGTATCGAGAGTTGTCTGGTGACGGTGAATCCGATGGCTTATCTATTGAAGAACAGAATTGTCGTTAAAGATTTTGTGATCGATAATCCTCGGATTTATGCCTATGTCGATTCGACCGGACAGGCCAACTGGGATATTGTCGCGCCTTCCGATACGCTTGCCGTTACCGATACGGTGGCGGGCGACTCCTTGAGTATGGCTTCCGGTCTCCGGATAAAGAATGTGAGGATCAGGAATGGGAATTTGGTGTTCGACGACCGGAGCACCCAGCTTTACACACGGCTTACGGGGCTGAATCTGGGAGTGGACGGTTATTTAGGGCTTAGAAGGTCGAAGCTGAAAGTGGATTTTTCTACGGAAAATGTTCTTTTCTGGCAGGAAGGGAAATTGTTGGTAAATCATTTGGCCTTAGGAATCGAAACCGGAATGAAGGTAAATCGTGATTCTTTGCTTTATACACTTGAAAAGGCCGTTTTCGATGTGAATGGAGTGAAATTCGGAGTGGGCGGAACGCTGAAAGCCGATTCGGTGAACCGGACGTTGGATGTGAAGTTGAAATACGGTATTCACATACCCACTTTGAAGACTTTATTAGACCTGGTGCCCGATACGATTTTGCGAAAAACGGATGATGTGGAAGTGAGGGGCGAGGTGCTTTGCCGGGGAGAGATAAACGGGCTTTACGGGAAAAAGAATATACCTTTGATTACTTCGCAGTTCAAGATTGCCGGAGGATATATTAAATATTCGGGAATGCCTTCCCAGATCGATTCGTTGAATGTAGATTTCGATGCTTTTGTCGATTTGCAGAAGGAACAGCCTTCTTATTTGCGGATGAAACATTTCTGTGTGAAAGGTGGCGGAATGGATGTCGATGTTACGGGAGATGTGGACGATCTGATCGAAGCTCCGGTCGTGAAGGCCAGGATTAAGGCATTGGTGAACTTTGCCGACCTGACGCAGATATTTCCTTTGGCGGATGGTATTACCTGTGCCGGAAATATGGATATGTCGCTTCAAACTCATATTCTGGTTTCCGATGTCGTGGCGGCCAATTACGGCAAGTTGAGAGTGGGGGGCTGGTTCCGGATGAAAGATGTGGATATTTTTATTCCTAAGGACAGTATCGTGCTGAATATGAAGAATGCGGGGATTGTTTTTTCTACTAACCGGAAAAATGAGAAAACCTTACAGAAGACCGATTTGCTGAACGGTATTGTCGGTTATTCGGGCTTGGATGTCAATGTGAAAGGGAAGGTACGGCTAAGGATGGATACAACCTATCTGACATTGCGCACTTCGCCGTTGAAAGATACGACAGCGGTCGCTTCTATGAGTTCTACCCTTCATCTGGGGAAAATGGTGTTTATCGTGCGCGATACCTTGCTGGTAGGTTTGAAAAGTGCCCATGTCGATGCGGCCTTGTCACCCTCGAAACGGGATAAAAAAGTGCCCCGGATCAATGCCCATGCCAGTATCGACAGTTTACGGCTGCGGGCTATGGGAAACCGTTTAAGCCTGGCGAAAGCAAACGTGCAGGTTGAAGCGGTCAGAAGCCGGAGAAATAAAGACTTTTGGTCGCCGGTTGGAGAGGTCGATTTCCGGGGATTGCGCGCTTATACGCCTTATTTTCCGCTTCGTATGCGAATGCCGGGTACGAAGATTCGTTTCGACCGGAATGAAATTCAGTTGGATTCGGCTGTCCTACACCTGGGACGTTCCAATGTGAAACTCACGGGAAGTGTGTCTAACCTGATTAAATCTTTCTTTAAGAAAGAGGATTTGAAGGCACAGCTGATCGTTACTTCGAAGATGATAGACTGCAATCAAATGATGAGGGCTTTGGATGCCGGAACGGCTTATATGGCAAAAGTACAGGCCGGATTCCGGGACACGATCAGTCAGGAGGAAGAAGATCTGGAAGATGTCCCGGTGCTGAACGATTCGATCGTGTATGAAGGAAACAATTCTTTGTTTATTGTTCCTAAAGGTATTGATTTCACTTTCCAGACCGATATAGAGAAAATCCTGTTCGGCAAGTTGGAAATGGACAGTGTGCACGGGGAAGTGACGATGCGTAATCAATGTATCCAGCTGGAAGACCTTGAATTGCGCTCTTCGGCTGCCAATATGAGCACTTCGGCAGTTTATAGGGCGACCGACACGATAAAGGCTTATACCGGTTTTGCCTTGCAAATGCACGATATCCGTATCGATAGTTTGGTACATCTGATTCCTTCGCTGGATACGCTATTCCCGATGCTGCGCTCTTTCCAGGGAGTTGTGGATTTCCATATCGCTGCGGATGCCTGGCTCGATTCGACGATGATGATCGACCTGCCTACCTTGCGGGCTGCTGCCTATCTGGACGGTAAGGATCTGGTGCTGATGGACGGGGAAACTTTTGCCGAAATCTCCAAAATGCTGATGTTTAAAAATAAGAAACGGAATCTGATCGATAGCATATCTGTGGATTTAGCCGTAAAGAACGGTACCGTGAATATTTATCCGTTCCTGGTGGAAATCGACCGTTATAAGGCGGCGGTAGGCGGGGAACATAACATCGATATGACCTTTAAATATCATATTTCTATTTTGAAATCTCCCTTGCCTTTCCGGGCGGGAGTCGATATTTCCGGTAACCTGGATAAGATGAAATTTAAGATTACAAAGGCAAAATATAAAGACTTGTTTATTCCTTCCCGGCGGGCGAAAGTGGACAGCACGCAGTTGAATCTGAAATCCCGGATACGGGAATTGCTGAGGGGAAAAGAATAATTTAAATAGAGATGACCGGAGCCGGCTTATAA
>UQTM01000061.1 GCA_900544025.1 uncultured Odoribacter sp.
TTCCGGCACTCGGCCCGTGCGGGGGGGGCAACTTCCGGTGGCGGCACTGTCTCTGCCGGTGGCGTTGCTCCGGCTGCTCCGGTTCCGGCTTCGAACGCAGTTTCGAACGCAGTTTCGAACGGGAGTTCCCGTACGGCGGTTGCTCCGAAAAATGCCGGACAGGCGAACGCCGCGAATTTCGTGCGTCCCGAAGGCTCTTTCCGTATCAAAGATTCCCTGGAAAAAATTGCCCGGACCGGGCCTGCCGGGAAAGCGGAGGAGGTGGTGGTCAAACGGGAGCAGGTGGCCGGCCGGGAGGCTTTCGGGCAGCCTGAGGTGACCGGAGCCCTCGAAGCCTATGTCGCCAGCTACAAGCCGGAGCCGATCGTTTCGGTGGCTTTGCGTGCCCATAAGCCGGATGTGCAGGGCGAAAATATCGTTGTCCTTGCCGATAACCAGTTGCAGATCGATAAACTGGAAAGTATCAAATTGCAGATACAGAATTTCCTGATGCGCTCGCTTAAAAACGGTTTTATCACGTTGTCGTTTCAGATATTCGATGATAAAACCCACAAAGATGAAGTGAAGAAGCTGTACACCGCCAGCGAGAAATTCGAGCATTTCCTGAAACTGAACCCGGTGGTCGCCGACCTGAAAGTAATTTTCGGGCTGGAATTGGAATAAGGTACGGGTAAACGGCGATTGCGGTGGCAGACGGTAAAGGATTACCGATTACCGGGTAAATAAATCATTTGTCATTTTTGAGGATGTTGAAAGAGGAGTAAGGAAGCGGGGGGACTGTTTTAGGGGAGGAGTGTTTCGTTTCAGGGTGTATTCTAAAATTGGACATTTCTCTTGCTATATTAGATTTTTCCAATTTTGATATTTGTGCATGTATTTTGGATGATTTTATTTTTGCCTTGCTTTTTCGATAAATTTCCAATGTATTCCAATTTGAGATTTTTTTCCACGTTGGATTTTTCCCGCTCTTGTTTTCAGATCGGTTTTCCCGACTTTTCAGCTTTGTCCTTTTTCGGGCGGGAATTTTTCCTGCTTGACGGGTGCTTTGCGGGAGGTTTCTAAGGTTGGGAAGATCGTAACGGGGTATTATCGGTAAATGAAATCTTTTTCGGCTTTTCCGGATGCTGTCTTTTCATGAAGGGAAACGGCATATTTCTGTTTCCCTTCGTGAAAGATACCTTACGATGCTTTTGTTTTGTATTTCCGTTTTTCGATGAAATAGTAACACAGGGGAACGAAATAGAGGCTGATAACGGTTCCGAAGCTCATCCCGGCAATCATGGTGACGGCGAGCGGGCGTTGGAGCTGCGAGCCGATGTCGTTTCCCCAAAGCAGGGGGATCATGGAGAAAATACTGGTTAAGCTGGTCATCAGGATGGGCTTTAAACGCCTTACCCCGCCTTCGTGGATGGCTTCGAGCAGAGGCAACCCGCTACGTTCCAGGCGGATAATGGTGTCGATTTTCAGAATGGAGTCGTTGATAATGATACCACTCATGACGACGATACCGATCATCGACATCATGTTGAGCGATATATCGCACAGCCATAGCACCAGTATGGCAAAGGATACGTCCAGCGGAATTTCGATCAGGATGATCGAAGGCAGCCACAGGGATTCGAATTGAGCCGCAAGGATAAAGTAAAGCATCAGGATGGCGATAGTAATGATCATCACCATTTCCCAGAGGGTTTCTGCCCCGGCGAAGAAGGTCCCGCCGAAATAGGCGTTCAGATCGACTTTTGCGGCTTCCTGACGGACACGGTTGATGATCTGGCGCGTGCTGTCCCCGGTGTTGTAAACGTTGAGGGGGACTACTGCCCCTTCTTTCCGCCCGATAATTTGCTTGTAGTCGTAATCGGTGGATATTTGGGTGAGGGCGGACATGGGAATGTATTTCCTGTCGGTGTTGGCGACGGTGGAAGTATTCAGGATTTCCTGGATCGTCCGTTCGTCTTCGGTGATGACGATGGGCACATAGTGGCTTCCGGTGTTCAGCTTGTCGATATTGGTTTTGCTGATGTTCTTTTCCAGCGTCCGGATCAGGTTTTCCTGGTTCACCTTGTAGAGGGCCAGCCGGTCGGGCAGGAAATGGATAACGATTCTTTCCTGTGAAGCGGGCTTGTTTAGTTGCAGGCCCGGCATGATCGTGTTCAGATAATCTACAAATTGATTGATTTTGCTCAATTCTGCCACACTCCGGCGGGAATTGTCGGAGAGATATACGATCAGCGGGGCATCCTCGCTGCGGAATAATTGTTCGAACAGGTTTTCCACCTTTTTCAGATCAACCCTGGCTTCCGGATAGGTTTCCTTGATGTAGGCGACGATTGCCTGTGACGTTTTTTGCAGGCTCTTGTTGTCGTGGGTTTTGATATACAGTTCCGCTTCGTTGATGTTTTGGTCTTCTTCCCGGTTCAGGAAAAACTGCTTTTCGCCGATGTGGCAGCTGATCTCTTCGCACTGGCCTTTGAAACGATCGACGATATCGTCGATCCGCTTATGGTTTTCGTCGATGTGTATGCTGCTGTTCCAGTCCGTTTTTATTAAAATTTCGTTGATTTCGATAGGGGGCATTTGTTCCAGTGGGATCGAAGGCATAACGGCTATTCCGCAAATCATGATGAAGAGAACGATGACCACGCTTCTTTTCCGGTGGTGGAATACGAATTCATATACTTTCGTGTAGTAGCATTCCAGGTTTTTCAGGCTGATCCGTTTGACGAAACGCCCGACTTTGCCTTCTTTGGCATGCTTGAAAAGCAGGTGGAACACGACGGGAACAATGGAGATGGATACGGCGAGGGATACGAAAAGCCCGATCGCCACAGCGACCGCTTCGTCGTAGAACAAGGCCCCGCTGATTCCTCCTAAAAACACGAGGGGGACGAATACGGCGCAGGTGGTCAGGACGGACGACAGCAAAGGACGGATGATTTCGGTAGTTCCCTGTAAGCAGGCCTCGAAAAGGGGATAACCCCGTTCCCGGAATTGGTTGATATTGTCGATAACGATGATCGAGTTATCGACCATCATTCCCACACCCATGATCAAACCCGCCAGCGATACGGTGTTGATCGATATGCCGAATAGCTGGAAAAAAAGTATGGTGATGATAACCGATACCGGAATACTGATACTGATGATCAGGGGAGAGCGGGCATCCTGGAGGAAAAACAACATAATAAAGATGGTTAGGAGAATACCGATCACGAGGCTCTGTTTCAGGTTGTCGATCGAATAGTTCAGCAGGGTGGCCTGGTCGCGCGATACGGAAAATTCTACGTCCGGATAGTCTTTCCGGAATTTTTCGATCATATCGGATACATTGGCTTTCATCTCGGACATCCGCGCGCTGGATTGCTTGATTACGGCAAGGCATAGCGATTGGTTGTCGCCGTTGATGAACAGTCCCCTTTTATCCCTGGGGCGGATGCCTACTTCCGCAATGTCCCTGATCTGCATCAGCCGTCCCTGGATGTTGATGTATATATCGGCCACGTCTTCTACCGAGGTGAGCTGGCTGGTGAATTTGATGCTGTATTGGTAGTAGCCGTCGCGGATCGTCATGCTTCCCGCCACCATGTTGTTGTTGGCGATAGCCGATTGTAACTGGTCCTGAGTGATGTTCAGGCTGCGCATTTTGGTCTCGTCGGGCAGGATATACATTTCCGGCTGGAAAATGCCGCTGATGTCCACCATTGCCACGTCCGGCAACTGTTCGAGCCTTTTCTTGAGCACCGATTCGGTAAATTCGCAAAATTCCAGGAATTTCGTGTCCGACGAAGCGTTTTTCAAGTTTAGGTTGATGTAGAACACCGGAATATCGGAAGTAGAGGCTTTGATGATGGTGGGGCGTTGCATCTCCTTGGGAAGGGAGTTCATCACGGCATCCACTTTTTGGTTTGCTTCGATAAAAGCGTAGTCGATGGACGTGCCGTATTCGAATTTCAGGGTAATGTTTCCGCCTCCTTCTTTCGATTCGGACTGAATGGAGGTGAGGTGGGGGATTTGCTGCAACTGGTTGCGGAGCTTTACGGTGATCGTGTTTTCCACTTCGTTTACGGATGCGTCTTCATTGGTGTAATGAATGCTGATTTCCGGAATATCGATATCGGGCATCAGGGAGACGGGCAACCTCAACGATGCGATGATACCCAGCACAATGAAAGCTATCGTACACATCGAAACTGCTATCGGGCGTTTGAGGAAAAATTCTACCATAATTTTTTATTTTTTGCGACAAGAACCGCGTTCCGGTTTTCCGGACCGTGTGTAAGCTTTATTCTATGGCTCTTGCGTTCATTAATATTGCTTTTATCTTTTGTTCGTCGTTCGTTTTTCCGGAAGAGGTCATTGTCCGGAGGGTTTTCCCCGTTTTCGTTTTCTCCATTTCCGGAAAGCCGGAAAGCCGAGGAATTTTTTGACTTTTCCCCATTTCCCGGCGGGAACTTCCGTTCCGGGAGCCCATGTTTCCCCTTCCGCCATAGCCAGAGCGGGGGCGTGTTTCCGGTGCAGATGCCTGTATCCTCTGGTGATCTGGCTTTTCGGCACAAAGAAGATCGGCAGCAGGATCACCAGAACCAGCAGGGAAAAGGCCAGCCCGCTGATGGTTCCCAATGCCAGGCTGAACCAGAAATCGGAAGGGTTTCCGATCAGGAACGGAATGAAGCCTAACATCGTGGATACGATGGTCAGCACAATGGGGATGATTTTGGCGTTATAGGCACGCAGATAGGTACGCAGTCCCGGAGGACGCCCGTCCTTGAGCTTATTGTTGTAATCGTTGATGATGTACAAAATCGAATTAACGGCCAGCCCGCACATGAGGATAAAGGCTGCCAACCCTCCCTCGTTGAATTTCAGGCCGAAAAAGTAAAACCCTAAGAAGCACCCGATAAAGGAGATGGGGGCGATGATAATGACGATGAATGCCTGGCGGAACGATTCCAGCAGGACGGAACAGATAAAATAAATGATCGTAATCACCATCAGGATATACCATACCCGCTTGTCGATGCCGCCCGCACCCCGCCAATACGACCAGTTCCACCGGTCGGAATCCTTTACCCGGAATCCGACGGGCATGGTGCGGTTGATCTCTTTTATAATGCGTTCCTTGATCTTGGACGACAGCATATAATCGCCCAAAAAGTCGTATTGCACCAAAACTTCGTATTCCTGGTTCGTTTTGGTGATGTTTTCGAATGCCTGTTCTTCTTCGACCGAGCCCACATCGCCGAGGCGGTAAACCGATTTATTGCCGGACATGGGACGGTTTCGCATGTCCCAGAGGCTTATTTCCTTGTCTTCGGAAGGACGGAGGACAATGGAGGTAAGCCGGTTGTTTATCATGGCGTTTGTGTAAATGTCCCCCGCTTTCGAGAAAGAACTCAAATGCCGCAATGTGCTTTTGATGTCCGTGTTGTTTTTGGCCAGTTTCTCTTTGTCCACCTGCACGGCGAATTCCTTTGTTTTCGACGGATTCCGGTTATTTCCGATGTATAATTTCTTCACCCGCCTTTGCTCTTCGAGCATGCCTTTCAGCTGGTCGGCGTACATCAGCACTTTCCGGTAGTTGTATCCTACTACTTTCAGCGATTCGGAGCGGTACTCGCTCATGCGGTTGGAAAAGGCTTTCCCTACCCCCGAAACGTCCGAATCGGCATTTCCGATGGCGTGAACGAAACGGATCAGCTCGTTTTGCAACAGTTCTGGAAATCCGGTCAGTTCGTCCTCTTCGCGGAAGGTAATCCGCATGTTGCCTTCGTTCGGGGAATTTATATTGGAAATGAACGTTTCCACTTCGGGATAGCCTGCCAAAAAGTTTTCCACTTTCAGGAAGGCTTCGTTCATTTGCTGGAGTGTCGCTCCGTGTGGCATCGTCATTCTAAGGTTGATCGTGGTACGCCTGCGTTGTTCCTGGTCGTCTTTCATCCATTGCCCGCCACCGCCTTCAATGAACAGGCGGAGACTGCCGCCGAAGATTTTATCTGTCCACGGCTTGATTTTTAAATAAATCTCGCTGCTGAATATGCGGTTGTACAGTTCCGATGCTTTTTTCTCGCGGTCGATCGTGGTGGGGATAAGGAATACCGGAATCCCGAATCCTAAGACGATGATGACCGCCAGCGCGATTTTAAACCGCTTGGTGAAGACGATGGTCCTGGCATAACCGCGGGTGAAGCGGACGATCCGCCTTCTCCGTTTGAACAGGCGTTTCCCTGTTTCCGATTTTAAAGGGATCTTTTCCATCAGGGCGGGGACGAAGAAAAGGGCTACGAAGATCGACACGGTGAGGTTGGCGATGATAACGGCGGAGAAGCCCCACATATTGCGCATGACCTCGTTGTCCATGTTGAAAATGACGACCAGCGCCCCCATTGTGGTGAGGGTTGCGGCGAGGATTGCCATGAATACCCTCCGGTTCCGGTGGTGGCGGTAATGATCCGCCATAACGATGACGTTATCGATGATGATACCGAACGACACGGTGACGCCTGCCAGCGCATAAAGATGTATTTCGATTTTAAACCAGTAATAAAAAACAAGGGCGATCAGAATGTTTGCCGTCAGGCTTATGGTGATGATGAGCAGGTAACGCAGGCTGCGGCTGGTGATCCATACGAACAGAAGCAGTATCAGGATCGTGATTCCGGTACGGATCAGGTTTTGGTTCAGTTCGTCTTTCAGCTCGACGGTGCTGTCGTAGGTCATTTTTATGGAATAATCTTCCGAAAAATCCCCTGCCAGCTTTTTAATTTCTTCCTGCACTTTGGCCGCCAGATCTATGGTGTTGGCGTTTTTTTCCGAAAAAATATTGATATTGATCCGGTTCAGCCCGTTTATCCGGTAGTAGGAAGAGGGTATGGATTCCCGGTAATCGAGGGTGGCGACGTCTTTCAGGTAAATGATCTTGTCGCCGATGGTTTTGATCGGCAGAAAAAGCAGGTCTGTTTTATTGTCGTCCGGGTTCCCTTTGAAAATGATATACGAATACTTTTGCTGAGGCTCTGTTTCTATCAGTACTTTCCCGGCGTCTTTTCGGGTGTAATAGGTGCGGATTCCGTTGGAAATGTCGTAAGCCGACACGCCGATGTCCGACAGCAGGCGCGAATCGTAGGTCAATACCCATTCGAAGGGTACGGCTCCAGTGACGCTCACGCTTTCCACTCCGGGCATTTGGGAGATCAGGGCGGCGATGTTGTCCTCGGCAAAGGTGGCTACATCCTGCGTGCTTCCCGGCCCGGTGATCACATAGTTCAGCAGCAGGGTTTGTTCCGAAGCTCTTTCCCGGCCGTCCCGGAATTCCCCGCCCCGCACTTCCGACACGGAAACTCCGTCGGGCAGGCTGGTTTTGACGGAACGGACGATGGAGGAGAGGTACAGCTTTACGGCATCGATGTTTTCGTTTTTATCGATGTTCAGCGTGATCGATCCCCACCCTTGCCCGGTGTTGGAAGAGATGTCGGCAAGCCCTTTCGTGCGGGCGAACGCTCCTTCCAGTTTAGAGGTCACCTCCATTTCCAGCAATTCCGGGTTCGCATTCGGCCAGGAGAACGATACGCTCAATTGCTGGGAACGCGAAGAGGGATAGAGCTGGAGGGTAAGCTGAGGTATCAGGCTCGCTCCCAACAGCATCAGGACGACGAATATCGTATTGACTGAAAAGGCGGATAATTTCATTTTACAGGATTCGGGGTGTCAGGGTTCCGTGTTTTACCGCCCAGGAAAGCAAGCCTGCCGGGCGGGCAAAGTCCGGTTTTATGGGATAACGGTAACATCGCTTTCGTGCGACAATCCTAAATTATTATCGTAGATGACTTCTTCACCTTCGGCCAATCCCGATTCGATACAGACTTCCCGGCTGTTTTCCTGTCCGGTCGTGACATATTTCCAGATGGCTTTGCCGTCCTGATGGACGAATACCACTTTTTTACCCTGGCGGGGCAATACCGCTGATTTGGGGACCGACAGTTTTTCCTCGATTTGCCGTTTTACCAGAATGCTTACGTTCATTCCGTCCACCAGCACCGAATTTTTGTTGGGGATCAGCGCTTTGATCTGCACCATGCCGTTTTCGTCGATCTTGGGGTTGATCTCGGTGATCTTTCCGAAAAGCGTCTGGTCGGGCTTGGCATATGGGGTGGCCTCTATCGCCATGCCGGGGCGGAGGTGTGCGATCTCGGTTTCCAATACGTTGAAAATGATTTCCATTTCCGAGTCGTCGATCAGGGTGCAGAGGCTTTTGTAAGTGGAAGAAGGGTTGAATTCCCTGGCTTCGAGGTCGGCGATCACACCGGGGAACGGAGCTTTCACCGTGATATTTTCGTAGTCGTGTTTTGCTTTTTCGTAGGAATTTTTAGCGGAAGTATAACCGCATTGCAGCATGATGGTGTGTAAGCGTTGCGGATCGATCCGCCCGGTGTCCGCTATCGATTTGATGTCTTCGCCCATCAGGCGGTTGCGCAATTCCAGTTCCGCTTTTTTCAGGCCGAGAAATGCCTCTTGCAAAGTTTGGGTGGATTTGTAGCTATCGACCGAAACGATGGGATCGTCTGTTTTGACGTGGTCGCCGTTCTTGACATATACTTTCGCTACCACATCGTTCACTTCGAAGTTCAAAAGCGCCTTCATGCGGGCGTTTGCCTTACCGTTGCTCACCAGCTCCATTTCGAAACGGCCGAGCTTGGCTTTCGCCACCCTGACCTCGGTTTTTTCCTCTTTTTTTTCGATCCGGGCTTTCAGCTCTTCTTCTTTCGGTTTGTCTTTTTTCTTTTCGCCGCATCCACTCAGTAGAAACAACAACAGTAGCGGAAATATACAAATTTTCATAAGCTTGAATTTTTGTTTGTATCGTTGTAAATATATATCTTTTTAAAAGAAAACAACTTTAAATAATAGAATTTAGGATTTCTTTAATATTTGTTTTTCAGGGCGCCGATTTCCACTATGCTGGTGTGCGGTGCCGTTCCGAATCCGTTCTTGAGTGTGATCCGGAAGAATCTGCATTCCTGCGGCTCTTTTAACATAAATTCCTGCGTGCTTCCTTCGTTGTACAGGGCGAAATTCCCGGCCTGCGTCCAGTTTTCGCCGTCGTCGCTGACAGCGAACTCGATGTTCTTGGGAATGTCGCGCCCCCTTGGGCGTACGAAAAAGCCGTCGATCCGGTTCTTTTTCTTCATATCTATTTCTAACCAGTGGGGATATTCGAATGTTTCTCCCGTATATCGGCTGTGCCAGAAAGTCTGGAGATCGTCGTCGATAGCGAAACGGGCATATCCCGGCTCATACGGGCCGCTGTCCGGCTCCTCGGAGGATGCGGTGCAGCTCCAGCCTGTCCGGTCGAGCCGGATATAATCTTCGTATTCTATGGCCTGCATCACATCGTAGTACACAAATTGAGGCTCTCCGTTGCGGATGATGAAAGGCACTTCCTCACGTCCCCGGCTATGGTTACGGAGCCAGTACAGGCGGTCGGTCCGCAGGTCTTTATAGTCCAGGTAATTGTATTTGCTGTCTTGGTTCGAAAGCGATTGCCAGCCGTCCTCCCATACCATAAGCTCGTAGTTTTCGTTCGGCTTGACGATATTATCGGCATTTTTGGGAGCCATGCGCACCCGGGTGAGGATTTGCGGGGTGTCGAGCTCGAATACGATCCGTTTTTTGCCGGACGAGGTTTGCATATCGCCGTCGTATTCCGGATCTTTCAATTGAGCGGCATTTTTCGGTAGCACTTTTACATAATCGGCTGTGTTGATCCGGTGGTCTTCCGGCCTGAATATTTCCAACGGGGTAGGAGTTTCCGTGTTTTCGTATTTCCGCGATTTTTCCGTGAGGTATTCGAGGATAGAGAAATTGGCCGTCCGTTTTTCAGGGGCTTCATAGATATAATATTTCCAGGCTCTCCGGTTGTCGAGGGGAAATTCGTTCAAATAAGGGCCGGGAGCTTCCGTGATTGTATAGAGTTCCCGTTTGTTTTTGCCTTCCGGATCGTTGCTTCCGTAGAATTTTCCTCCCACCATTTCCTGAGCGAGTTTTTTCATATTCTCTTTGTAGGGGAATTTCCGGATCAGCCTGATATCGGTTTTTTCACCCTGTGCCGGGGTGTAAAAATGACTGAGCGGGTGCACCAGTAAGTCGAGGGCTTCCGGATTCCTCGGGATATAAAGCGGCTCGCCGTGAAATTCCGGCCTGCCTTCTGCGTCGAGGGTGACCAGGAAATAGAGCATGTCCGAGACCACGTTTTTGAAATGTGCCTGTGTTCCGGTGGAATCGACCGTTCCCCAGGTGATCGCCCTGATCCCTTCGGGATTATTGGCATAACTGTAAAGCCATGCCAGGTTGTTGCCGGTTTTGTGCGAAAGGGGCAGAGTGAGGGGATATACCCTTTTGATATAGGAGGTGACGTCCCGGATGCAGGGATCGTAGAAATTGACAGGTAATTTTTCCGTTTCTTTTTTCAGGAACAGGGGACTGTCTTCCTGTGCCCCGAACAGGCTGCGATAGATGTTGAACTTGATATCTTCCCGGTAGCCCCAGCTTTTGCCGCCGGGAAATCCGGCTTCCCCGTGGAAAGGATGCGGATTCATCAGGGAGTCGAAAGTCACGATGTGATGATGCTGACCTACAAATTCCCGGTTGCCGACGTTGATATCGATCACCGTGGGAACGCCGTAGGCCCGGAGAATATTACATTCCATTTCGCATTGCTCCACACATTCCAGTTTCTTTTTGAAAAACAACTCGTAATAACCCAGATAGCCTCCCACGGTCTTTTCCCCTAAAATGTTCCGCATGTTGCTCATATATACGTTATAGCGGGTGATAACGGTTGCCATGCTATACGGTTTTGCCTTGTCGAGCTGTTTGCCGAATTGCCGGTATATATCCGCTCCGTTCAGCGTGAGGCTGTTGGTGGATAAAGCCCGGTAGGGCAGCAGGTATTCGCAAAAATCCTCGAAAGTGAGGGTACGGGCGAAAGGCGATTTTTCCCAACGTTCGAAAGCGTTGTCGATGTGCGAGATCAGGAAATCGGCGTCTATGTTTTTCAGGTCGTCGAAATCGGTTTTCTCCCTGTAAGGCGGCTTTATGTTCGTTTGCCCGATCTCAGCCTGATAAGCTTTGCCGAAAGCGGTGATCTTATCCTTGATTTCTTTTTTGTTTATAGATGAATTAGGTACGTCGCCCATCACCGAATAGTAAAAAGTGTCCGCCCGTTCCACTAAACCGGGGATCGTTGCGTCGGGAAATTTGACTTCCGAATCGTTCCCGTGCCATTTCATATTGTCGATCAGGAATAAGGCGGCTTTATATTTCAGGGAATCGGCTTCGTGTTTCCGGTAATGACGCAAGGCTTTTCTCAATTCCCATTTGTTTCCCCCTGCAATTTTCAACGACTCTTCCACGCCTTGCGGCAGCGGGGTACAGGCGGTGAGTGCCAATGCGATCACTAAAATGTAATTTTTCATTTTTTCGCTCATTAAATGGTTAAAAATGAACCGGATAACAAGATGTTCAAGCCGGCTTTTATTTTACTTTTTTCAAAAATCTGTTCCATCTGTATTTTCCCGTTTCCTTGTCTTTGGCAGTCAGTATCCGTACCACCTTGCCTACCAGATATTTTTCGGGAACCATGCCGATGTAGCGGGAATCCTGCGAATTGACGACATTATCGCCTGCCATAAAATACCAGTTTTGGGTGAAGGTATAGGAATCGAGAGGCTGTCCGTCGAGGCGTACCCGTCCGTTACCAACGGTGATATTCCCTCCTGTTTCAAACGTGATAGGCCTGCGGTAAAGGGAGATATTGCCGGTGTCGATGGGAAGCGTTATCCCTTTGCCGGGGATCACCAAAGGGCCGAAATTCTTGACGTCCCATTTCGGCTCGATGTAGGAGGGGGAAATCGTATAGCGGTATATTCCCTGAAAACCCGGCCATGAGGATAGCATTTCCTGATTGTCCATATTGCCGAATCCCTTTTTCCCGTTCACTTTGTAGAAACCGTTCGCTATGCAGAGGGAATCTCCCGGCAAGGCGATGCACCGTTTTACGTAGAAGGTGGATAAATTCATTTTTATTGTATCCCGCCTTTTGTGATAGGGATAGTTGAAAACGATCACGTCGTTGTGCTTCACTTTGGAAAAGCCTTTTACCCGGTAGGTCGGCGGCTCGCTGCCATCGTCGAGAAATTTGAAATTCTTATACACCCTCGCCCCATAGCATAGCTTGTTCACCACAATAAAATCGCCCGGCTGCAAGGTAGGCTCCATGGAGTCGCTCGGAATGGAATAGAAATCCACGGCAAAGATCCGCAGGAGCAATGCGATGACCAGCGAGATCATGATGGCCAGAAGATATTGCAATATGGTTTTCAGGATTTTTTTCAGCATCCGCTTCAGTTTGTCTTGTTTTTTCAGCAATGGTTTGTAATAAAGTTCGTTCCCGGTCTTGTGTTTTTTCTTTTTCTTTCTTTACTTTCTTTCTTCTTCATTCTTTTTCTTTTCCCTGTCTGCTTACGTTTCTCTGTGGCTTGTTTATAGGTTCGATGATTATATCGTATTTTGTAAGTATGTGTTTTTTCTGTGGTTATATGCTGGATTCTCTTTTTCTTTTCTGTCCTGCATACTCTTTTACTATTCTATGTATGTTCGTTTCCTTATATTCTTTCCTTTCCCTTCAATGCCTTTGATTTGTTTTTATTTGCTTATTTCTTCGCGTATTCCCTGCTGTTTTTTATCTCCTTTTTCCGGGTGGGATAGGAACAGAAACCTTGCCGGGGAAATCGCTATTTTGTTTCCGCTTGTTTTCCGCTTTGGATCGTCTTCTTATATAAGTTCCAGAGGGCGTCGTTGTTGAGAGGGCTGCCGATCAGGACTACCCGGTTGTTTTTATCGAGCAAAAACGTCTGGAATCCCGGCATGGCGGGAAAGTGGTTCAGGCTGTCGGCCTGCCCTGCACGGTCGTATAGCAAAGGAGTGTCGAAGCGGTTGATTTTTTGAATATCCTCCAGTTGTTTATAATTTTTCACCCAGGCGATAAATACCAGCGACACGTCCAGATGAAGGCTATCCGCTTCTTCTTTCAGCATTTGCCAGTCGAAAAGTTTCAGACGGCATTCCGTGCAGCCGTTCGTGTCGATGTAGTTCAATATTTTATACTCCCGGCTGAATAATTCGGGGCAAACCGTGTCCCGTCCGTAAAGTTTGATTTCCGGATTTTCGGGAAAGAGGATTTCTTTTCCCTGCCATTCCTCTACCAACCGGGTCAGTTGGCGTTTTTTGTCGTTGCAGGAGGTGACGAGCAAAAACAGGCACAATACGGCTGCGACTGTGCCGAACGGGAAAATAGTCTTTTTTAAATGTTCCATGCTTTTTGTGGGTTTATTCTGAAAATATCTTGTTTTGCTGCTTTAAAGTGTCTTGTTTTATTGTTTTTACCGTGGCTAAGGAATCGGCCATTTCCTGTTTCATCTCCCTGACGGCTTCCGACATCACTTTCGGTTCTTTGGCGATGAGTTGCCGGGCGGTTTCTACGGCCTTTTCCGTCTGTCCGCTTTCAAAATACATTTTAGCTTTCAGGTAATAGGGATACAGGCGGTGTGGAACCATCCGGGCTGCCTGGCGAAAAGCCGCTTCGGCCTGTTCGTATTGCTTTAGCGCCTGATAGTTCTTGCCCATAATGTTGTAAAACATGGGATCGCCACTATACCGGATGCCTTCGGATAATATCCGGTTACTTTCTTCGTATTGCCTTGTTTTAGAAAGGCATTGCCCGTATTCGAATAAAAACACCGGCTCCGTTTTCAGCAAAGGATATAATTCCCGGTAATTATTCACCGTTTCTTCAAAAATATCCATATTGAAGTAGGTCTTTTCTTCGGCCCATTTCCGGTATGCTTCCTGCATTTTTTCCCGGTCGCGAACCAGCCAGCCCGATGCGCCCAACAAAGCCAGCAGCGTCCCCCGTACGATCCAGATGTTCAAGGAGCTGCGCCGGCCGGCTTCCGGCGACCGGTTTACAGAGAGGGCAAGCAGCAATAGACCCAGCGTACATAAGGGCATCACCCGGAACGGATAGGAAAACAGGGCGAAAACGAGTAAGGCGGCAAGCGACCCGATCACGGCATTCGTTCCCGCTAAGGGAGAAATTGCCGCCAGCCGGATTGCGCTGCCCGCAATGACAAGCAGTAAAAGCAAGCCCAATAGGCCGTATTCCACTCCGATCTGTAAATATTCGTTGAATCCGTATTCCGGTGAGCCTGCAACGAGTTCCTCTTGTTCCGAGCCTTGTCCGGAGGCGAAATATTCGGCCTGCTTCTGCCCGAATATTCCGGCGAAATGTCCCGCACCCGCTCCTGTCCACGGATTTTCGGCAATGGCTTTTGCCGAAACTTTCCACATGAGCATCCGTCCGTCGGCAGAGCCTTTTTTCAGCAAATACATGCCTGTGCCTATTCCTGCCAGCAGCAACAAGGCGATAGAGGCGCACACATATACCCGCTTGCGGTGTGCCCGGTAGTAGTGCCGCAGCTTTTCAGGCAAACGGTAATGTTTTATCAATACCAGTCCGCAGCCGGTGCAGGAGGCGATCCAGGCACTCCGGCTCATTCCGGCGGGGAGGATCATGGCGATCCCGCAAAAGCAAAGGACGGAAACGCCGAACAAGATGAGATGGAATGTTTTTTCTCCCGACCGTAAAATATCTCTTAATTGCCGGAAGGTAAAACCGTTTACTTCCGGTGAAAGCTTTAGCATCCAATATAAGGCAAGCGGCAGGATAACCGCCAGATAACCGGAATAGGGCCCCGGATTGAAAAAAGAGCCTGTGAGTTTATAAATGGAATGATTCGAGGCTGCAAAACCGTATAATTGCCGCAGGCCGAGCCAGCATTCGGCAATTCCCGCCAATAAAATAACCAGCGAGGCGGTTTTCAGGGCTTCCGGCGTACGGCTGTAAACCACCCGTAAGGCAAAATAACCGGAGCCGAACAGCACTAAGCTGATAACCGGCTGGCTTCCGTCGGTAGCACTGGCGATGATCCCCAGGGCGGTAATCCCGATTACGGCATAGTCGGGGAGGGTATATACGAATTTTTCCCGGCTCAGACAACTGGCCGCCAATGCCACTGCCAGACAGATCAAGGCAACGATCTGATAGGCAAAATATCCTGAAATAAGCTGCCCGTTAGCCAATTGCGGGTTGTTGTAAAATAACACCGAGCTAAACAGGACAGTCACCGCACCAGTAAGAATGTAAAAAAGATAACGCATTGACTTGTTCATTTATTCCCTTCACTTATTCAGATTGTCTTACAATCCCATATCGAGATGCACTTATTTTGTGTGTAAATATATTATTTTATGTTTATTATTTTGATACTTTTAGTTATAAAATTTATGTAAACTATTCATTTTTTGGGCATGGATACAGGAATCTTTTTCATTATCTACCTGTTTGCAACGGTCTTAATGCCCCTGTAAAGCCGTTAGAATTTACAGGGGCAGCAGGAAGATTGGCGTTTCAGGTTCGGTTATGTAGAATTCCGGCATTAAAGCATTGGTTTTCCCCGAAACATCCGGGATGTTTTTAAAAGGCTACTCCTTTTTTGATTTTATGGCGGTTTATTTTCTTTCTTTATTCTTTCTTTTTCTTGCCTTCCTTCTCCTTCTCCTTCTCCTTCATTTTCTTAAGGTTTCCTTCTTTTTTCTCTTTAGGCTTTTTCTTTTCCCTTTCTTCTTCTCTTCTCTTTCCTTCTCTTTCCTTCTCTTTCCTTTCCTTTTTATATTCTTCTATATTGTTCTTTTTTTTATTTTCTGCTAAATTATAGAATACCCTATTGTTTTCAGTTTATCGATGCCGTGACCAATTCCGGTTCCATGCTATCTGCATTCAGTGCGATGCCGTAAATCCTGTTTCCTGTGGGATCGAAACCGTATGTTCTTAGGTTGCCGGTTACCTGATAGGCTTTTACCGGATTGCCGTTCCAGTCGAATTTTCCGATGTAGTCGATAATCGGGGTACGGTTTTCCAAAAGTTTTTCTTTTGTATTGCTGAACCAGATGTGGTCGCCTATTGCCTGTACATTGGAAAAACCCATTTTAGAGTCGGGAGCGAATCCCACCTGTAAGATGTTTTCGTTGCTGTAATTGGTGTATTTGGGCATGTAGTAAATGTGATTTGCCACTTGTTTCACGCCGTCCGGGGTAAGTTCGAAAATCTCGAGCTGTCCGCTGGTACCACCTACATTGCATAGTTTGTTCCCTGTTTGATTTATAGCGACATGATATTGGAATGCCATCGATTTGGTTTTATAGTCTTCGTCTTTATGCAGGGGATCGTATGGGTATTCCGGACTGAAAAAGCGGGCGTTCTTTCCCTGAGCATCGAAACGGACGATTCTACCTTCGGGACTGACACCGGCTCCTATGAGCTCGCCCGACGGTGATCTTTGAAGCTGGCGGCAATCCGTATAGGAGCCGGTGGGAAGTTCCAGATCGATACATTCTTTAATATAACCCGGCTGCCCGGTGATGAGGCTGTCGATGGAAGCGACATACAATTTTCGTAATTGCTGATCGAGGTAGGTGAAATCCCGTCCGTCCCTCTTGAGGGATATCGGGTGCAATATTTCGCCCGGCCCTCTTCCCGAGGTTCCGAAGCGTTTGATCAATTTTCCGGAGTGCTTGTCTATCAATGCAAACCAATAACCGTCTATAAGGTCCTGGACGATGATGTGGTCGTTTAAAACAAGAATATCCAGAGGTTTGCCCAGGAAAAGCTGGTTGCTGTCGTTCTGTACCGGTGTCAGGGTTATTTCTTCCCGGACTTTGAACAAGTCGGCAAAGTTTATGTCTTTGCGTTTTTCCTGACAGCCTGAGAATAATACTGTAATGAAAGCGATGATGAGTGTGTTTTTCATTGTGATGGTGTAAAATTCCTGCAAATCGTGGCGGATTTGCAGGAAGGAGTTAAATATTAGCGTTCTTGAGCATATCCGTAAATGGTTTCATTCTTTGAAGGATTTACGTGACATACGAAATTGTGCGTGCAAACACACCAAATCCAGCCTCCGTTGGGGCCCTTTTCGGAAATGAGCGTACAGGCGAGAGCCTCTACATTGGCTATCGATAATTGTGCCTGAGAGGGACGGGTTGTGTTTACGACGTGATTTATTCCAATGGTGGAAAAAACGATGACGAATAAAGCAATAATGTATTTTTTCATGTGATTTTAGTTTAAAGTATAACTTTCAATTCATAAATGCGGCTTAGGTTTTCTTTTTTACTTATTTTGCACCTCTCTTTCTTTTAGGGAAGGGGGCGGAGGCGGATGCCGTATGAGCCTGCTAAAGTCGTGCGGCCCGCCTCTTTTTTCCCTTCCGGGTTTAACAAGTTCTGCTTTAACCGGTTGTCCGGTTTTGTTGGAGTGCCCCGAACATTTTTTCTGGCTTTATATCCCTTTTCCCGTCGGCTTGCCGTGAAAGGACATTTTTTTTGAAAACGCTTCCGGTCGGGGGATATTGTCCGGCTTTATTTCAGATGATAGTTTACCAGGATATGTTTTCCGGCCTGTAAACCGGCTTGTATGTCGGGAGGTAATTTTTTCATGGCCTCCGTTTCCTGTTCGTCGCATGCGGCGGAAGAAGGCAGACAGGCCGTGATCCGTCCCTCGTGGTAACAGACCGGAGTAAACAAAAAGAACGCCCCTTTTGAACGGTTTTGATAAACTTCCTGATTCACTGTGTTATAAATGTAATTTTCCACTTTCCCTTTATTGTACACATTCCCTACTAAGTAGTGGGATGAAATTCCCGGCGTGTCGAGCAGGTAGCAATACGAGGTGGCTTTGTCGGCCTGGTCTTCCTGCTCTATCGGCAATCTTTTTTCCTGGAAATTTAAAGTCATGTGGTACATAAATTCCGAGTTTTGACCGTTGAAAACAGCCACCGAATCGGAATATAAGGTGTGATAGAGGATCACCGTGTCCGTTGCCGTAAGAAAATTCGTCTTTCCCAATTCGCAGCGATTGCTGGCATTGACCGGGAAAAGCCTTTGTTTTATTCGAATATTCGGATCGGTGACGATGATTTTATGAGTTTCGCCGGAAAAGTCGCTTTTGGGAAGAGGATACCACGAAAAGATAAAATTGCCGTTGCCGCATATAGCGATGTCCTGCGCCGTGAAAGGAAGATCTTTCTGGGTGACGAAATTTCCGTCGGCATCGAGGATCATCAACGTGTTCCGGTCGTTAGCGAGCAGGTAGATATGATCCCGGCTCACGGTGAAATTGCGGATGTTTGCCTGTTTTTCCGGTATCTCCGGCCACCCCCCTGCATGGAATAGAAATTTCCCGGACAGATCGTAAACAAATATCCGGTTCCTTCCTTTGTAATCGAAAACGTAATATTTACCGTTCTTTTCAATTACTTTGTCGATGTTTTGGAGTGAGTTTTCCGGCGAATCTTCTAAAATGACATATTCTATTGTATCGATGATTGAAAAGATGGATTTATTGCCGTTGGCTCTCCAATCGAAGCTTCTATATGCGCCTTTTCTGTTCCTGTTTCGCCGGGGAAGTAAGAAAAAGGTGAAAAGCAAGATACAAAGCAAAAGTATAGCTAAGATAATGAATTTCATGTGATTTTTAATTTAGCCGATGTAATCCGGTCAGGAAATCCTGACCGGTAAAATAGTTGTCAAAGAACAACTTGAATACACACCATTAAATTGTCATGAGGTTTTTACTGCCCGTAGGGAAGTTCCTTCATTTCCTGCCGTCCGCAGAGAAAAGCGATGCAGGTGTCCGTACATATTATAATGTTTATATTTATTACGGCTATCATGACAAGAATGACAAAAATCGATGATTGAATGATCTTAATATTCATCTTTATAAAATTAGATGATCGTTAAATTTTTTGACTCATTTTTATGTTTGTTGTCGATATACATAATGTAAAAATACGAACAACAATATTTTTATATGTTTAAAATATTTCTTACATTGCGCACCTCTCTTTCTTTAGTTAGAGGGAAGGTGGGCGGTTGTCGTTTGGATTTGAAGATTTTAGCGACACCGCCCCTGTTTTCTTCCCTAAGTTTAACAATAATTTTTCCCTGATTTGTGAGAAATTATTTCTAATTTTCCTCAACCTGTCCGAGTATTTTTAGCGAATAAACTTGTTCCGGAATATTACATAATATATCTATCGATTTTATGAATTTTCCCAATGAATTAGGTTCGAACACCACCGATATTTCCGTGGTCTTTCCCGGTTTTACCGGATGTTTGTCCCAGGAAGCGTTCGTACAGCCGCAGGATGTGCGTACATCTCTAATAATCAGAGGTGAATCTCCCCGGTTCGTGACTTTGAATACAGCATTCTTCTTTTCGCCGTATTTTACGGTTCCTAAATCGACGGAATCTTTTTCCGCTTTTATCATCGTAGGCTGTGCCGTCGCCGTCAGTGTAGCCGTATCCGGATAAATATACCAGCATAATAATCCTATAATAATAATTCCTCCGGCTATTGCCGGCCATAATATTTTATTCATAATACACACCTTAAAATTGTCTTTACATGCACACCTATGTTGATT
>UQTM01000062.1 GCA_900544025.1 uncultured Odoribacter sp.
AATGCGTTGTGCAAGCCGCGTGCGGCCCCAGCAACTCCGCCAGCTCCTGCGCACTGCATTTCACCCGCATCACCGATTCCGATTCATTCACCGTACCCTGCCGCTCCAAATCGAGAAAAGCGTTCGTTACTTCTTTTTCCTGTGCAAAGCCTGCCGAAACCATAGCCAGGCAAATACCGAGGGCATATATTCTTTTCATCTTTCCATTTTTAGAATTACTGTTTTCATTCCGCCTTTACCTCGAACTCAACTGCATTTCCCCGTTTTCCCGCCACCGGAACAGTCACTTCCGTTTCGCCCGCCGCAGCATCGTAACGGCAGCCATCCCCTTTCCATTCTCCCGTCAGCCTCAATTCCACCGTTTCCTGCTTCCAGTCGGGAGCCGACACCCGGAATTTATAGGATTTCTTTCCCGCTTCCGCCATAACCAGACAACCCTGGTCTGCCGATAGCTTTACCTTTTTATCCAAATCCACCTGTCCCGGAGAGAAAAACACCGCTTTCAGGCGATTCCCGTCCGAAACGGCGTGCACATCCCCGCTCCGGGACAGCACTTTCACTTCCGCCCGTTTCACCGCTTTCTGCCAATCCTTCTCCGTCACTCCGGGAATTATTTCATAATAATAACTTCCGTCCTTCACCGCATTGCCGTGGTCGATCCACAGGCGAAACACCTCTTTCTCCACCTCTTTCGTATCATACAGCAACGCCACCTTCTGCCAATTTCCCGTCTGCACGCCGTCCGTCATTTCCACCCGGTCTCCCTGCGGGAACACATAGGCCACTCCATCGTGGTAATAAGCCCGACTACCCGGTTTACCGGACTGCAACACTCCGCCCCGCTTCAAACTCTGGGCTACGGCCGTCGTCACCGTTCCCGGATTTTCACCTTTGATTTCACTCCCCAGGCATATTACCGATTTTCCGGTGAAGAAATACGACTTATTTCCGGTGACGCCTTTCTTGTTCAGTTTCAGGGCAGCCATTCCGGTTTGCCCGTCGGACAGTCCGCCCACGAAATCGCTATGGTTACGGTGGTGGTAGCCCTTATCTTTTTCTATAATGCTTTCGTCTTCATAACAGGTCACACCGGGAATCTTCGTCCAGTCCCACACCGGAAAAATATCCCGGTATTCATCGCCCCGCCCGTACACATACAAAGCGCCGTCGCCCAGGTACATCCCCAGCAGATTTTCGGAATTCACCACTTCCGATCCGATCACCCGGTTAGAGCTCATTTTCAGCGTAGTGTACCATTCCGGTGTGCGCAATACCGCAAAATCGGAAAAAGGATAATACCGGAATCCCACACAGCGGTTCGGTTTTCCGTCGCCGAGTACATGCGTAGCGTATAATTCGCGATATACCTCCGCATGTGCCGGATCGGCGGCTTCCATATTCCGGATGGATTTCCCGTAAGACAACGCCTTCCCTTCCAGTCCCCAGCGGAACAACTGCCGCGCGCTGGAACTGATATCCATATTCCTCCGCCAAACGATCCATTGCATACCTTCCAGCAGGTAGTTGCGGAGCGTGGCCAACTGCTCTCCGGTCAGCTCAAACCGCGTTCCCTGAAACATTCTCGCCCAATAAGCCATCGTGTTGGCAAACGCCAGACCGTAATTCCCGAATTGCAACATCGCCCCGTGCTGGTGAAAACTCCAGTCCGGACGGATTCCCTCCCCTCTCTCATTCACTTTCAATTCTTTCAATATCGCATTGCGGGCCTCTGCAAAAAGCTGCTCGTCTTCCAGCAACAAAGCCCGCATCAGCACATTCTCCGCCAGCCACACACTGTTCTGTCCCGTCATGCCCAATTTGGCATTTTCCATATACCGGATCGCTTTCGCTTTCTCGTCCGCACTCATTTCCGGCTCCATCAGCAGAAACGCCGTTCCCAGCATCTTCGGCACGCCGATCTGGTTATACCACCAGTTCCGGCAACGGAAATTTCCGGCAAACCAATAGCCCATCGCCCGGTGAATCGCTTTCCCCAATTCCGGGTTCCCGAAATATTTACCCGAAGCATCCCGGTAAGCCTTCGCCATCACCATGAGCCGCTCGGCATGAAAAGAAGGCTGCCAGCCGCTACGGCTATCGTCCTTATAATTCAAATCTTTCCACAGACTATCCGTTCCCAATCCTGCAATATACCGTTCCAAAGCCTCCGGATTCACCCCCTCCTGCAATTCCCGGATCATAATATCGGGATTCTCCGCATTTTTCCCGATCTCCGCAATCCGTTGCTTCAAAGCAGGAGCATCGTTCAGCACCCGCAAATAAGATTCACACATATTTTGCTTAACCTTCGCCATGTCCTTGTCCATGGCAAATCCCGCACAGCTCCACAACAGCAACAAGGCCAAAACGGTTATTCTATTCACCTGTATCATATATCTCTATTTTTATTTATCGTTTCCTGCCTCCTTCACGCTCCCTCTACACTTCACCCGGACGCCTGCCCGGTTCCGGTGGCGATTTTCCTTAAATCTCTTTCAGCACCAGTTTATCCCCGAACTTTTGCTGCTCTTTCTTCAACTGCTCCCACATCTGCTGCTGTATTTTTCTGTACTTAGGCTGTCCGGCTAAATTCACCCGTTCGTCCGGGTCTTTTTTCAAGTCGAAAAGCTGCACTTGCTTCGATTTCGGATAAACGATCAGCTTATAACGGTCGGAACGCACCATGCGCTGCAAATTCCGGTAACTCCCGAAAATATATTCCTCGCCTGCCGCTTTCCGGTTTTTCAACTGCGGGTTCAGGCTGGGGAAATCCACGCTTTCCGGCACGGGAATACCCGCCATTTCGCAAGTGGTGGCGAACAAGCCCTGCATATAGACCAAAGCGTCGGTCTGCACACCCGCCTTAATCCCCGGCCCCACAAAAATCAGGGGCATGCGTACGGAACATTCGTATTGATTCTGTTTCCCCATCAAGCCGTGCATTCCCACCGCCAAACCGTGGTCGGAAGTAAAAATAATATAAGTGTTCTTATCCTGTCCCGACTTTTCAAGGGCATCCAGGATACGCCCGATCTCGCGGTCGGCATGCGTAATAATGGCATAATATTCCCGGCGATGCAACCTCACGGCCTCTTCCGTCCGGGGAAACGGAGCGAGCTCTTCGTCCCTGATTTTGCTGTCGCCCTGATCGAAAGGATGTTCGGGCAAGAAATTCGCCGGAACTTTCATCTGCTCCTCCGGATACATATCCAGATATTCTTTCGGCGACTGGCGCGGATCGTGCGGGGCGTTGAAAGCCACATACATAAAGAACGGCTTTCCGTCCTTTCCGGCTTTCGTTTCCAGATAATTCACCGCCTTATCGGCATACAGCTCGGAAGTGTGCCGCGACATATAATATTTCTTTCCGGCTTTCCTTTCGCCGTCCTCATACACAATATCTTTCACGGCAGGGCTCCAATGCCCGCCCAAACGGTTATCGTAAGGCACCCACTTCCCGTCGTTCGGACGCCCGTACTGGGTGTTCGTCTTGTCGTTCTCGTCGCGCGATTCGTAGAATCCCGCCCCTACGGCATCCCCTTCCTGAAAACATTTCAGCAGGGCATAATCGGAATTGTGCCACTTCCCGGTGATATAGGTGCGGTATCCCGCCTCTTCGAACACCTCGCCCCACAACTTCGGTTCCTCTACGGTCTTCCTCTGTTCGGGCTCGCGCCAGGGCAGATATTTCGAATTATCCGAAGCATGATACAAATATTGTCCGGTGATGAGCATCGTCCGGCTCGCCACCGAAATCGCACCCGTCCACGAGCCCTGGTTGAAAGCATGCGTAAAAGTAGTGCCCTGCCGCACCAGCCGGTCGATATTCGGAGTTTTGATCTCCGGGTTATTCAGGCAGCCTATCGACTCGAAAGTCTGGTCGTCTGTCACAATAATTAAAAAATTAGGCTTCTCCTGCGCCCATAGCGATGGGACGCTCCCGGCGACTGCACCGCACAATAAAGGTAACTTTTTCCACATACCGCTGTTTGTTTTTTAGTTCTTTATATATTCCGAATCACAGCTTCGGCATTTTATTCACATCGAACACTTTCCAAAACTCGGTTTTCAGCGCCGGAAATTTCGCCAGCTCCGCCTTCACCCGGTCGCTATACTTAATTCCCCAGGCATCATAGAAAGGACGCAAATCCTGTTTGGCAAATTTCGCCGTCGTCAGGCAAAAGAAATCCCGCCGCCCGTCGTTTCCCGCCTTCCGCAAAGCCTGTGCTTCCGCCTTGCTCAGATCCCGCGATTCTTTGGCCAGAAAGCGGTATAGCTCCCAACCGTATTCTTGCGCCAGCTGGACGAAAGGCACGATCCGGCTCTCATGCCCGAAAGGCGCTTTGTCGAAATCTTTCCCCTCGAAATCCCGGTTAGCCAGTTCATCCACGAATTTTTGGTATTTATCCACCCTTTTCGGCCAGGTTCCCAGGCGGTTCCGGGCGTGAAAGATCGGAAAATTGCACGACACTTCTCCCAGCGTTCCCCATTTCCAGCACCAATGCTGATAGTTATGTCCCATTTCATGGTAAAAACCCCAGGCACGGTCGTCGTTCCTGATCAAATCCACATCGACCGCACGGTCGGCCCAGGAATAGCTGCAAGCGATCGGATAACCGGCATGCGCCGCTCCCGCACACAACTGCACATCGAATACAAAACGCCACGGAATGTCCGGGCTGCGGTGGCGGGCTTCGGCAGCATCATCGGACAATCCCGAATAATGATTGAAATCCTGTTCGATCATTTCCTTATAGAATTTCATCATCTCTTCCGGGTCTTTCACCTTCCACATAGAAGCGATAGGCAGGGTGAAGATCACCCGGTCGCACACCATCTCTCCCCAGGGCACTCCGCTTGCCAGCACCTCTTTTTTCCATTGTTCTGCATCCGTTTCGCCCAACACGAAATCAGGCGATTTCACCGCTCCCGAAACTTTGAATTTCAATTTCCGTCCGGGTGCGCCATCGGGAAACACAAAATATAAATGTCCGCCGAAATCACTGTATATCTCATTTTTCCCGGCTTCCAGTTTTCCGTTCTTCCTCACATCGGGAAAGCGTTTCAAATGTTTCACCTTCGCCGGATTCAGCCGGCAATGATAACCGCTGATCCGGTATTCCACCCGTCCTGCTCCTTTCGGCACTTCCACCGTTACCAATTCCCCCGGCGCAATATACAGGCCTGTACGCATCCAGGGAGCTTTTAACGCCGTCATGCGGATCTCTTCCGGCGACATATACAGTGCGCCGTCGATCGTCACTCCCACACCCCCCAGCCGGGGCTCGCCTTCCAGCACCGAACCGGGAAACGCCGCAGCTTCTTTCGCATGCGGATTCTCCACGGTACGCACCCGGTATTCTTTCTTATTCTTTTTCGGCAAATCACCCCGGACCTCTCCGGACCATCCCGCTACCCCCAGCAGCAGTAATCCCACAATACAGACTTGTTTCTTCATACCTCCACTTTTTAATATTTTAAACGATTCCTGTTTCTTTTCTCTTTCCCGGATTTCCGGACGGCTTCCGGATTCTCTTTTCCTGCCGTTCGTCCCGGCCTTCCCTTATTTACTCTTTCCGTCCCGGCTTTTAACCTTGCCGTTTTCCAGCACAGCCGTCTGTCCCTTCTTCATCTCCAGCCTGATCCGTCCCTTTTCCGCTTCTGTCCAGCGTGCCCCTTTCACATTCAGATCCTCTGCCGGGATACCGCTTTCCACCACACACACACCGCCATACAAACTGTGCACCCGCACTTCCCGGACAACTCCGTCCTGCCGTTCCGCGCTCACTTCAAAACCGCCTTCCGCCAACAAATCCCGGTAACGGATGTTTTTCCAGCTATCCGGCACGGCAGGCATCACCAGAATCAGCGAATCCCGGCTTGTCAGCAACATTTCCGTATAAGAGGCCAGCACCGAAAGCGGAGTTTCGATCACCGGGCCCGACTCACGGTACAGCGTATTCGGCTGCATATATTTATCGAATACGATCTTCAGATTTTCACGCGCTTTCTCCCCGTCCCTCATCAAAGTGTACATCGAAGAAGCGCCCGAATAGGTATATCCGGTATAAAATCCCTTATAGCTCAGCCAATAATCGATGGATTTCCGTGCCAAAGCCTCGTTCTCCGGCACATCCATAGAAAGCTGCCCCAAAGGATAAAACATCAGCAAATGCGAATAATGGCGGTGGGCAGACCGTAATTTCACGTCCTTGCCGATCAGCATCCCGTCCTCATCCTGCGGATAAGGGGTCAGTTTCTCTAAAATCCTGTTCCATTCCGGGACTAACGAATCGTTCAGCCCGAATTCCTCGTTCGTCCGCAACAGGGTTTCGCATCCCCAGCGCAACAACGCCAATTCGAAATTACAATCGGCGGCATCGGCATACTCCGGCGAAAAGCTCACCGGCAAATGCAAACGCCCGTCCTCCCCTTCCGTCAGCAAATGACGGTAAAAATTCACAGACAGCTTCAGCAAAGGGAAAAATTTGGTTTTCAGCCGTTCCGTGTCGTTCGTATATCGGCAATATTTCCAATAATACAACATCGTCCACGTCAGCAACCCGTATTCTTTTTCGATCTCCCCTACACAATCGTACGTACTCATACGCCCCACCGCCGCCGAATTATAGCGGTACGGCTCCGGCACATTCCCCATCAGGTTCTTCACATTCGCATCCAGCATATCCGCTAACGGTTTCACCAGTTCGGTATGATTGATCGCAAACAACGGCGAATAAGTCAATTGGATATTCAGGTTCCACCAAATGGCAGGCCAGGGTGTGGAATCGTGATACCAGGGGCCCATCAGGTCAATCGGCAAACGGTCGCTCCGGGTGGCAGACCCCAGCTTATACAACTGGCTCCAGAAGAAAGCGTCGAAACAGTCCTCACCCACCGATGCAAAACTACGGGCGTAAAAATCGTGCCACCATTCCAGATGCTCTTTCCCGGCCTGTGCAAACCGCTCACCCGTCACCCGCTCGATATCCCGGATAGCGTCCTTTTCCGTATCCGTGCGTTCCTGGGAATAACCTATCGATAAGATCAGCCGCTTCTTTCCGCCGAGTTCCGTCACCGTCCATACCGTGGTGTACTCCCCTCCGGCGATCATCGGCTGTTTGCAAATGTGGTAATTGCCTTCCGTATATATTTTCGGTTCCGGGTTAGGCTTATACCCTTCGGGCATATTCGGCGATCCGGGGAACACGGCTCTCGGACTGCGCGAAACCGCCGGACGGAATTCCGGGTCGGGCAAACTGTCCATTCCTTCCCATTCCACCACCAGCACATTTTCACAGGCAGGAGTGAACGTGCGCCATTTCATCCGTCCCGATTGTCCGGAAACCTCCGCCCGGTACAAATCCATCGTCATATCCGAATGGTTCCCGTCCATCGGCAAGCATAGTTTCCCGATCGGCAGACGGCAAATGGTATATAAAATATCTTTCGGATCGGCCGGGTTATAACGCGGGCGATGGTCGGTGACATCCGTACGTCCCAACTCCCAGCACAGCGTATCGCCTGCCGTTTTATAAACACTCGCTCCCAGTAATCCGTTTCCTACCAGCCCGCTGCTGTAATAATCGGCAACCACCGTATCGAAACGGATGCTGTATTTCTGCAAGGCTTCCGCCGAATCTTCCGGCAAAGCCCGTTTTCCCGCTTTCTCTCCGTTCCCGCCGCATCCTGCCACAAGCAGCGACACAACCGGCAACAACAACACCGTTTTCCAATAATTTCTATTCATCCCCTATCCGTTATCTAAATTTCAAATCTTTCTTCTTAACCGTTCCGCCTCTTTTCTCCTCCCTGCTATTTCATGTCTCTTTCTATCTGCCGTCCCGCTTTCCCTGCCGTTCTCCTTTTCCCCGGTCTTTCCCTCCGGCATACTTTTGCCCGATCTGTCTTTTGTCCTATCTTTCCCCTTTCCGGTTTTCTCTTTCCGGCTTTTATTTCATTCTTTCTCTGTTTTTTCACTCCGCATTTTCCCCGCCGTCCATGCACCACATTCCGGTTTCTTTAAATCCCGGTATTCTGTTTCTTGGGAATATAACGTATGACTTTTTTCTTTTAATAAGCATGGTCTATCGGGAACTGCTCGCCTCCCCAGGCCTTTTGCGAAGTCCATTTCTCCGCCGGAGCCGACCAAAATTCATCGCCGGCAGGCAAGCCCAGATGCAAAAAACCCACAGAGCACAAATAAAGGCTGCCCGTGCAAATATACCCCTCGCCGATTCCGGGCTGGTGTCCGGCAAAACCGACCTGCAACCAGCCGTCGGCATCGTACGTACCCTCTGCCGAAAACATCTTTTTCGCCACAGCGGTCAGCGCACAGCGCACCTGTGCCGGAGACACCCCTTTCGGCAACTTATGCATCAACGCCATCATGGACAGCGTTTGCATACATCCCGTGCGGTAAGCCAGCGAACGCCCCATCGGAGGAAACGTCCCTTCCGGCGAGATCATCCGTTCCTGCACCTGTGCATAACGCACGGCACGTTTCAGCACCCGGTCGTAACTGGCCTGGGAACATTGTTTCTTAGCCAGCATCGCCGCATAAATATCCACGATCATCGGCTGAATCACATAGCTATTGTAATAATCCCAATGGAAATCGGGGCCGTCGCCATACACACCGTCGCCCTTATACCAATCTTCATGCTTCGTCAGCGCATAATCCACCCGCATGGCATCCCACGGCTCGCCGATCGACAGAAAGAAAGCTTCGATCGTTCCCGAAAACAGCAACCAATTACTCCGGTTGGGCTTAATGCTCCGGGTAAGCTTCAAAGCATCCACCACCATCCGCTGAGTTTCTTTGTCCAATCCTCCCCACAGCTGTTTCGGCGAACGCATAAACCCCTGTGCCAAAAAAGCGGCATCCACCAACGGCTGCGACGGCTTCGTAAAATTCATATAGTCCGGCGATTTCGGATCGACGGCATTCCGCACGCACTTATGCGCCAGCGCCAGCAATTCGCCCCGCATTTTTCCTTCCGGGGTATCGTCGGGGCCCAGTTCCAGCCAGGGAGCCAAACCGCACATCAAACGCCCGAAGGCCTCCAGGTGGGCATAATCCCGCCGTGCCTCCGGATTGGCCGCCTCCACCGGCATTTTGGCTTTCAGCTCTCCCTTGCTCAACGCATCCAGCAAAGGATGAGCCACCCGGTAAGCTGTTTCACACCACCAACTGCGGTCGTCCTTCACCGCCTGTTTCTTCTTTCCGGCATACGCCCCACCCAACAGCAGGACGAAACACAACATCAAACTAATTTTTTTCATAATATTTGCCATCGATTCCATGATTTTTAAAGCGGCTTCCCGCTATCCGTCCGCCACATCTCCGTTTTCTTCAAATCCCGGTATTCTATTTCTTCTATAATTGTATAATCTTTTCTCTCAATAAGCGTGATCTATCGGGAACTGCTCGCCTCCCCAGGCTTTTTGCGAAGTCCATTTCTCCGCCGGAGCCGACCAAAATTCATCGCCGGCAGGCAAGCCCAGATGCAAAAAACCCACAGAGCACAAATAAAGGCTGCCCGTGCAAATATACCCCTCGCCGATTCCGGGCTGGTGTCCGGCAAAACCGACCTGCAACCAGCCGTCGGCATCGTACGTACCCTCTGCCGAAAACATCTTTTTCGCCACAGCGGTCAGCGCACAGCGCACCTGTGCCGGAGACACCCCTTTCGGCAACTTATGCATCAACGCCATCATGGACAGCGTTTGCATACATCCCGTGCGGTAAGCCAGCGAACGCCCCATCGGAGGAAACGTCCCTTCCGGCGAGATCATCCGTTCCTGCACCTGTGCATAACGCACGGCACGTTTCAGCACCCGGTCGTAACTGGCCTGGGAACATTGTTTCTTAGCCAGCATCGCCGCATAAATATCCACGATCATCGGCTGAATCACATAGCTATTGTAATAATCCCAATGGAAATCGGGGCCGTCGCCATACACACCGTCGCCCTTATACCAATCTTCATGCTTCGTCAGCGCATAATCCACCCGCATGGCATCCCACGGCTCGCCGATCGACAGAAAGAAAGCTTCGATCGTTCCCGAAAACAGCAACCAATTACTCCGGTTGGGCTTAATGCTCCGGGTAAGCTTCAAAGCATCCACCACCATCCGCTGAGTTTCTTTGTCCAATCCTCCCCACAGCTGTTTCGGCGAACGCATAAACCCCTGTGCCAAAAAAGCGGCATCCACCAACGGCTGCGACGGCTTCGTAAAATTCATATAGTCCGGCGATTTCGGATCGACGGCATTCCGCACGCACTTATGCGCCAGCGCCAGCAATTCGCCCCGCATCTTCCCCTCCGGGGTATCGTCGGGCCCCAGTTCCAGCCAGGGAGCCAAACCGCACATCAAACGCCCGAAAGCCTCCAGATGGGCATAAGCTCTCCGGGATTCGGGATAGGCCGCTTCTACCGGCATCTTTTCTTTCAATTCCCCCTTGCTCAACGCATCCAATAACGGATAAGCGATCCGGTAAGCCGTTTCGCACCACCAAGTGCGGTCGTCCTTCACCGCCTGTTTTTTCTTTCCTGCATACGCTCCGCCCATCAGCAGAACCAAACATAACACCAAACTTATTTTTTTCATATATACCTGTTTACAATCTATTATTGCATGATTTTCTGGATTTCTTTCCAATTCTTATTCCCGTCATTCTGCTGCGGCTTGCCCGGAGTGCTTCTGCCGTCCTGAATATATTTCCGCATCAATCCGGTCAATTCGGCCACGATTTCGGGATATTCGGCATACACATTCGTTTTCTCGCCGGGATCGGACCCGATATGATACAACTGCACGGCGGGTAATCCCTTATCGTTACCGGGACGGGGCTCGCTCCATCCGCCCGAACCCGGAGCAAGCAGCAATTTCCAATCGCCCTTCCGGATGGTAAAGCAACCGTCTATCGAATGGTGCACCGTAGCCTCCCGGATGGTTTTCCTGTAATTCTTCTTCAATAGCAAAGGCAACAGATTATAGCTGTCCTCTCCCTCGTTATCCGCCAGCTTCCGGCCTGTCAAAGCAGCGAACGTAGCCATAAAATCGGTCAGGCAAACCGTCTGCCCCACCGTGTGGGGCTTCACCCGCTCCGGCCATTGCACCAGGCAGGGAACGCGGTGGCCGCCGTCGAACAAATCGGCTTTATGCCCCCGGAAAACATAGCTCGGATAATGTCCTTTCGCTTCCAATTCCGGAAATTTCGCCTGAGGTGAACAACCGTTATCCGTCGTAAACACCAATATCGTATGCTCTGCAATGCCGTTTTCCTCCAATGCTTTCATAACCTCGCCGACCACCCAATCGACCATCATCACAAAGTCGCCGTAAGCGTTCAGCCCCGATTTCCCCTGAAATTCTTTCACGGGCAAAATCGGCGTATGAGGGGCGGGCAACGGGAAATACAGGAAAAACGGCTTTTCTTCTTTCGATTTCTCCCCGATATATTTCACCGCCCGGCGGGTTAAATTCGGCAGGCAATCTTCATGCGAAAAATCGCTTCCGGTCTTGCCTTTCCGCCAGAATCCGAAACCTTTCCCCGCCTCGATCTCCCGCACATCCGCCGTCGTAGGCATATCGTTTTCCACATACACATAAGGCGGCATATCCAGCGATCCGCAAAAGCCATAAAAATAATCGAAACCTAAAGTGGTCGGCCCCTGGATGATCGGCTTCGAGAAATCCACCTGCGCAGCTCCCTGCTCGATATTATTCCAGTTCCAGCCCAAATGCCATTTGCCGATGCAGGCCGTTTCATAGCCTTGCTGTTTCAACAGGCCGGCCATCGTCGTGCGCCCGGCAGGGATCAACGCCTTTGAATAACCGTTCAAAACACCTCTTTTCAAATCGGAACGCCAGTTATAGCGTCCGGTCAAAATCCCGTAGCGGGTAGGCGTGCTTACCGAAGAACTGCTGTGCGCATCCGTAAACGCCACTCCCTGCCGCGCGATCCGGTCGATATTCGGCGTCTTGATTTTACAGGCCTCGTTCAAGGCGGCTACATCCCCGTAGCCCATATCGTCCGCCAGAATAAAAACAATATTCGGCGCTTGCTTTTTCTGTGCATAAAGAGACACCGTCCCCATCAGCACACCAGCCAGCATAAAACCCGTTCTCATAACCTCTTTATTTAAACAATCCGTATGCTCACCGCCTCACCCTGCCGGATACCCACCTTATCCGGGCTTATTTCAGTTCAATTCGAATTTTCCTTTCAATTTAATATCCTGAGACGAAGCTCCCACAAACACCTCGAATTCACCCGGCTCTACGACAAACCGATCGTGAATGTCCCACAAGCCCAAATCCTGGGAAGTCAGCACAAACTCCACCTCTTTCTCTTCGCCCGGCTGCAAGCGGATACGCTCGAATCCGCGCAATACCTTCGTATAAGTGGTAACGCTGCTGTATAAATCGTGGATATAAAGCTGCACCACCTCATCGCCGGCCAGCTTTCCGGTATTCTTCACCCGGCATTTCACCGTAACCCGATTGTGGATGCCCCCTTTTTCCGGGCTCACCTGCAAATCGCTATACGCAAAAGTAGTATAGCTCAAACCGTATCCGAACGGATACAAAGCTCCTGAAACCCGGGTAGGGCCTTTCGTATCGGCTCCCGGCTTAAAGGGGAACGCATAGGGAATCTGTCCCACCGATTTCGGAAAAGTCACCGCCAGTCGTCCGCCGGGATTGTTGTCGCCGAACAGCGTTTCGGCAATTGCCTGCCCGCAATACTCTCCGGGAAACCAGCCGTGCAAGATCGCAGGGATATGCTTATCCGCCCAATTGATAGCAGCGGCACGGCCGTCGAGCAACACCAGCACGACCGGGGTTCCGGTTTCGAATACCGCTTTCAGCAGCATTTCCTGACGCCCCGGCAAATCGAGGCTCGTGCGCGAATGTCCTTCTTTTACCGTCCGTTCCGATCCACCCAGCACCACCACAGCCACTTCCGCTTTCCGGGCAGCCTCCACCGCTTCGGCAATCCCCGCACGCTCGGCAGAGTCCAGCGGGAACTCCATCAATTCGCTTTCCGGGAAATTCCGATCGATGATTTCACAACCCTTTGCATAAGTCACTTCGGCATCCGGCAAATATTCCTTCAATCCCCGGTACACCGTCACCAGAGGCGCATTGGCCGGACCGTAGCGGCAAATCAGGTTCTTCCGTTCATCGGCATTCGGCCCGATCACCGCCACCGATTTAATATCTTTTTTCAACGGCAATAAACCGCCTTCGTTTTTCAACAACACCATCGATTGCCGGGCAGCTTCCAATGCTACCGCCCGGTGTTCCGGCGAATGTACCACTTTTTCAGCCGTCGCCCCGTCGCCCAGATAAGGATTGTCGAACAATCCCAGCCGGAATTTCACCTTCAAGATCTCCCTCACCCGCTGGTCGAGCACTTCCGGCGACACCTTCCCCTGCACCAGGGCTTCCCGCAAAGGCAGGACGAAATCTTCCGGCGGGGTGAACTGCGTACGGATATTCAATCCGGCATTCGCCACCTGTGCCGCCGCTTCCACCCAATCTTTCGCCACCCGGTGTTTGCTGTGCAGAAATTCCACCGCCTCGCTGTCCGACACCACATAACCGTCGAATCCCCATTCCTGCCGTAAAATCTGCGTCAGGAAAAAATAACTGCCCGAAACCGGCTCGCCGTTCCAGTCGTTGTAAGAACTCATTACGCCCATCGCCTTCGCTTCCTGGAACGCCACGCGGAAAGGCTCTAAAAAGAGCGTCCGCATCTCCCTCGGAGCCACATGGGGATCGGTACGCGTCCCCTCGTCCCGGCCTCCCACCGGAATACTGTACACGGCAAAATGCTTGGGAGTGGATACCAATCCGGCTTTTTGCAAGCTGGTCACCATTTCGCGTCCCAGCTGCCCCACCAGGTACGGGTCTTCCCCGTAACACTCCACCACCCGTCCCCAACGGGGATCGCGTGCCACATCCAGAATCGGCGAATAAATATTCGTATAGCCCAACGCCACCGCTTCCTCGGCCGTCACCCGGCCTATTTCCGCAATCAGCTTCTTGTTCCACGTCGCCCCCTGCCCGCATTGAGCCGGGAAATAGGTAGCCCGGTCGTGACACAGGCCCCGGATCCCCTCGTTCGTAAAATCCACGGGAATCCCCAGGCGCGTCTCTTCCACAAACCAGCGTTGCACCTCGTGTTTCGCCTCCACATGCTTGCGGTAAGGAAAAGAATATTGCGAACGGAATTTTCCCAAACCGTTATGTTCCTCGTCTATATTCCCGATACCGTCCTTCCAGATCTCGTTTTTCCATTCCGGGGTCGGCAAAGCATCTTTCAACACCCGCCCCGAACCGTAAAGCGTAGCCATCTGGCAGGTTTTCTCCTCCACCGTCATTTGCCGCAGCAAATCTTCCACCCGGTCTTCCAGTTTCGCCTGCGGATTTTCGAACACATCCATCCGCCCGTTTTTATTGAAATCGATCCATCCTTTGTGATAGATCGAAGCTTTTTTCGTTTTTCCCGCCGGAACTTCCGCCACCGAAGGCAAAGCCAGCAAACAACCTAAAAACAAGGCTGTATATCTCACCGGGAACAGGCGGCGCATCCCTCCTTCCCGCTCGTTTTTTTCTCTAAGGATATTCATTTCATTAAAATTTAGGCATTTACATCTCTTCTTTTCCCCGTTATCGGGTCTTTCGCCTATTCCAAACCAACATTGAATTTCAATCTTAAATTAACGGAGGCATATAATGATTCCCTCCATCCTCTAAATTACCTATTGTAATCTGAATCACAAAAGGCTCATCATAACTACGTTTTGGGAGCTGTAAAAAATATTCGCCATTCACTGAAGGCTGTATATCAATCTTTCCCTTTAAAGCCATAAAGTCTGCCTGTGAAACACAATACGATTTATTCAATTTTACACGAAGTAAACCATTTACAGGAACATTAAAAACAACCATATTTACTCGATTACTGTTCTTTATTGCTGTGTAATATCCCCAATCCTGCCGTTCCAAACCTGCATACCCACATTTATAAATCGCATCTCCATATTTCTCCATCCAACGCCCTATTTGCTGCATCGTCGTCATCTCCTCCTTACGAAAATCTCCCTGAGCCGTCGGACCAAAATTCAAAAGAAAATTCCCATTCAGAGCAACACACCTTACAAGCATTTCAATTAATTGAAAATCCGTTTTAATAAAACCATCCCACCTTTTATGGTATCCCCACAGATTTTCAGGAATAGTCATAACAGCTTCCCAATCCCGTGTCGGTACTACTTTATCATACGGGGAAGGAAGACGCCTTTCATATCCCGACTCGTAATCTCCCATTAATACTCCATTGGAATCAAAATGCCGGGCTCCATATTCATCTGCACGAAAACGGCTATTTACAATTAATCCAGGGGATTTTTCCTTTAATTCCTTTTCTAATTCATAAGAAAAAATTCCATTTTTTTTCCACGAGTTATCCCATGTCCCGTCAAACCAAAAACCTTTTACAGAAGGATAACGATCTAATAACTCGACCAACTGATTACGTGTAAATGTTTTAAACCGTTCAAAAGCGGCAGAATCCTCTTTACTTTTTAAATCATAACGCCAATCGGGATGATTCCAGTCAAGAATAGAATAATAAAGATATACGTCTATTCCCTGCTCATTATATGCTTTTACAAACTCTCCGATAAGGTCGCGTTTAGACGGAGTAGCTTCCATATCAAATTCTGTATATTTACTCGGCCATAAACAGAAACCGTCATGATGTTTGGTTGTTATAGTAGCATATTTAACCCCCATTTTCTTAGCATATTTCGCCCATTCTTCTGCATTATATTTCACGGGGTCGAATTTTGGAGCCAACGTACTCCACTCCTGAGCAGAAATATTGGCGGATTTGGGTAAAAACTCACATGCAGAAGGATATATCTTCCCTTTCCATTCTCCCGCAGGTAAAGCAAATATCCCCCAATGAATAAATTGTCCAAATCTATTTTCTCTAAAATCCTGCATAGCTTTATCCTGACGTGGCAAAGGTGTCAATTGTCCATATTTTACCACTTTATTCTGAGCAAAAAGTAAATTCCCGCTCAAAATCGCTGTCATCAACAATACACAAATTTTATTCATAATATATCGAAAACTAATGATATAATTCCTTGTTACAAGCTCGACAAACCAATTTTACAATTCTTACTTACACAAGCAAAATAGAAAAACACTTAGATTTCCAGGGCTTCTTTCCGGCTATCGTTCTCGATTATTTCGTTCTTCTTTCCATCGCTTCCAGAAAATAGTAATCGGCATACACCAGCGGCTCGTCGATTTCCGATCCGTGAGGAATGCTTCCCACGGAATGCATCAGGATAAAATTCCCGTTCTCTCCCGGCTTAGCCGTATAAGCGGGAGACGACAGGCTTTTCATGATCAGGTCCGCCGTTTTCCGGTAATTATTTTTTGAATAATCGTTCAATTCATACAAAGCCGATGCTATGATCGCCGCAGCCGACGCATCGCGCGGCTCGTTCGGAATATTGGGAGCGTCGAAATCCCAATAAGGCACTAAATCTTCCGGCATACGGGGATGCGAAAACAGGTAAGCGGCGATTTTCTCCGCCTGCTCCAGGTAAGCCTTATTCTTCGTATAGCGGTAACAAACCGTATAGCCGTACAACGCCCAGGCCTGCCCGCGTGCCCAGGCCGATTCGTGAGCGTATCCCTGTGCCGTATGGCGGTGAAGCACCTTGCCCGTCTCCGGGTCGTAATCCACCACGTGATAGCTACTGTTATCCGGACGGAAATGATATTTCAGCGTCTGGTCGGCATGGGATACCGCAATCTTATAAAACGAAGAATCCCCGCTCAAAGCCGTAGCTTCGAACAGCAATTCCAGATTCATCATATTATCGATAATCACCGGACAAGTCCATCCGCGCTTCGCCTGCCAGCCTCCCGTCACATTCCACGACTGGATGATCCCCGCTCCGGGACGGAAACGGGTGGACAGCGATTTGGCCGCCTGGACGATCACCGGTTTATACGCTTCCTTATCGGCAAAACGCAAACCGTTCCCGTAACTGCACTGAATCATAAACCCGATATCGTGATGCCAGGTCAGGTATTGGATTTTATCCAACGCCTCCGTATATTTCTCCGCCTCCTTCTTCCACTCCTCTTTTCCGGTCAGTTTATACAGATACCACAAACTTCCGGGGAAAAATCCGCTTGTCCAGTCCTGGAACGAAGTATAACGGATCTTACCGTCCTTCGTCGTCCGGGGACTTAAAATCTTCCCGCTTTCCTCCATCACATCGATCATTCGTTGCACCTGTTGCTCGGCAAAAGGCAAATCTTTCTTAACCAACTGCTTTTTAATCGAACTGCCACTCGCCAGAAACGGCAACAAAATCAATAAACTCAAAATTCTTACCATACGTCGTTTGTTATCTGATTTTTAATTAATAATTCCTTCAACGAAACTTCACCGCCGTTTTTCCCTGTACCTGCGGATTTTTTACTTTCAGGCTCACCCGCACCAGCTTGTCGCCCCACACCCTTTGCAGCCTCCGGTCTTCCATGACCTTATCTTCCTGGCTGAACTGCAACGCTTTCGGATCGTAAGTCATCGTGATCTTCCGATCTTTATCCGTAAATTCCACCACACCCGGCTTCACCTCGTTCACGGCACAGCAAGTGAGATAATGGAACACGAAATCGCCTTCCACCGCCTTCACCCGGTAATCGTCCGCCACCGTCAGCCCGTGTCCCCGGTCGAAAGTATAGGTACGCAGCCACTTTTCGCATTTTGCTTTCTCCGGATAAGCCGGGGCGATATCCAGCGAGAACACCATCTTCCGCCCGTTATCGCGGAACTGTACATCCCGCCCCCGGTATTTCGTGCCGAAAGCCTCCATCTGCCCGTTCACCACAGGCAGGTTGTGCCAGCCCGACTGCATCGTCCAAATATCGTAACGGCGGCCACTGAACGTTTGCGCCGTGTAAGTTCCCACTCCCGCATCCACCAGCATGGGCTTCCCGTCGCGGTACAGCACAAAAGAGCCTACATCGTTGTGGTTATGGCTCTCATTGTTAAAGCCTCCCTTGGCGGCAAAGAACAACCCTTTGTTCGTCCCGGCCTTATCCCTCGCCACAGCCACCTGCACCCCGTCGAGCCACACGCTTTTATAATACGGCGCTTTGCCTTCCGCTTTCAGAAACTCGTCATACATTTTCAAATTGGCCAGCTTCATCGTGATCGATCCCTGCAACGGATTCTGTGCCACTCCCGACAATCCGCCCATATAGCGTCCGAACTGCATCAGCTCCGCATCCCCGCAATTCTTTCCGTAACGGTAAATAACAGTAGGAAGACTGTACCCGGTGGCCGAAGCATCCGCAAAATTCACAAAATAATTGTTATCGATATGGGTGCGGGCGATATACCGCCCCATCTCCCGGATCAACGGCTCTTTAAACAAATCGATTTCGCCTCCCGTCACCTCTTTCAGCACCTCCAGGTATTCCATCAGCTTGCCGGGCGCATGATCCCAATAAGAAGGCCCTTCCTCGCACCCGCCGTCCGATTTATAATAATTGATAAAACGGTCCACCGAGCGCATCCCTTTTTTCACGATCTCCGTCCGTACGGCGGGATCGTCCTCGATCAGCAGGCAGGTCATCAGCACATTAAAATTACACCAAATATTCCAGTTATTCACAAAATTACTCCGAAAACCTTGCCACCACATATCGTCGCGCTGAGCGAAAGGCTCTAACGTACGGCGGGTAACCTCATATTTAATCCGTTCGGCAATGATCGGCGACACCTTATCGAAATTCTTTTTGAAAAAATAATACGTCCACGACATCAGCGTGCTGGTTTCCCCGGAACTCAGGTCGATAATAATATCTTTAAAATCGGGAACTCCGGCCCTGCGCTTCTGATTCGCCAAATGAGCCGTCCCCACCCACGTACTCCGTTCACACAACGCCCAGGCATTGTCGATGATCGCATCCATAAAACGTCCCTTTCCTTCCAGCAGCTCACCCATCACAAGGGTTTCCAACTGGCGGTTCTGCGCTCCCTGCAAACCGTCGCAATGTGCCCGGTCGCCGATACGCACAAACTCCAGATACGCAGTCAGCGGAATAGAAGCGGGAGCTTTCTCCATCGCCCGCTCTGCCGCTTTCACAGCCTTTTCCCTCACTTCCGCCGGAACGGCCTCCCAGAAAGCGCGGTCTTCATAAGCAGCGTAAGGAACATAAGCTTTTTCCAGATATTCCCCGATATTTACCTTTTCCAGGCTTTTCTGCAAAAGGTTTCTTTTTTCCTGCGCCCCG
>UQTM01000063.1 GCA_900544025.1 uncultured Odoribacter sp.
TCGCCGTATCCGCAGCATGCAATCGTGGTTCGGAATACATTTTAACCGCCTGCGTTTACGCTGGTATAAGCGCGGGGAGACATGGCGATTACAGATACGTACCCGTTGTGATTACGGGGAGGAGGCCCGGATTCGTTTTCAGGTGTCGGAATTGTGGCAGGATCATTATTTTTTTAGCTGAACGGGCGGCTTTTGTTTTGAGGGAAATGGCCGGATTTAAATGGAAGGTAAGATGATGGATCATATTTATATCAAAAAGCGGGAACCGGAAAATGACCTTTATCCGAAGCTTTTGCGACAGTCGATAGAGAGATTGCAGCAGATGTCGGGTGAGTTGTGGACGGATTATAATACGCACGATCCGGGGGTAACGATGACCGATCTGTTAAATTATGCTTTGACGGAGCTGGACTATCGTTTGCGGTTTGATATGCCCGATTATCTTTCGGCAGATCCGGCGGGTTTCCAGCCGGGACGTTACGGCCTGTTCTCTCCGGTGGAAGTGTTTCCTACCGTTCCGGTCACTCCGGAAGATTACCGGAAACTGATGATCGATGCGGTGGATGAGATCGAAAACCTATGGATATATCCGTCCGGGGAAACAGGGGGCGGCTGGTATGATATATTGGTGGAATTGGCTCCCGGAGTTGCATTTACGGATAGGGAAAAAGTGAGGAGACAAGTGGAAACGCTTTTTCATTGCCACCGTAATTTATGCGAAGGCTTGTCGCGGGTACTTTTCGTGGAACGCAAGCCTTTGATTTTACAGGGAGATATCGGAATCGAGCCTGATGTCGATACGGCACAGTTGTTAGCGGATATTTATTGGGAAGCCTTGCAGTTTTTTGTTGCCGGAGTGAAATATAAACGGGTGGATGAATTATTGGCGGAGGGAAAGACGCTGGACGAATTGCTGGACGGACCTGAACAGAAACATTGGGTGATGGATGAATGTTCCCTGAAACCTTTGCCTGAAACTTATGCCGTGCCTCATCTTTATCATCGCCTGAAAAACCTGAAAGGCGTTAAATATATCCATTCTTTGGGCTTTAGAGAGGAGGAGCAGGTTTATAACAATATGATAGCCACTCCGCATGCCGACCGTTCCTACACGGTGTTGATTCCGGGAAAAGCGGAAGATACCGGACTGCGGCTACTGGTGGGAAATGCCCCGGCGGTGTTGGATTTTTCGCATCTGACCGAACAGCTTTATGCCCGGCATGCCCGTTGTTTCGGTAATCAGAACAGGACAAACGATCTATCTCCTTTTATGAAGGTTCCGGAGGGAAAGCTGCGAAAGATATATAAACATTACAGTGTACAGAATGATTTTCCCGATTGTTATGCGATTAACGAGTTTGGAGTTGCGGCTGGAGAATCCGCACAGCGGAAGGCTCAGGCGCATCAATTGAAAGCTTATTTGCTGTTGTTCGACGAGGTTTTCGGCAGAGGATTGAAGGAATTGGAAAATGCTCCGGATTTATTGGATATAAACGGAGGTTTACTGACAGAGACGACGGTGCCTTTGGAAGAACCGGTGTCGGAATGGCAAAATCTGGTGAAAAATGAAGATATCCCTATACCCGATAAGCAACGTTTCTTACGGGAACGCAGGCGTTGGGCGGATATGCTGGAACGGATATACGGGGAGGACAGTAATCCGGCATGGCTGAATGCCTATAATTTTTATGAAGATAGCGAAGCGGAACAGTTGGAACGGCGGCTTCGTTTTCTGAGCCGGATTCCTGCTTGGGGACGCGACCGTTTTAAAGGGATCGACCTGACTCGTAATTCTCCGGGAAATGTGCCGGGAATAAAGGCTTATATCTCTACTTTACTGGGGTTTTATGTATACGAGGAGCGTCCGGTGATCAACGTGTTTCCGTTCTATAACCTGAAATTAGTGGAAGACGAGCGTTTCTATAATTTTCAGGGGCATGTGCTGAGCCATAATTTAGTGCCGGAAGAGTTGTTGAAAGAGGAGTATATGGAACGGATTCCCTTAATGGATGTGGAGTTTACAGACCATGATTATCATGTATTGAGGGATCGGCTGCCTTTGTTGCACTACAATCTGCTGTTCGAGGGTTTGTTCCGGGGAGGAATCCGGCAGGAGAATTACCGGATATTGAATCTGCCTATGCACCCCGATCGTTTGCTGGTGTTTTTCCACGTCCAGAGAAAGGAATGGATTAATCTGGGACGTTTCGTTTCACGCCGGGATGCGGTAGAAACGGCGAATTGCCTCAGACGTTTTTTGGTGATGTTAAACCGGAAAAGCGAAACCCTTTATGTGTTGGAACACCTGTATTTGGGAACGGGCGAAAATTTTACGGTGACAGTGGTTTTCCCCGGGTGGTCTGCCCGGATGGCCGACGCCCGTTTCCGGGAAGTGTGTGAAGAACTGGTTTGTTCCCGCCTGCCTGCCCATTTGCAGGTGCGTTTTCGCTGGTTCTCTCCCCGGAAAATGTGGGGATTTGAACAGGCTTATTATCATTGGAGGAAAAAGGTGGCGGCAGGGGAATCGGGGAAAGAAGAAGCGGAACAGCTTAAAAACATCATTTTATGATTACGATCGAAAAGGCACGGTTGGATTTACAAATGAGTAGTGAGGGATTCGCTACGGAATTGTATGGCAGATGGGATAGCCTTTATCCTACGATGGTGGAAAAGGTGATCGACGATGTGCTGAGCCGTTACGACCGTGAGGACGAAGTAATCCGGTTGGAAGCCGTTACCCTGGATTTGGGCGAAATCGAAGAGCCGGACTTTTACCGGCAGTTTCCTAAAAGGTTGGCGGAAAAATTGGATGATTTTTTTACCGATTGTTTAAAATTCCGGGGGAAATATCCGGTAGAGGTCATTCCGGTATATACGGATAAGACCGAAGTTTTATTATTCTTTTTAGAGTATGGTTTTTTCCCTCGGGGGGCTTCGGGAGAGTTGAACGATCTTTCGGTCTTGCTGAAAGAGGTTATTGAAAACAACGGGACAGAATTTATACGTTTATTAAAGGGAGGCGGGAATCTTCCCGCTATCCGGAAAAGATTGGCATATCAGTTCGCCGACGGGGAGCTGGAAATGATTGTCAGGGCGGCGGAGCCTTCGGAAGCAACGTTCATTCAGGTGTATGTCCGTTACCTGATTGTGTCGCACGGCAGGCTGGGGCATCCTGAAATCACTGCCGGGGATCATCGCCATGTGGTGTGGCAAGTGGTGCTGGCCTATCTGTTGTTCGATAGCGGAAGTTTTTTCAGCCGGAAACAAATGGTGGGACAAACCGTTCGCGGGCTTGCTGCTCATTTTAATCTTGATTTTTTTTACTTATTACAGCTTTTGACTGCCGGGCTGAAAAAGTTTACCGAGGAGTGGATTCTTATTCCTGAGTTGCTGGCTATTTTCTCCGATCTCCAGCAAGAGGCTGTGGGAAAATCTCCTGAAATTGATGTAGCCCTCGATATCGTTCGTTCGGCAAAAACATTATCTGCTGCCGATTGTGGCATATTGTGCCGATTGCTGTCCCAACCCGTCTCTTGCCGGCAGGTTTTAGCGGGGTTGAAGGAAGAAGAAATTATTTGCATTGTAGAATGGCTTATCCCGGCAGAAAGTCCTTTTATCGTCGGGTATGCCCGGAGCCTCGAACACGAGAGAGAAAGAGGCCTGTTAGAGGGGAAAGCGGGCCCGGAGTTCCGATTGTTGAAATGGGAATTTTTGTTTTTGGTGTTATTGGATTCTCCGGTGTCGTCCTTCCAGCGTTCGCGTTTTGTAATGGCTGTGGTACATCGGCTCGCCCGGCATTACAATTTAGATGCGTTGGTATTGCTGGCTTTTTTATGTGCAGATGCCGCAGAATTGCCTGTGCCGTTGGCAGAGATTCTTAAAGAGTTGTATGAAATGCAGATTAGTGCCAGGTTTTGCAATGTTCTGGATGAAACGGGGAAAAATGATTGGAAAATGTCGGAATTATCCCGTCTGGCAGACCTGTTATCCCATCCGCTGACAGCCCGGCGGTTTTTACAAAATATTCCTGAAGCACAGATTTTTCATTTGACGGAAATCATTATCCCTGCCCAGAGCGCTTTTATCATATCCTATGCCCGGAGTCTCGACCGGGAAAAGGAAAAGGGGATGCTGGAAGGAAGGGCGGGGGCGGAATTCCGGCTTTTGAAGTGGGAGTTTATTTTTTTAGTGGTTTTGAGCGTGCCTGTTTCTGCATTCAGCCGGAAGTATTTCGTCCGTTCTGTGTTATGGCAGTTGGCTGCTCATTATAACCTGACTGCCGGACAGTTACTGGATTATTTTTTCAGCGGCGGGACAAAGTCCCGTTTACCGGAAGATTTACAGCAAGTTATTCTTGAATTGTGGGAAGAGGAAAAAATGCAAACCTCCGTTCAGGAATCCGGAGCGGAACAATATGTCGGGAATATATTCACGGTTTTGTCGAAACGCCGGGAAATATCGGAACAAATGTGGGATAGGGCCGGGATTGAGTTTGTGGTGGGGTTGCTGCAAAATTACCGGAATCCGGAAGTGTCGGAGTTTATCCGGAAGTGGAAGCGGCAAATATGGTCTATGCTATTCCGTTCGGTAAAGCATGCGGAGTTATTGTGCGAAAAGATTTCGGCGACACAGGGCTTGTGGAATTATTTGGTGGACGAATATGGGGAAGAAACTTTTGTGGCGGCTCTTGTTGAGAAACATTTGGATCATACCGGTTGGAAAGAATGTAGCCCGGTGATGTGGTGTGCGGCATTGAAACAAGGAGATACGGGGATGGTATTTTGGTGGCTGAATAATCGTCCGGGAACTGTCCGCCGGATGTGGCAGCAATGTTCTTCTGCCGAAGAACGGCAGATATTGGAAGGGATTGCCGGAAATGTAGAATTGCAGAAATTGTGGCTGGATAGGTTAGGGCGGTTTCCAGTCCGGCAGGTATGGGATATTTTAGTGGAATTAAAGAACAGGTTTTCTTTTTTTCCCGGTGAGCAGGTGTGGTTAGGCTGGTTTATACCTTATACCGGAAAACGGTATATCAATTTTTCAGGCAAGGAAATCTTAAAATCGGTATGGCAGAAACTAACGACGGTTTTATCGGAGAAAAAGTGTGAGGAAATCATTCGGCATATAAAAACACAGACAGTCAATAATGTATTTAAAATATTGGAAATGATGGTACAGGAACAGAAACCGGACGGAGGGCAGTCCGGGAAAAAAACAGCGGAATCCCGAAAGCCCGATAAATGGGGACGTGAAGAGGTACGTTTTGATATTAAAAATGCCGGATTGGTGTTGTTAGCGCCTTATTTTCCGATGTTATTCAAGCATTTGGGTTATGTAGTGGATGGAAACTTTAAAGATACGGAACAGCAGGTCAGGGCGATGTTTTTATTGCAGTATATGCTGTATGAGCGATGTGAATTTCAGGAGTCCGAACTCGTATTGAATAAATTGCTGACCGGATGCGAAATGGAACAGGCTGTTCCTCGTGAGGTGGAGCTGACAGAGGAGGAAAAGAATCTGTGTATGTCTATGCTGAATGGAGCTGTGAAGAATTGGGATAAATTGAAACATACCTCTTTACAGGGATTTCGGGATAGCTTTTTAATCCGCGGGGGAATATTACAGGAAACCGGGGATTTTTGGCAATTGGGAGTAGAAGTGCGGGGATTCGATGTATTGCTCGACTCTTTGCCCTGGAGTTATTCGCCGGTCAAATTTCCCTGGATGAAAAAGCCGGTCTATGTAAATTGGAGAAATTAAATACCGAATATCATGAATGCAGAGAAACAATTTCAGGAAGTGCCTTCACGGACTATACAGCCGAAAGTGAAGAATGATGCATTGGAAATGCCGGACAACCGGCAGATGTCTGCCATACAGGCAAAGATGCTGGAAACCATACAACGGCAGGAGGATGAAGAAGAGCCGGTACAAGGTAAGTTTACTACTCAATTGCAAGAGGATGACGAGGAACTGGCACAAGGAAAATTTGTCAGCCAGTTGCAGGGCGATGACGAGGAAGAATCGATGCAGGGGAAGTTTACCGCTCAGTTACAGGAAGAGGATGACGAATTATTACAGGGGAAGTTTGCAACTCAGATGCAAGAAGAGGACGATGAGCTATTGCAAGGAAAATTTACAACCCAGATGCAGGGAGAGGATGAAGAAGAACTGTTGCAGGGAAAGTTCGTCAGTCAGTTGCATGCGGATACGGAACCTATTTCCGCTCCGGGAGGAGAACCGGCTCATGACGATAAAACCGGCTTGCCTGACGATGTAAGACAGGGAATGGAGGAGGCTATCGGTGGGAATTTTTCGTCTGTCCAGTTTGTTACGGAGTCAAAAAAAGCTGAAGAGGTGGGAGCACTGGCTTTTACCCAAGGAAAAAATGTTGAATTCGCTCCCGGTCAGTTTAAACCCGACACGACTGCCGGATTGGAGTTGATCGGTCATGAGCTGACTCATGTAGATCAGCAGGACAAAGGTACTGTGGAGCCGACCATGGAAATAGGAGAGATGCTGGTGAACGATGATAAAAGTAAAGAAACGGAAGCCGACGATAAAGGGAAAGCAGCAGCCCGTCTGGTGGAACAAAAAAGGAACGGATGATATTATATTCATGATTATGTATTTCGATAAGATTTCAAAGGGGGAATCGTCTTCATCGAGGATAATTTCTTCAAAGGCTAAAAAAACGCTTCAACTTCAAGATAATCGTATTTCTCAAATGAAGCAGAAAACGGAAATATGCCAGATGCAGGCATGGATCGGTACAAGGACATTGGGATTGAGTGGTTTTTCCGGAAGTGGAAGTAGTGGAATGTCTGGTGCCGGAGTGGCTGGGAATACTACTGTTCCGGTTGGAGGACATCATAGAAAAGGATTACAGGTATTTAATCCGGGTGGAACCTATCATACCTGGGGTGTTCATGCCCATATCTTATTTGATAATGTGCATGGTTTTCCCGGTGGTATAGGGTCTAATAATATTGGATATGGTGAAGATGGATTATTTAATGAAGATTATAATTATAAGACGGTAGGACACAATATGCCAGATGAAGACCGAGCTCATTTAGCTGTTTTAGGAGTGGGCAATGCTCCGAATAGATTTGATATAACAGGAGGGGCTTATAATTTAACGGGACATAATTGCCAATTATATGCAATGGAGGTTTATAATATGTATAATAACATTCAGACTCCTCTGGCAAATATGCTGAACAGCGCTTTAAATTTACACGATGCATATTTAGCAGATAGTCCGTTAGCGGGACATATGGCAAATCTTGTAAATTCAAAAAATGCATTTCGTGCAATATGTAGTCCTCCGGCGGCTTTGCATTGTTCTTATAGTCCATATGTTGCAGGGTTAAGAGATACAGTTCTTTTAGGAGGACATCAGGGAACGGCTAATGTTGCTAATGAGCTTTTTCAGGTGATGAACTCAATTTAAATGAATTGTAAATTATTATTTGGTTGGTGGTAATAAAAGCAGACAGATGAATCGGATAAACTGAATAATTGTGTTATAGGAAAAGTTACGGATAAGGTTTAAAACTTGAAACCGATTTAATGGAAAATAGCATGGGCGAATTGAAAATGGTTAGGCGGGAACGGGAGATGGAGCAGCTTTGGCAGGCTTACCACTCTTTGGACAGGGGGAACTGTCAGTTGCGTTTTATTCCCGGGGAAGCGGGGACAGGTAAATCCGTGTTGTTGGATATGTTTACCGGGGAGTTGGAAGAGAAAACGGAAAACACGTTGATAGCTTCCACATTTTGTTGTATCCGGTCGGAGTACAGTATTCCCTATCAGCCGTTTAAGGAATTATTGAAACAGTTGATGCAGGAGGTGAGAGATAACGAGGAAATAGAGCGAAAGGGACGTTCCCGGGGGGAGAAGTTAAAAGAAGCTTTTGCATTTTCGGCGCGAATGTTATTGGAGCACGCTCCGGACCTGATCGATAATTTCATTCCGGTGGGGACAGTGCTGGGAGCTATCGGCCAGCATTTTTTGGGGAATGATGAAAAGCAGGAAAAGAGCGGTGCGCCGGATGAATCCAAAATTATAGAGGAGTATATCAATACGTTGCGTGCCGTGAGCGAAAAGTACCGGCTGGTATTGTTGCTCGACGATTTACAATGGATCGATAAGCCGTCGGTAAACCTGTTGTATCAGTTGTCGGTGGTCTTACGGGATTGTCCGGTATTGATCGTGGGAAGCTATCGGAGTACGGATATCGATGTCATGGACGGAGAAAAGCATCCGATGGATAAATTGATCAATGAGGTAAAGATCAGCTATGGGAATGTTTTTATTCATCTGGACAACGTCGATATTTGGGAAAGGCGCAAGTTTATGGATTTCCTGTTAGACCGGGAGGCAAATATGTATGATGCGGCATTCCGGCAAACCTTGTTCGAGCGTACGGGAGGTAATCCGTTGTTTGTGAGCGAGATGGTGAATCTGTTAAAAGAAGAAGGCATTCTGGAACAAAACGAAGTCGGTATATGGACGAATCATAAGATTCCCGACTGGCAGTCGTATCCGGTAAGGATCGAAGGAATCATCCGGGAACGGATAGGCAGGCTGGAAGAATCGATGGTGGAAGTATTGTCGCAGGCAAGTGTACAGGGGTATCGTTTTATCGTACAGGTCTTGTCGCGGACGATGGGCGAGACGGAACGCGATCTGTTGATGACACTTTCACGTAAATTGCAAAAGCAATACCATTTGGTGAATGAAGGTCCCTGTGTGCGTTCGGCCCGGGGATTGGTGTCCGAGTTCAATTTCTCGAATTACATTTTCCAGCAATACCTGTACCAGGAATTAAGCGCAACCCAGCGGATGATTTTACATGGGGACATTGCCGTGATTCTGGAAGAGCTTTTCCGGGATAATATCGGTGAGGTGGCGGGAGATATAGCCCGGCATTATGAATTGGCCGGAGAACCGGAGAAAGCATTGAAATATATAGAGATTACCGTCGATCAGATGCTGTCCGTATCGGGTTTTCTCGAAGCTTCGGTGTTATTGGATAAGGCCCTGGGAGAGTTTACCGGAAAGATGGACGATCCTATCCGTTTGCGTTTCATTGTAAAGCAGGGGATTTGTTACCGGTCTATCAAAGGATGGGCAAACGAGGACACGGAACGACTGTATATTGAAGCCGAGGAATTGAGCCGGAAGCTGGGATGCGACGATTATATGGAAATTATTTTGTTCGGGCGGTGGACGATCGGATTGGTGAAATTGCAGCTTGACCGTTGTTTGGAATTGGCCGCCGAATACCGGGCACTGGCCAGAGAAAGGAATGATGTGCCTATGGAGTTTATGGCGCTGATTACTTATATAAACACTCTTTTTTGGCGGGGTGAATTGCATGAAACGGACGCTTATCTGAAAGAATTTGAAACGTTGTACCGGAAAAAAGATCCCTCTGTTCTCGTTCAGCCGGCCGTGGAGGTGTTGTATGGAATGTTCGATCTACTGACATCTTTTCAGTTAGGCGATTATGAAAGGACAGCCATAGCGAAAAAAGAATTGATCTGTAAAATTTCTACATTGAAAGACCGCTTTTGCCAGTGCATCGCTTATCAGGCGTTGGCCTGGCAGGAGTATCTTGCCGGGAACCGGGAAGAATCTGGGAACTATGCTAAGACGTTGCTTGAATTGGCAAAAGCAGGAGGATATCCTTTTTATATTTCTGTCGGCTATTTGTTTTACGGTGCTTTCGTTGCGCTGACGGATGTGGACGAGGGGATCGGGCTTATCCGGCGGGGGTATGAGATATTGCGGGGAGATACCGATTTGGAAATCACTTCTATGCATTCTGTTTACGGTTTGTTATTGAATACCGTTTATTTGGAATGTGGCAGGTATGAAGGTTTGAAAGACAGTTTACCGAAAATTATTGAAAACTCGATCCGGATAAAAGAGAGCTGCTATTTAAGCGAGTTGTATTTGTTGGAAGGAAGGTATTATCAGGCGACAGGCGATCCGGCTACAGCGGACATTGCTTTCGATAAAGCCTGCCGGGCTGCCCGGGAGACCGGAGCGGAACATGCCTTGGAAATGATTCGAAAATTCAGAATATAAAATCTGATTGTACCACTTAAATCATAAAATTATGGAAAATTTAAATCAAGAAGAATTGAAAGACGTAGTCCGGGGTGCCTGTTTTTTAGCCAGCGGCGGAGGCGGGGCATACGAAACCGGAATGCAGATCGCGGCATGTTTCGAGCCTTCGTATTACGGATGTTCTGAAGTGAAGGTGCTGACCGTAGAAGAAGCGAAGGCGATGACTACGGCAAAATATGGAGTTGTAACGGCTATTATGGGAGCACCCGAACGGATGAAAGAGATTAAAAATGCCGGAATGACCGTAAAAGCAGTTGAAAAATTGGCAGAACTTTATGGAATAGATGTAAAGGAAATCGGTTGTATTGTTCCCGTTGAAATAGGGGCTCTTTCTTCTGTGATCGCTTGTGTGACTGCAGCAAAGATGGGGATTCCCGTGTTGAACGGAGATGGTGCCGGACGGGCGGTTCCGGTATTGAATATGACTTCTTTCGCTATAAAAGGAGTAAGCGTAAATCCTACGGTGCTGGTTGGGAGTAACGGCGATTATGTGGCACTCGATATTTCGGGAGCGGCTCAGTATTCTGCTTCGTCTGCCATAGAATCGTTAGCCCGTCCTATTCTGGATATGCCCGAATTCGGGGGAATGGGGGCTCTTGCCATTTGGCTGATCGATTTGCAAAAAATAGATGAAATTGTAACGATCCGGGGCACTTTAACGAAATGTAAAACACTGGGAAAAACGATCCGGGAAACTTTGGAAGAGGCACAGGAAACAGGTAATGAACCTTCGATCGAGAATGTGCTGCATACGTTACAGGACGTGGATTATAAACCGAGTTTCGTGTGTTATGGTACGCTTCGGGAAGCAACGACTGAAACTTCGGGAGGTTTTGATAACGGTATTGTGAAAATCGATGTGGATTCGGAGCGGCAATTGAAAATTATTTTCCAGAATGAGAGCCTTTTATTGTGGGACAGTGAAAAACCTGCTCCGATCGTGGTGGCTCCCGACCTCATCAGTTATGTGATTATTCCAAAGGAAAAGCCTGTGGGACAATGGATATACACCAACGGCGATATAATAGGTCCCGACGGGAAATTATTGGAAAAACTAAAAGATGCGAATATTGTCGTTGTCGCTATGTGTGCACCGAAAGAGTTGCAGAATTGTGCCGCCGAACTCGAAGCTCAAAGATGGTCGGTCAATGGCGTTGAAGCTTCATTGAAAGATAGTTACCGGAGTATGCTCGAAAAGTTGAATTATTATGGAAAATACGAGCCGCTGGAGCCCGGAATAAAGTAAGGAAATGATTTCCCCGGCAAATGAGAGTGCCGGGGAAATAAAAAAGCAATCGGCTCATAACAATAAAATTTATGCAGATGGAAGGGAGTACAGGTTTACAAACTATGAGTGGCTATGTCCCTCTAACGGCAAAAAATCGTCACTTTTCTGTTGCTCTGGCAACTACTGAGGTGAAACAGAAAAAAGCTGTTCCCAGTATGAAAGATAACAGAGCATTAATCGATGAGCAACTGAATTTGTTAAAAACGATTCAGGGGGGAAAGAATAGGGAATCCGTTTCAGGAGGAGTTATTCAGGGACGCATCCCGAATTATACGGAATTAGCTTTTTTTTGTAATCGTAATTATGAAAGAATAGGGATCGATGTAATTAGGAAAAAGGTAAAAATATTATTGAAAAATTTGCAAATAGAAGAATTGGTATTACAAGGGCAAGATGTTGATTTAGCAGTCGAGGAGTTAATTAAGGATGATGGGATGGTGGATTTAGAATGTTATGAAGACTGGTTTGGGGAGGCGAACGGTGATGAGGATAAACAAAAAATATATCATGATGCAAAAGATGCACAGGCTAAATTATTGGAGCAGGAACAGCAGTCTTTAACTCCAGTACTGCTTAATGCCTGTGGGATAGTGATGAACGCTCGGGCTAACCCTAATAATTGGGTCAATATTGTTTTTGGAAGTAAAAAAGATATTGCTTTAAGCAATTATGGTAAGATTTTTCAAAAATTGAATGAAGTCAGAGGAAAAATGAATGAAATGGCGACGACTGATTATAATGGCGATGATAGTCAGGTTGGTGTTGGTGGATATGCGAATTATAAGAAACAGACCATACATTTTCTTCAAACGATGTGTGGTAGTGATGAAGCAAGTCCTATTACAGCGATTCATGAATGTGCCCATTTGGTAGATAAAAGTATTATAGATAAAGGGTATGTCGGTTCTCCGGGATTTTGTGGTATGCCTGAAGAGGATAGAGTTACTAATGCCGCTCATTATGAAATTGTTCCAGATTGGATAGTTGGACTATTCTGTCCTTATCCGGTAGGAAATTTTTCTGATGGATTAGGAGAAAGAGAAAGTAAAGTTGTGAAAGGCAAAAAGGAGGCAACCGATTATTTTCGATACGCTCATTTTATAGCTTTTAATAAGACTACTAAATTAAGAAATAAATATATCAGTAAAAAGGAGGTGGATGCCGGGCTTAAAACATATTCGGAAAAAATGGGGTTGACAATCCATTTACGTGATAAAAAGAACGTGGACTTATTAGATGTAACCCTTGCCGAAGATATTACCCGTACCCTGTTGCTAATGTATAAAGAAATGAAGAATGATCAGGAGGATATAGCCTCTAATAGGTTTTTGTTAAAATCAGGTTTCCGGGAATATTTTAAAGATAAGATTATAAAAGCTAATCGTCGGGAAGGTATAACACCGGAGAATATAGAGTATTTGTACTCGTTAGCTCCTAAAAAATAACTTTCAATAATGAATCATATCCTTTGGTTTCGTCAAGTGCTTGAAGCGGCTATTCAGCTTTATTTCCGGCAGGAAGAGGTGACGGTAAATTCTATTTATGATATTCCTGCGCCGAAGGGGGATTTCTGGCAGAAGATTTGTGGGACGGAGCCGGCATTCGACGAACAGGTGGTGCTGATGCTGGCGTTGATGCCGCATCTTTGTCCGCAGATGCTGGATATATTTTTTGCGAACAATAAGAATTTCGACCGTCCTTATACAGAGTTCGGAGGATGGAAGGGGATTTCGCACGGGGGATTTTTGCCTACGGGAGAGACGGCGGCGTTCATACTGGCCGGTGAAAATGCGGAGAAGCGGAGTGGAGTGATACGGATGTTCGACCGGGAACATTGGTTTTACCGGAAGAATGTGCTCCGGCTGGAAGGGCAAGGGGAGGGCGAGCCTTTTTTGAGCGGGCAATTGAGGGTGTCGGAGGAGGTATTGAGCTGGATATTCAGAGATAGCGAATATAAGCCGGATTATAGTATGGGATTTCCGGCAAAACGGATTACCACCTGTCTGGAATGGAAAGATATGGTGTTGGATTATCAGGTGGCGGCCGATTTGGAGGAAATCAATATGTGGATGCTCCGTCACCATACGATTATGGAGGAATGGGGATTGAGCCGTTTTTTGAAGGCGGGTTACAGGGCTTTGTTTTACGGGCCTCCGGGTACGGGCAAAACTTTAGCGGCTACCTTACTTGGGAAACGGAACCGGATGGACGTTTACCGGGTGGATTTGTCGATGATCGTTTCGAAGTATATCGGTGAAACGGAAAAAAATCTGGCAAGGGTGTTCGATATGGCGGAAAACCGGGATTGGATTTTGTTTTTTGACGAGGCGGATGCACTTTTCGGAAAACGGACTTCGACCAATACTTCGAATGACCGGCATGCCAATCAGGAGGTGGCTTATCTGTTGCAAAGAATCGAAGATTTTTCGGGAACAGTGGTGTTGGCTACGAATTTGCGGTCGAATATCGATGAAGCATTTGCCCGCCGTTTCCAGTCGATGGTCTATTTCCCGATGCCCGACGAGAAAGCCCGGCAGGAATTATGGCGTAAAATGCTCCCTTCCTCCTGGTTGGGAGAAGGCGGGGAAGAAATTATGCGTCTGGCTGTCGCAGCAGAGTTATCCGGGGGATCGATTGCTAATGTGGTGCGGCGGTGCGCGTTGCAGATATTGGTGAACAAAGAACAGATGCTAACGGTAGGGATTTTTAAAACGGCATTGCAAAAAGAGTTATACAAAGAAGGAAAACTTTGTTGAGCTGAATTTGGGGTATAGTTTTTTAAACCGGATACAGGACATAATAAGATATTGTAAGGCCTTACGGGAGAGTAAAGGAAGATTATAAAAGAATATAATAAAATGTCGGATAAAAAATGTCAGGGAAAGAGAAAGGGATGAAAGACGAAGAAGGGGAGCAGTGTGGATAAGCTAAATCGTTGTTTTTGCTTAAAGGCCGGAAGTTGAAATAAGGAGAATATTTGGATTTAAATTCAGGGGTAAGGATGAAAAAGCTATTGTTTTTTGTAGTGTTATCGGTGACGATACAGGTTGCAGCCGCGCAGGGGCGTTCGTTTCAGGAGGGATTCGACGAATTTCGTCCCTATGGCTATCAGCGAATGTGGCGCTGGGAGCAGCTACGCAGCGAGTATTGCAGCGGGCGGGAATTTCGGGATTCATTGTTTCAGGCTTTGAATATGCGAAAAAGTTCTTATCTGATCTGTCCCTGGTGGCTGGAAGATTTATATTGCGATCCTTTGGTGGCGGCTGTTTGCCGGGGCGGGATCGGATATGTGGGCTATGTGCTCGATCCCCTGACGGGAACGCCTGAATTGACGAACGAATGGAATAACGATACCCGGAATGGTATCTTGAACGATTCGATGTATCGGAATATTCCGTATGATTTAGTCGTATATTGCCGGACGGGAGAAGCTTTCGACCGTTTTTTACTATCGGAAAGAGCCCGGCTGAATTTTTTGCAAAAAGTGTTTGAATGGCCTGACGGCTTGATTAATAGAAAACATTTGAATAAGAAACCGAGGGGTATCAATCTTTTTCTTCCAGACCTTTCTTTCCGGGAAAAAAGGGCCTTCACACAATTTATGAAGTCGGTAAGCATGGTTATCGATTCGCTTTGTACCGGAGGTGTTTATCCGTATGCGGGGAAAAATTGTATGCTGTATATCACCCTCCCCACACAGGGACTTGAAGAAATGAATTTTTTGTCCGGCATCACTAAGTTTGTCGATAACATATATTTTGCCGATTACAATGAATATGGCGTAGCGGTGGCTACTGCCGGAACGCTTACCTCGAGTAACGATCCGACACAGCTGACAGTTAAGTTGTTCAATGAATTTTATTTATTCAATTTGAGTAATAAGAGCCGGGAGGGAGAAGGGTGTTGTAACGATATTGTCGCGCTGGCTCAGGCCGATTACGATATTTTTCAATGGAAGAAATATTTTTATTTGGATATTGTTTTAGGATTTACACTTTTAGCTTTAGTGGTCCTTTACAATCTGCATAGTCCATTTTACATTCTGGTCGATCGTAACCGTTGGCTTATAGCTCCTGTTATCATTACTTTAGTCACGGAGATTATTATTGTTTTTCTCTATATGCTGGAAGCTATTTCCAAAGATATTCTGCTGTTCGATATGAATGGAACGGGACACTATTGGCTGCTGGCTCTTCCTTTAGTGTTTATTTTGCTGAATGTTTTGTTGCGTTTGGTGAACCAGAGAAAAATCATCCCTTAATATAAATGTTGAGACAGAAAGTCTTTGCTATTTGTTTGCCCGCCGGAAGAAAACATATTTGGAATGTGAAGGTTTGCCGATATTTGAATATCTTTGTTTCGCTTTAGAAAAGCGACGGGCTTTTCATTCTAACGTTTAGGCTTATGAATTTTTTTTCCATAATAATACCTCTTTACAATCGTCCGGCAGAGATCAGGGAACTTTTAGATAGTTTGGTACAACAAGCGTATAAGCATTTTGAGGTTGTGGTCGTAGAGGACGGTTCGACGGAAAAGAGCGAAGATATCGTTGCTTCGTTCCGTGACCGTTTGGAGGTTAAATATTTTTTCAAGGAAAATAGCGGGCCTGGGTTAAGCCGTAATTATGGTGCGGAAAGGGCTTCCGGCGATTATTTTATTTTTCTGGATTCCGACTGTATCGTTCCTGTGGAATATTTGCAGGAGATCGAAAATGAACTTTCTACCTCGCCTGTTGATGCGTTCGGAGGTCCGGATCGGGCTCATGAGTCGTTTACCGACCAGCAAAAGGCGATCAATTATTCGATGACCTCTATCTTGACCACCGGAGGGATCAGGGGAAAGAAAAAATCGATGGAGAAATTTCATCCCCGTAGTTTTAATATGGGTTTTTCCCGCCGGGTATTCGAAACGACGAAAGGCTTTTCCGGAATGCGTTTCGGAGAGGATATCGATATGAGTATCCGGATTATGGAAGCCGGATTTCAAACCCGGTTGTTTCCCGCTGCTTATGTATATCATAAACGGCGTACTTCCTGGAAGAAGTTTTTCAAACAAATATACAATTCCGGCATTGCCCGGATCAATCTTTACCTTTTGCATCCGGCCTCTCTGAAAGTGGTGCATTTGCTTCCGGCCTGTTTTGTTGTGGGGGTATCGGTTTTGGTGATAGGCGCTATCTTGGTTTCTATCTGGTCACTTTTACCGCTTTTGCTTTGGGCCTGCCTGATCTTTATCGATTCCCTGATAGAGAACAGAAGCATCGTGGTTGCTTTTTATTCTATCTGTGCCAGCTTTATTCAGTTGTTTGCTTACGGGATAGGTTTCATTCATGCTTTTTTCAAAAGAATTGTTTTCCGCAAAGGTGAATTCAATGTTTTTGTGAAGAATTTTTATAAGTGATCGTTTTTTCCGATTGTTAGAAATAGGTGAGGATGTAAGTTCGGTCATAGATTAAAATCGGCTGTGAGGGGAATTGTGTAGCATTGAAAGATTTTGCTTTTGTAATCAGGCTTTTGTGTGGTTTGAAGTTGGACCCTGGGGCGGATATAAGCCCGCTTCATTCAGGCGCATAACGTATTGCGATAATACGATTCGTCTTTCCAGTTCTTTCCACCGGGGATCTTTGCTGCCCGATAGGTCTATCGCCGCGCCGGACTGCCAATATTTTTTCCATCCTTCCCGGCTGGCTTGCAGTGTGTTTGTGGCGGATTGTTGTGTTTTTTCAGTTTTCTCGTCAGGAGAAAACCGGCAGGTGAAACTCAATTCTTTTGAGTTTTCCGGTTTTAAAACGAATCGATGGGCTGTGTCCGTTTGCCTGAATAATCGGGCGGGTGTATCCCATGATAATATCGCCTGGTAGTGTACATCGTCCATTTTTCTTCGGATTATAGCCGAGTGGGGAGATTGTGGGATGAGGGTGGAACGATGGGCTGAAGGATGGTTATAGCTGCCCACAAAATTCATATAACCTTTATTGTCCGGATAGGGGAAATCGAAAAACACTTTTAAGCGTCCTCCGGCTATCAGTTCCGATTTTATGACGATACCGATCATATCCTCGTCCGGATGGCAGGCCGTTTGTACGAAAACCTCCTTGCCTTCCAATTCAAAGCGGCTATAAACAATACCTTCCCATAAGTCTATGGTTTGGCTTGCATGCTCGATGTCGGCGGCTCGGGCTTCCGTTCCGTCCGCTTTGATCAATATCATGCCGATCCGCCCTAAATTGAAGCGATGCGGATTTCCTTCCAGCCAGGCGGACAAAACAGGTTGTGACGGGTTTGCCAGCCAATAGGGCAATGGTTTGCCGTAAGTTTCCAGCATTACAGGCTCGAAATCTTCCGGTTTCATTCCGGTGGGAAGGGGAAAGCTGTGCCAGCTCCAGTCCGATAGGGTATTGAAAGGAATAAACGTCTGAAGTCCGGTGATATCCATGCCGAAGGCGAATTTACCGTTACCTACCTGTGCGGGGCTATGGGGTGTGAATTGTGCCGAATGTACATTGTGCCGCCGGACGACTGTTTCGCGGTCTATGGCTTGTGCCGTTAGTTCCTGCTGGAACAATATCAATAAAAGACTATAAAAAACAGGCAGGAGATGTTTCATGGCAGGGCGATTTTAAACGACCGGATTAATTCTCAAACAAATATAGGAAAACCTTACAATTAAACAAGTCCGGAATGGTCTGTCGTCTAAGGAGAATAAACCGATAATGAAGATATTGCTGTTTAATAACGTTTTTAGTAATAAAATAGGATAAAAATAGCTTTTTATTTATTATGTGTACCGGATAATAAACAAAATTTATTACCGTTTTCGGGTATATGATCCTGTATATCGCCGTACTTTCAGGAGCTAAAAGAATGAGCATGAGATTTTTTTATAAAAAAGAAATGGAAAAAAGAGAATTATCGTTAAAATTTATAATTTTGAAAATCAGTTGGACGATGCGAACGAAGAGATATAATTTATTTTTATTTTGAATTCAATTTAAATTAAAATGATGAAAATTAGTAATTTAATTTTGGTGTTGGCGGGGGGGGGTTGTTTTTGGGGTTGCGCCACATTGATCCAA
>UQTM01000064.1 GCA_900544025.1 uncultured Odoribacter sp.
ATATTTTATTTAATGAACATTTACATTTCAAATTTAAGCTACGGCGTGAACGATGCCGATTTAAAAGAACTATTTTCAGAATTTGGCGAAATTTCCTCGGCAAAAGTAATCATGGATCGTGAAACTGGTCGTTCGAGAGGATTCGGATTCATTGAAATGCCCGACGACACAGCCGCACAAAAAGCAATCAGCGAACTGCACGAAGCAGAATACGACGGAAAAGTAATCAACGTAAACGTCGCTAAACCCAGAGCCGACCGCTCCAACTCAAGAGGCAACTACAATAGAGGAAACAACTACAACTCTGAAAGACGTTTCCAATACTAAGATAACATCATCTTACAAAATCTCCCTCCCGTGCCCGGCACAAGAGGGAGATTTTTATATCCGGCAACCTCATAACCTCCACTCCTCCAAAAATTCAAAAATTCAAAATCAGTCCGTTCATCACCTCTCTTCCCCCTGTTCCCTCTTCCGCAAAAGCCGCCGGTAATCCCGGTGAGCCGAAACAAGCATATCCTCCAGATAACTGCACGTCACCCGGTCGAACCCCATCATCCGGCAGTCATACCCCTGTCCGGGATCAACCAAAAGCGTACAGGAACCGTTCCGCTTCAAATTCACTTTCGCCACCGAATACACATCCAGCAACCCGTAAACAAACAAAATCCCCTTCGCCTCGCGTTGCACCCACTTAGCCAACTCCTTCATCTGCCCTTGCCGGAACTCCGTTGCAGCGACAGGCATATCCGCAGCATACAGATAAGAACGATCTGAAATATCCTTAGGCAGCATCCCCCGGTAAGGCCTCACAAAATGCTCATAACTTCCCGTCTCATTCAAAGCAAGCCATGCCAAAGGGGCTCGAGCGACCACACTCGAATCACAGAAAAGCGCAGGATCGGCCACAGAAACCAAATGCTCGAAATAAAGCTTCGGATCGTCGAAATCCTTATAAGGAATAAGCTCCCTCGACACAGCCCTGTAAAAAAAGGCAGGACGATACTCCAAAACTGTAAGCTGTAAAGCCCGTAGCGGCGATCCCACCCGCTCGAAACTCATTCCCCGTTCCTTGCCGTATGCCTCGAACAACGGCAAAAGCGAATCCTGATGCCGGAAACAATAACGCTGAAAATCCTTAATATCGTAATTCAACTCATTGAACGTCGGGAAAAAAGCAAAACTACCGCCGTTAGCACCCAGATTGATACCCCGCCCCTGAAACCTGCGGGGCGGTTTCCCCAGCCTGATCTGATGCCGGGTAACACGTTTATCCGGTGCCCCCATACAAAAAGGAGTATTATAAAGAATCGTTTGCTCCACATCCTGCGGATAATAACGCCGGTGAAACAAAGCCTCCAGTCCCCCCTGCCCTCCCCCCGCCGACACAAAATAATTTCGGGGAAAAACCGTTCTCAGTCCCTCGGTCACACAATGGACATCGGCCGCCACCTGCTTCATTGTCAATGTATTCCAATCGACACCCCCCTCCGGGACACTTTCCCCACAATACCGGGTTTCCACCACCACCTGATTGGCTCTCAGCAAAACCGCAGCTTCCGACCGGCACAACGAATCCAGTCCTCCGCCCGTTGTAACAACCACAACGGCTGCCGAATCCGACTGATAGAAAAGACAAAAACGCTGATAAAAAAATCCGCCGTCAGGACGCTCATGATCACAAGGCTGCTTTATCAAACAACGATAAAACTTCCCGCACACAGCATCAATCCCCTCCTCGACCGACACTACTCCCGGAACCGCTCCCAAACGCCCCGCCAAATCCATCCCCCTGCACACGCCGGGACATACCCCTGCATACAGCAGCACAGCTACAAAAAACAAAAACTTATTCATACTCGATACATTTTAATGACACTCCACCCTTTTCACACGCATAAACAACCACCAGGCCAGCAGGCACGACACAACATCTGCAACAGGCTGCGCCACCACCAATCCGGTCAAATGAAAAAAAGAATGACAAACAACCAGGCAGGGGAAAAAAATAAAACCTTGCCTGCTCAAAGACAAAATCAAAGAATACTTAGCAGCCCCCATAGCGGCAACAGCAATATCCCCGTAAGCAACCAAAAACACATTCAGCACAACATTGGAAACACTCATCAAAACACAATTCAAAGCAGCCGGCACACCGATAGCAAACACCTCCCTCACCACCCGGCATTTCACCTGAAAATCCCTCCACGCCACCGAAAGCCGGGAAACTTTCCCGGTCAGAATAAACCAATAATAAACCGCCGCCACCAAATTACCGATCACCGTAGCCCAGGCCGCCCCCTCGATACCCTGTTCCAGCGTCAAAATAAAAATCGGATCGAGCACAATATTCACGACCGTACCGGCGATCATCCCCACCATCGCCTCCATAGACCTGCCCTCCGCCCGGACAATATTGCTAAAAGCATTAGACACAATCACAAACGGAGCACTCCAGGCAACACACTCCAAATACACCCGGGCAAAACCTTCCGTCTGCGCACTCGTCCCGATCCAGCTCAGGATAAAATCCATACCGGCATAAAAAACAGCGATAAGCAAAACACCCGTAAAAAGAGACACCCAAAAACAAAAAGAACTCACCCGGCGGGCATACTCCGGCCTATTCTCACCCAGGGCCCTGGAAATAACCGAAGTACCGCCGATCCCATACAACGTCCCGATAGCCATAAAAAGAAGAAAAACCGGCGTAGCCAGCGACACTGCCGCCACCTGCATCTCATCTCCCGTCTGGCCGATAAAAAAAGTATCGGCAACATTATAAACCAGCACCACCAGCATACTGATAATAGCAGGAACAGCATTTACCGACACCGCCTTCCTGACAGAAACCTGCTCAAATACCCCGATTGTTTCCATGATGCCTCTCTCCTTCCTAAAAAACAGCGTCAATCCGTACCACCGCCCAAAGCATGATAAAGCTGGATAATCCCCTGGATCTCATCATACTTATCCGACACCTCCGACAACCGGGCCTGCAACAAAGTTTGCTGAGCCGTCAGCACCTCCAGATAATTCGTATCACCGTAACGCATCAGCAAAGTAGTACTGCGGACAGCCGCTTCCAGCTTCTTGATCCGCTGCTTATCGATAGCCAGGCACTTCTGTGCTGTCTGCCATTGCGTCAAAGCATTATTCACCTCCGCTCCCGCATCGAGCAGCTTCTGCTGAAAAGCCAGCAACGCCTCCTCTTGCTGAGCCTTGGCAATCTTCAATTGAGCCACATTCTTCCCCCGGTTGAAAACCGGCTGCACCAGCGAACCGACAGCACTCAAAAGCCACTTCCCCGGATTGGTAATCGCCGTCCCCCCGCTATTCGTCCAGCCGGCGGCCCCGCTCAACGTAATCTTGGGGTAAAATGCAGAACGGGCCTCATTCGTAACATAAAACGCCTGAGCCAACACCTGCTCCGCCTGCCGGACATCCGGACGCCTGTCGAGAAGCTGCAGCGGAACGCCCACCGACAAATCGGCCGGAAACGTCAGTCCCGACAGCTCCCCCCGCTTGATCTCCTGCGGAACGATCCCCACCAGCGTAGAAAACGAATTTTCCAGCTCGTGAATCTGCCTCTCCAACGCCAGGGCGGAAGCCTCCGCACTCAACTTATCGGCCTCGGCTTGCGCCACCGCAGCCTCATCCGCTTGTCCGGCACGCTTCAGCACACGCATCATCCGGACATTCTCCTCCCAGTTCACAACCGTTTGCCGGGTAATAGCCAACTGCCTGTCCAGCATCAGCAACGAACAATAAGTCTCGGCAATCGTAGCCACCAGCTGCGTCTGCACAGCCTGCTCGTAAGCCTTACTCTGCTCCAGCGAAGCCCGGGCCCCTCTCTTGGCATTACGCAACCCTCCGAAAACATCCGCCTCCCACTCCGCAGAAGCCCCCAGCGAATAAGTCTTGGAAGATGTACCGCTACCGTAACGGCTCAACGTCCCCTGAGGCGTCAACGAAACAGAAGGCAAAAAAGCAAGCCTCGACGACAGCAAAGCAGCCTCCGCCTCCTCCACCTTTAACCGGGCAGTCCGCAAATCCGTATTCTTCTCCAATCCCAGTTCCACCCACTCCCTCAACCAGGGATCGGTAAACAACTCCCGCCACGAAAGAGTGGCCAGGGAACTGCTGTCACCAGCCGTCACCGGAACATCCCGGTAAAGACTGTCCGCCGGAACAGACTCCGGACGCTGATAACTCGTATAGATCCCGCAACCGTCCAGCAGCAAAACAGCGAGGGAAACACTCAGAACTAATTCTCTTTTCATGCTATTCCTATTAAAAAACTTTCGGACATCATTTCCGACAAACAAACAACTGACACTCAGAAAAAACACACCTCACCGGTCTGCGGATTACACTCTATCTTCAAAGTGTTCTCCCGCAACAGCCAGCCGATAGCGATACTCAGCTCCAGATCGCTCAACCTCATCTTCTCCTTCAACTCACCATAGCTCCAGCGATGCCTGCACGAAGCATTCACCAGATTCCAGAGCCGGACTGCATTTATCCTCACCTCGTCTCTACCCATACCCCATCTGTTTTGAAAAATTCCAAATCTTTTCATGGCTCCGATTTTACATCACGTTTAGGCATAAACCGTTCCTCCAAATGTTGGAAAACAATAAACAGCACCGGGACCACAAACAACAAAGCAATCGTCCCGATCAGCATCCCTCCCACAGTTCCCACACCCAACGAAATATTACCGTTCGCGCCCGCACCCGTAGCCACCACCAAAGGCAACAAACCGATAATCATCGTAAGGGCGGTCATCAAAATAGGACGCAAACGCACCGTAGCGGCAGAAAGTGCAGCCTGCACAATACTCATCCCCTTCCGCCTCCGTTCCGAAGCATACTCCGTCAGCAAAATCGCCGTCTTCGCCAGCAAACCGATCAGCATAATCAGCCCCGTCTGCATATAAACATTATTCTCCACCCCGAACAAATTCGCAAAAACGAAACTCCCCATCAAACCGAAAGGAATAGAAAGCATAACCGCCAGCGGAATAAACAAACTCTCATAAAGCGAACAAAGAATAATATAAATAAACAAAACACAGATAACGAAAATCACGACAATAGAAGTCCCGGCCGAAGCCTCCTCACGGGAAATTCCTCCCAGCTCATACCCGTACCCCGAAGGAAGCGTCTCCTTAGCCACCTCCTCCACAGCGAGAATCGCATCCCCCGAACTATACCCCGTTGCCACGGAAGCATTCACAGAAATAGAACTGAACAAATTGAAACGGCTCAGGATTTGCGGCCCATAAGTCTTCGTCAGCGTAATAAACTGTCCGATAGGGGCCATGTCCCCGTTTGAACTCCTGACAAACATATTATTCAGCGCCTCCTTATCCAGCCGGTAATCGGGACGGGCCTGCACCATCACCCGGTAAATCTTTGAAAAACGGTTAATATTCGACGCATAATTCCCTCCCACATAACAGGAAAGCACATCCAGCACATCCGAAGGAGAAACATCGGCACGCTTACAACGGGCCGCATCCACCTCCACCAGATACTGCGGGAAACGGGTATCGAACGTCGTCAGCGCACTCTGAATCTCCGGACGCTCATTCAGGGCACCGATAAACTGCTGGGTATGCTCGAACAGCGTAGCGATATCCCCGCCTTTGCGGTCCTGCACATAAAGCTCCAACCCGTTACTCGCCCCATACCCCATAATCATCGGAGGAGCAAAAGCATAAACCTGCGCATTCTTAATATCGGCAGTCCGGGCAAAAATCTGGCCGATCACCGCATCCTTATCGTTCTCCTTCCCCTTACGCTCACTCCACGGCTTCAGCCTCACGATAAACGTCCCGCTCGAACTGCTCTGCCCTCCGCCCATCAAATTATATCCGCCGACCGTAGCGAAAAGCTGGACTTGCGGAATATCACGGATCCGCTCCTCGACGGAACTTAAAATCTTCTTCGTCTCTGCCAGCGTATTCCCCGGCGATGCCGTAACGGAAACAAACACCGTACCGGTATCCTCGTCGGGAATCAGCCCCGTCTTTGTCGTCTTCATCAAAACAAAAAGAACAACCACAGACACCGCCAGCGCCACCCCGACCATCCACTTCCACCGGAAAAAATACCGGACAGCCCGCTTATATTTCCCTAACACCCGACTGAAAGCCGTATCGAAAGCAATATGGAACCGGGAAGAAAAACTCAGCTTCCGGCCTTCCGCCGCCTCCATGTGAGGAGTCATAATCAAAGCACACAAAGCCGGGCTCAGCGTCAAAGCATTGATAGCCGAAATAGCCACTGCAACCGCCATCGTCAAACCGAACTGCGTATAAAAAGTCCCGGTAGTCCCCCCCATAAAACAAACAGGAATAAACACCGCCATAAAAACCAAAGTCGTCGTAATAATGGCAGAAGTAATCCCGCCCATCGCATCCACCGTAGCCAGATAAGGCGACTTATACCCCTCGTCGAACTTAGCCTGCACCGCCTCCACCACCACGATAGCATCATCTACCACCGTTCCGATAACAAGCACCAGCGCAAACAACGTCAGCAAATTAATACTGAAACCCGCCACATAAAGAAAAGCGAAAGTACCCACCAAAGACACGACGATCGCAACCATAGGAATAAAAGTAGAACGGATACTCTGCAAAAAAACATACACCACGATAATCACCAAAAGAATAGCCTCGACAAGCGTCTGGATCACATTCGCAATAGAAGCATCGAGAAAATCCTTAATACTCATCATATCCTCCAGCACCATCCCTGCGGGGAGATCGGCGCGCAACTCCTTCGCCAGCTCATCGATCTCGGCAATAATCTCATTCGCATTCGAACCGGCCGTCTGCATCACCATAAAAGTAGCCCCCGGATGCCCCGACACCTCACTGCTGAAATTATACGAAACGGCCCCCAGCTCGATATCCGCCACATCCTTCAACCGCAGGACATTCCCGTTAGCCAACGCACGGACAACCATTTCTCCATATTCCTCCCCCGTCTCGTAACGCCCGCGATACTTCAACGTATATTGGAAAGTATTCTCCGAATCCTCCCCCAGCGTCCCGGTCGGCGACTCTATATTCTGTTCTCCCAGCACCGCAATCACGTCTGCCGGAACAAGCCCGTACTGCGCCATCACATCCGGTTTCAGCCAGATACGCATAGAATAATCGTTCCCCATCACCATCACCTCTCCCACGCCCGAAATACGCTGAATACGGGGAACCACATTTATTTTCAGATAATTACTCAAAAAATTCTGATCATACGAACCATCCGGGCTATAAAGGCTCATGATCTTCAACTGGCTATTCTGCCGCTTCTCTGCCGTAACGCCGATCTTCGTAACCTCCGACGGCAAAGTCCCCTGCGCCTTCGTCACCCTGTTCTGCACATTGATAGCCGCCATATCCGGATCGGTCCCCTGCTTAAAATAAACACTGACAGAAGCACTACCCGTATTGGAAGCCGAAGAAGTCATATACAACATATTCTCGACCCCATTGATCGACTCCTCCAACGGCACAATCACACTCTTCTGCACCGTCTCCGCACTCGCCCCGGAATAAGTGGCCGACACCTGAATCGTAGGAGGGGCGATATCCGGATACTGCTCCATAGGCAAATTGACAAGCCCGATAATCCCAAGCATAAGAATCAACACAGAAATACAGGCAGCCAATATCGGGCGATCGATAAATAACTTCAGTTTCATTGCATCCCTCCTTCCCCTATAACAATACCGTCACGAAGCAAACCCGCACCCTCGGCAACGATCACATCCCCGATCTCCAACCCGCTCTCCACGATATACTCCTTCCCATCCTGAATACCGAACACCGAAACCGGCACCGACTTCGTCTTCCCATCCACCACCTTATAAACAAACACCTTATCCTGCAACTCGAAAGTAGCAGCCTGAGGCACAACGATACACCCCTTCCGCTCATACGGAAACAGGACATTACCGGAGCCACCGCTACGCAGAATATGCTGTGGATTCGGGAAAACCGCCCTCACCGTCAAAGCCCCCGTCTTCGTATCGATAATTCCGCTGATGGCATCGACCTTTCCCCGCTCGGAATACTTCGTTCCGTCGCTCAGCACAAGCTCCACCTCCGGCATAGCTCCCAATACATCCGCACCTCCTGCATGCTGCCGCGAAAGAGCGAGTACCTGCTTCTCCGTCATCGAAAAATAAACATACATCTCATCGTTATCGGACACCGTAACCAAAGGCGTCGATATAGAAGAACCCACCAAAGCCCCCACCCGATAAGGAATCATGCCCGCCGTCCCGTTCACCGGGCTTTTTATCTCCGTATAAGACAAATTATTCTGAGCCGTAATCAAATTGGCACGGGCCTGTGCCAACGCCGCCTGCTGCGAACGCAGCGTATTGCGTGCCGTCTGCAAATCGAAATCCGAAACCACCTTCTCCCGGAACAACTCCTGCTTACTGTCCGCAGTCATCCGGGCGGTAGCCACAGCAGCTTCGGCACTCTCCACATTAGCCTCGGCAGTCGCCAGGGCCGCACGGTAAGGAACCTGATCGATAACAAACAACGTCTGCCCCTTCTTCACCGTAGCCCCCTCCGCAATGCAAACCTCGGTAATCAAACCCGACACCTGCGGATAAACACCCACATCCTGCTTCCCTTGTATCGTTGCAGAATAATTGGAATACAATGTCTTATCCGTTGCAGACACCTCTAAAACCTTATAATCGCCGCCCACAGGCGTAGTTTGGCGCTCCTTGCACGAAACAACCGTTCCCAGGACACTTACCAGCATCAAAATAGGAAACAAACTAATCTTTCTCATAACTAACCTCCATTGAAATATGATTTAACTGTTCTCTTCCCGAATAAGTACAAATACCTGCCAGATAAGACAAAAGTGTATGAGAATAAGCGGCAGCCTGAACCTTATCCTCCTGAACATCGGCAGAAAAAGACAACAGGCAATTTTCAAAAAACGAAAACACAAACCTGAAATCGCTCCCCTGCAAAACAAACCCTCTCCTCTTAGCCTGCTCGAAAAGCCTGAACCCCTCCTCATACAACGGAGTCCGGTAACTCTCCCTCAGCAAAATCAAAACCTCCCCATAACGGACAACATCCTTCCGAAAAGCCGGATACAAAGAAGTCAGCAACCCATAAACCACATGACACATCCCCACCATCGCCTCCATACACCCTCTCCCGGTAATCTTCCTCCGGATCTGCTCACGATTCTCCTCGACACAAATCCTCACACACTCCGCCAATAAAACGCGCTTACTACTGAAACACTGATAAAGAGTACGTTTTGAAATCCCTACGGAACTTGCAACACATTCCATAGACGTATTCTTTATCCCGTACTTTCTGAAACAATCCGTTGCAACTACGATAATCCTTGTCTTTACTTCCTGATTCATCATCTTCTTTTTTTGCAACAAAGATCAAAGGTGAAAACGGAAAACCGTTTGTTCTATCGGGTACCAAATTTGTCTAATCGGAAACACAAAGCATAAAAAAAACAAACGGCTTGCCCATTTGAAACCACCGCTTGTCAATACAGAAACAACACACCGAAAAAAACGAAACAGCCCGGAACAGAAACACAACGACCCTGCCCGGAATAAAACCGGTCGGCCTAATCTCCGCCTCATCGATAAAACAGACAACTCCAAAGATAAAAAAGAGGGATTGGTCTATTAGATTTTCCCGGAACCGGGCAATAACCTAATTTTGAATAAAGGCGGCGGGATCCCCGTCTCCCGAAATCAAAACGATTCTGACCAAACTAAAAGAAAAAAAGATGGACTTTCGTGAATTTATACACCAGAACACACATTGCCACGCACTGGAAGAAGGATTCGCCTTCTGGAAAATAGAATCCGGCAGTCAGGAATTTCGTCCGTTCCCCCTGAACAACGTACACTCCCTCATATTGGTCCTCAAAGGAGAAATAACCGTCCGCATCGACAACAAACAATACCGGCTTACTAAAAACTGCTTTGTAGATACAGTAGATAAACTGCTTATAGAACTGTCGGACCCTTCCGGCGACATTCTGGCCTATCAGCTACTATTCACAACCACCTTCATCAAAGGCCTCTTAAAAAACAAGCCCCCTTTCCCCCTGGCCTACGTATTGAGTAAAAAAGAACAACCGATATCCGTCCTGGAAACCTCCACCACACAACTCCTGGGCCAAAAAATGACCTACCTGGAAACCACATTCCAGGATCAGACCCACCATTTCCGCTCAGAAATGCTGAAATGTGCCCTCTGGATGCTCTTCCTCGACATATCGAACGCCTATTTATACTGGGAATACGAAAAAAACAACCAGCCACAGGAAACAGAACGCAAAAGAATCCTCTTCGTACAATTCATGCAACTGCTCAAAGACCACATCCAAGAAGAGCGTTCAGTCAATTTCTACGCTTCCAAACTCTGCATCACCCCGCAATACTTAAACCGCATCATCAAAAACATATCCGACAAAACTGTGTACGAATGGATCAGCACCACCCTCACCGGGGAAATATTCCAACTCCTCGAAAACACAAACGACCCCATACAAATACTCGCCGACCGCTTCAACTTCCCCGACCAGGCCACCTTCACCAAATTCTTCAAACGCCAATGCGGTCTCTCCCCCACAGAATACAGGAGAAAACAAACCATGTCCATCCCGACATCCGATGCGCCATATATACATCACTGACAATCAGAGACAAGACAACTCATGCCGCTCGGTAAAAACCGACAAAAAACAGGCGGACAACCACGACTGCCCAACAAAGCAAGCCCCCCGTTTCATACTAAAACACATATAACGAACCGGCCTCTACATCTCACCCAAGAAATCACTATCTTTGCCGGAGAATACAAAATGAACCGATAGGAAAAACACCATGCTTGCCTACACATACGTTGAACACGGAAAATTTGAACTGCGGGAAAAGCCGGAAGCAGAAATAAAAGACCCTAAAGATGCAATCGTACGCGTAACCCTAAGCAGCATCTGCACCAGCGACCTCCACATCAAACACGGTAGTGTGCCGCGTGCAATCCCCGGAATAACCGTCGGACACGAAATGGTAGGCATCGTAGAAAAAATAGGCTCCGAAGTCACCTCCGTCAAACCCGGAGACAGAGTAACCGTAAACGTCGAAACCTTCTGCGGAGAATGTTTTTTCTGCCGTCACGGATACGTAAACAACTGCACCGCCCCCGACGGTGGCTGGGCTTTAGGCTGCCGCATCGACGGCGGACAGGCCGAATATGTCCGGGTTCCCTATGCCGACCGGGGATTAAACCGTATTCCCGGCACCGTCAGCGATGAACAGGCTCTATTCGTCGGCGACCTCCTCGCAACAGGCTTCTGGGCTGCCCGCATCTCGGAAATTTCCGAAGACGACACCGTCCTCATCATCGGAGCCGGTCCCACCGGAATCTGCACCTTGCTCTGCGTCATGCTGAAAAAGCCCCGACGCATCATCGTCTGTGAAAAGTCCCCGGAAAGAACCCGTTTTATCCGTGAACACTACCCCGCCATATTAACCACAACCCCCGAAAACTGCAAAGATTTCGTACTCCGGAACAGCGACCACGGCGGAGCCGACATCGTACTGGAAGTAGCCGGAGCCGAAGACACCTTCCGCCTGGCATGGCAATGCGCCCGCCCCAACGCCATCGTCACCGTCGTAGCCCTTTACGACACCCCCCAGCTTCTTCCCCTGCCCGACATGTACGGCAAAAACCTGACCTTCAAAACAGGCGGAGTCGATGGCTGCGACTGTGCCGAAATCCTCACCCTCATCGAACAAGGCAAAATAGACACCACCCCTCTCATCACCCACAGACTCCCCTTAACCGAAATCGAAGAAGCCTACCGCATCTTCGAAAACAAACTCGACAACGTCATCAAAATAGCCATATCGGGAAAACAATAACCCCCCTACCCTCAAAATCATAAGTAAAAACATACACAGCAATCGGAGTAGTAACACATTTCAGCATTACCACAAAGCTATCGACACCATAGACAAGTTATCATCGCCTTTACAGGCAAATGAAATTCGATTAACAATTAAATTTATTTCCCGATGCAGGAAATTTTCTACTGATATTTATCTACAAATCGAATATTTATAAATGGCATTTCTATAGTATAGCCATAAATTTACAACTCAAAAACATCATCCATTATTCTACATGTGTTCATTTACCCTCTTGTTTCATCGAGATAGTGGATAAGTTCCAGTATTCCCGTAAAGATACTTCTGAAAATTGACAAATGTATTTTTAATAATTCTTGCATCTCCGAGTTGCCGTACAGCATCATGCGTAGAACCAAATTTCATAGTAATAAGAATAGGTAGGCGCTCCAGATCCAATTCGCTCACTCCCGATACGATATATTGTTGCAACACAAAATCTATAAAATCGCGTTGCTTATCTGATAAGGTCGGATAAAAATATATTTTTGCCTGCTTGGCTCTTTCTTCACGCTCCAACGGTTCGCTCGCATAGGCTACAAACTCCAAAACATCGAACAAATCGCTTTTTTCTGCATTAATTAGTTTTTGAACCTGCCGCAACACTTCTGTACCGTAGCCGGCCTCTTCCATTTTTGTAAGTAAGGCTTTTCGTGTCAAAGGTTCAGACCACAGGCGGCGAAGTTCTTCTTCATCTTTGAAAAAATCAGGTAACTTTCCGAATAAATATTCCAAAAACACTTGTGCTGCAACGGGCTTACCCTCCAACCAAAACATATCGCTTTTGATATGCCGTATCCTGCGAATCCTGCCGTCCGAAAGTTTAATCTTCAGTTTTTCGGCTGGCGGGCATGTACACGGATCATTTCCGCATACCTCACAGGTATTGTTCTTAGGGCAGACACACGGACGCACACCGCACACTTCGCAAGGTGGCTGAGGTGGTCGTGGCGGTGTTCCCTGTTTACATGTACACGGGTTGTTTCCGCATTTCGTGCATACGGGATCGCCGTCCCAAGTGGAATCGTTAAACTTTTCGTAAGCCCTTACAAAGTCATAAATTGTAAAATAATACTTCCCGTCATAAAGCCGTGTTCCGCGTCCGATTATCTGCTTAAATTCCACCATCGAATTAATAGGGCGGAGAAGCACGATATTGCGGACGTTGAGAGCATCTACACCCGTAGAAAGCTTTTGCGAGGTGGTTAATACCGTCGGAATACTCTTTTCATTATCCTGAAATTCCCGTAAGTATTGTTCGCCTTGTTCGCCATCGTTGGAAGTTACACGAACACTATAAAAAGGATTTCGGCTACGGCTTACCTGATTGATAATATTTCGTATAGCAGCGGCATGAGCCTGATTATAACAGAATACAAGCGTTTTTTCTTTCTTTCCGATATACTGCATAAACTCTTTAACACGGGTAACGTCACGGTCGCGCATCTCAATCTTACCCTGATAAAAGTCGTACTCGGTATATGTTTTACCTTCTACTACTTCTCCGCTCAAAACCGTATCGTCTGGTTCATAGATATAATCGTCGATATTGCTCTGCATCTTACAATGGCGGAAAGGAGTAAGAAAACCGTCCTCGATACCTTGTTTCAGTGAATAAGTATATACAGGTTCACCAAAATACTTATACGTATCGGCATTCACATCACGGCGCGGTGTCGCCGTCAGCCCCAACTGGACAGCGGGTTCGAAATATTCGAGGATAGCCCGCCAGTTACTGTCGTCTTTTGCCCCGCCTGTGTGACATTCGTCCACAATAATAAAATCGAAAAAATCGGGCGGATATTGTCCGAAATTCGGGCGGTCTTTTCCACTCTGGAAAGTCTGAAATATAGTAAAGAAAACACTTCCGTTAGTCGGCACATATCCTTTCTTATTAATGCTTTTCGGATCGATACGCACCAACGCATCATCGGCAAAACCTCCGAAACCGTTAAAAGCCTGATCGGCCAATATATTACGGTGAGCAAGAAATAAAATGCGAGGACGGCGATTATTCTTCTGTAAGTTCCAACGGGTTTGAAACAATTTCCAGGCTATCTGAAAAGCTATAAACGTTTTGCCCGTACCTGTGGCAAGAGTCAGCAATATACGTTTCTTATCCTGTGCAATGGCTTCCAATACACGATTAACGGCAATCTCCTGATAATAGCGCAATCTTTTCCCTTCGGATGAATAGAAAGGTTCGGCGTAAAATTTATCACGCCAAAGGTCTGCCTCTGTACCGAACGTCCACAGCCAAAGCTGGTCGGGTGTGGGGAAAACCTGAACTTCGCCTTCTTCGCCCGTTTCCATATCTATGGCGTAAATCTCGTCGCCGTTGGTGGAATAGGTGAAGCGTATATTCATCATCTGGGCGTAAAGCTTAGCCTGCATTACGCCTTCGCCTACGTGTTCTTCGTCGCTTTTGGCTTCAATAATAGCAAGTTTCTTGCCCTTATAGCTTAAAATATAATCGGCACGAAGCGGTTTTTGTCTCCCAGTCTGAATGATGCGCCCCAATGTAATTGTAGTTGCATTTTGCTCCACAAGGATACGGCTGTGCTCGACCTCTCCCCAGCCTGCCTGTCGCAGCTTAGGGTCTATTTTTTCTAATCGGGTTTGTGCTTCGTTCATAGCCAAAAGTATTTTTTACAGTTCGCCGTTGAAAGCTTTTGCTAATATAGCTTTTTTTAATTCATCACAATCGTTTATGGTCTTCAAATAATTATTTTCTAATTCTTTGCATTTTGCTGATAGGGCATCGAGTTTCGATACTATTTGTTGTTGTTCGGAAATGGGAGGAACAGGAACAGTTATTTCTTTAATATCCGTTATTACTAAGTTTTTATTAGCTGTACCTCTTGTCCTTTTTCGAGCTTGTTCTCTCGCTTTAGGTGCATTTAAAGCATGCCGCAAATAATAATTATATATTATATCACGTTTGACTTTTAAAAGAGCCACACTTACGAATATACTAAATTCCTTATCAGTATCAATAACCTGTGCAATTCCTGTTGTTCCAATTTTCGTATATAGTATATCTTCCTGTTCAGGCTTGCATCTTTTAGTTAGAAATTTGTGTTCTTCTTCTGAAATAAAACGAGTTTCCGAGAAGTCAATAAAGCCATTAGTAAGATTTTTAACCGATAAAAAAGGAACTCCTTTTTCAGTATATTTAGGTGTACTGTGTGTTCCATCCGTTATTAAATTACATATTTCGGATAATTTCTTTTCTTCCCATTTATTTTTTGGTAACAACTCAAAATCTAAAGCACTTTGAAATAACTCTTTGGCATTTATAAGATTACGTTCTGCATTTTGTTTTACTGTATCAATTTTTGCAAAAGCTGTATCTAATATTTCTACTATGCGTTGTTGTTCGGATAAAGTAGGTGGGTAGTTTATAGATAAGGAATAAACATCATTCCTATTAATGCCAGGTTTAACGCCTTTAGCCAAACTCGGTATGTTTTTCGTCAGAAATAAATAATATAAAAATTTTAGGTCATATTTGTTTTTATCAAAAACGACATAATATGTAACATCTAAAGGATAAAACTTTTCCTCTGTTAAAGTTATTGCGCCAGCCGTTCCTTTTCTTCCTATTATAATTGACGGTTTATCATAGTAATATTTATTTGTTCTTGCGAAGATTCCGTTTGCCCCATAAGCAGGATATAATCCATCTTCTACACGGTGTACAATATCTAAAGGTTTACCATACTCTAAAGAACAGATGTCTCCTATATTGGCTTTTATCCAACCCTCTTTCATAGCATGCCTCTTATTTCGTCCAACAAGCTATTATTCAGGTTATCGATTTCCTGCATTTCGGCAATAATATCATCGGGCGAGCGAAGTTCTACTTCATCTTTTTTATTCGGGTTCTTCACCGATAAATCCAATGTATCGGGGTCGAGGTCTGCCACACGTACCGTCCACGAATTTTCGCTATTTTGTTGCTTGGGTTGCAATGCCACAAATTCAGCCAAATCCTGTTCGCTTAGCGGATTGGATTTGCCCAGATTGCGGTCGAGATTTAGCTGATAATACCATACTTTTTCGGTCGGCTCGCCTTTCTCAAAAAACAATACCACAGTTTTCACTCCTGCACCCACGAATACACCGGAAGGTAAGTCCAATACGGCATATAGATTACAGTCTGTCAGCAGTTTTTTACGAAGTTCGACAGATGCCCTGTCCGTATTGCTGAGAAATGTATTTTTAATAATTACGCCTGCCCGTCCGCTTGCTCTTAGGTAACGGATAAAGTGCTGTAAAAACAGATACGAAGTTTCGCTTGTTTTGATAGGAAAGTTTTGCTGTACTTCAGCGCGCTCTTTCCCGCCGAAAGGAGGATTAGCCAAAATAACATCGTATCGGTCGCGCTCCTGCACTTCGGCAAGGTTTTCCGATAATGTGTTTTTACGAACGATATTGGGCGCTTGTATGCCGTGCAATATCATGTTCATAATACCGATAATGTACGCTAAGCCTTTTTTCTCTTTCCCGTAAAAAGTTTTCTTTTGCAGCTTGATATGGTCTTGGGCTGTTTTGGCTTTCTGATAAAGGTAAGCAAAGGCTTCACATAAAAATCCTGCCGAACCGCAAGCTCCGTCGTAAACTGTTTCGCCTATTTTGGGCGCTACCACTTTTACAATAGTACGGATAAGCGGGCGAGGCGTGTAATATTCTCCACCGTTGCGCCCTGCATTTCCCATTCGGTTGATACGGCTTTCGTACAGATGCGACATTTCGTGCTTTTCTTCCGACGATTGAAACTGAAGTTCATCTACCGCATCCAATACTTCACGAATATTATAACCGCTGGTCATACGATTTTTCAGTTCGCTGAATATTTCACCGATCTTATACTGTATCGTATCGGGCGAAGCCGCTTCTTCCTTAAAACTTTTCAGATAAGGGAATAACTTTAAATTGACAAAATCGACTAAATCGTCGCCTGTCATCATATTGTTATGGTCGGGTTTTCCATTAGACTTGGGAACAGCCCACACATCCCATTTAAATTCATGCTTTATAATCGGTGTATAGGTTCTCCCTTCAAGTTCGGCGTTTATTTCCCGCTCCTGTTCGAGGTCATAAAGGTATTTTAGGAATAATATCCACGACGATTGCTCTACATAATCGAGTTCTGTGGCGCACCCGTCGTCTTTACGTAATACGTTATCTATATTATTAAAAGTCTGTTCAAACATGGACTATTGTTGTTTCAGTTCAAAACGCAAAAATACAAAAAGCAAGTCAATAAAATTTACTTTTTATTAATTGATTAAATCCGACGGTCTCTATAAAATTGCTACTATAAATTGTTTCATACAGTTACTTCCCGATGCAAAAATTCCTGAAAATATTCCCCAGCACCTCGTCCGTTGTAATATCCCCGGTAATTTCGCCCAGGTAATGCAGGCATTCCCGGATATCCTGCGACACGAACTCCCCGCTGAGGCCGGATTCCAGCCCGGCGATTACGCGTTCTACGGCTGTCAGTGCATGCGATAAAGCTTCGTAATGCCGGACGTTGCTCACGATCACATCTCCGGCGTGCACGCCGTCCAGATCCACCGCTTCCGTCAGTTTCTCCACCAGCCCGTCCAGATTCGTGCCCTGCTTTGCCGAGATCGGGATAATCTCCTCGCCCGACGTAAACAGGCGGATCGTTTCCTGAGGGGTCAGCAAGTCGTCCACCCGATCGGTCTTGTTCAGCACGATCAACAGTGTGGCATCCGGCGCAAGCCGTTCTTTCACCTGCCGGTAATACTCCTCGAAACACTCTGCTCCCCGGCTTAAATCCGTCAGCAGTAACACCACGCGCGCCTGTCCGATCTTGGCAAACGTACGCTCGATTCCGATACTCTCCACCTCGTCCTCCGTCGCACGGATACCCGCCGTATCGATAAAGCGGAACGTCACCCCGTTCAGGTTCACCGTATCCTCGATCACATCCCGTGTCGTTCCGGCAATGTCCGACACGATCGCCCTCTCCTCGTTCAGCAAAGCGTTCAGCAGCGTACTCTTCCCCACATTTGTATTTCCCACAATCGCCACCGGCACACCGTTTTTGATGACACTCCCCACCGCAAACGAATCGCACAGCCGCACCAGCAGCCTCCGGATATTTCCGGCAATCCTTTGTAACTCCGGACGATCGGCAAACTCCACATCCTCTTCCGAAAAATCCAGTTCCAACTCCAGCAAAGACGTAATATGCAGCAAATCCGCCCGCAACTTCACCAATTCCGCAGAAAATCCCCCTTTCATCTGGCTCAATGCCATTCGGTGCGAAGCGGCCGACGACGAAGCGATGAGGTCTGCCACCGCCTCCGCCTGCGAAAGATCCATCTTCCCGTTCAGGAAAGCCCGTTGCGTAAACTCTC
>UQTM01000065.1 GCA_900544025.1 uncultured Odoribacter sp.
TAGAGCACTTCCTTGGTAAGGAAGAGGTCGTGAGTTCAAATCTCACTAACAGCTCCACTAATTATCAGACACTTAAAGCCTTTGAGAAATCGAAGGCTTTTTTCTTTCCTCAAAATTACACACATTTAAGCCGATTTACGTATAAATGTTCTATAAGAGTTCCATACGAATGGTATAATCAAAATACAAAACAATGGCTACTTACAACATCAATTACGAAAAAACCACGTTTATTAGAAGGTAAAGAGGCGAAAATCTACATAAGAATTACGCAACATCAAGAACATGCTTACATTGAAACAGGATTATATTTAAATTCTGCACAAGTCGATAGCAATGAAGCCATACCTTTAATTATATAAAAGAAAGTAGATAAAAGGCAAGTTATCCTGAAAATCGTTGTATTAGTTTTGCATACAATGAAACCTTACCGCAACCATTTACTATAACAAACCATGCAAACGGATATATATTTCAGAAAGCAAAACAGGCGATCTTCTTTTACTCTCTTTTTATCTTTATTTTTTATTTCAATGCACCGGCCTTCACTTTTTCAATATACAACCGATCCGCAAAATAAAAAAACAATGAAGCTCTCATCTTTTCTGTCCATAGTGTACAAAGCCCGATTTCGTGTAAATTCAATAGGTTTATAACTTTCTTTTTAAAGCATTTACCCCAAAAACATCCGATTAATCATAAATAAAAAATTATTATCTTTGTTTCTCTTTTTATTTAATATATGGAAAACATTTTAGATATTGCTTCAAGAAATCAGCAAAAAGCGTGGGAAATCATCGAACAAATGGATATTATAAATATCTGGCGTTCCATCCATGCCGAGATCAATCTTGTCGGCTCGCTACAAATGGGCTTACTGATGACTCACAAAGATATCGACTTTCATATCTATACCCCTACATTCCGTTTAGCCGACAGTTTTTCGGCCATAGCTAAGCTGGCGGAAAACCCGTCGATAAAAAACATCACTTATACCAATCTGATCGATACCGAAGAAAAATGTATCGAATGGCACGCCTGGTATCTCGACGACAACCGGGAAACCTGGCAAATAGATATGATACATATCCTGAAAGGCTCTCTTTACGATGGTTATTTCGAACGGGTGGCAGAACGAATCAAAATGATACTGACACCTCAACTCCGGGAAACCATTTTAACCCTTAAATATGAAACTCCGGCTTCAGAAAAAATAATGGGGATAGAATATTACCGGGCAGCCATACAAGGCGGTGTTAAAAATTATGCAGAATTTTCAGAATGGCGAAAGAAGCATCCTGTTCAGGGAGTGGTCGATTGGATCCCATAACCTAAAATTACCCCTATAGGAACAAGATAATAGGAATAAAAACGCTTATTTTAAGGTTTTCACAATTACTAACAATCGTTGTTCCCTTCTATTTCAGGAGTTACGATGTTTTTCCGCTTTTTCCGAAGAAACCTGTTATTCTGGAGACAAAACACAGATAATCAGCTATTTCTTATTTAACACATTCCTTTTTTAGGAATTTTTACGAAAAACATAATTAAATTCCTATCCCGACAGTTCAAAACACCTGAAAATACAATTATTCCCACCGAGTATAATTAATTATGGCAAAACTCATTCGAATACATATTTTAATAGTTATTTTTAAAAAGAGACAATTAGCTAAAATCTATTATCGGAATGTAAGCAAATTCGATTATTTAGAATATTCCCGCCTGAATTGTAACCACAGGTTAGTCTCTTTTCGTAAAAAAGTAAAAATATTAACATTGTTATGCGCCCTACGATAACCTTTTTCATATTATTTCTTTTCTTTTTTTCAGCCTGTCAGTCTCAAAAAGAAAACCCCACACCCGCAACGCCCCGTCCGGTGAGGGTAGTTCAGGTAAAATCCTTAGAAACTATCGACCGGCAATATACCGGAGTGGCGGAAGCAACGGAATTCAGTGTCCTCGCCTTCAAAGTATCGGGAACACTCACAGAATTAAATGTGGAAGAAGGGCAAAAAATAAAACAGGGACACTTAATCGCACGTATTAACCCTTACGACTATCAACAACAGTATAACACCGCAGCCAGCAATTACAATGCGGCAAAATCGATTTATGAAAGGAATGAGCGGCTATTAAAAGCCGATGCTACGGCCACCCAAAACGTAGAAATCGCCCAGGCGGATTATATCCGTGCCGGTTCCGCCGTAGATATTGCACGCAGCACGCTGGATTATACGCGTTTGCTCGCGCCGTTCGACGGAATTGTCGTAAAAAAATACGTTGCCAATCACGAAGAAGTCATGGTGGGGCAATCCATTGTCAAACTGGTGAATCCGGACAATATCGAAATCTCGTTCGTACTTCCGGAAACCAATATCGAATTGCTGAAAATACCTAAAACGATCTATGTAGAATTCGATTCCCAAAAAGGAAAGCTATTCACTTCGGATATAAAAGAATATATCTATTCCTCCAACGGCTTCGGTATTCCGATCACATTAAAAATCACGGACAAAGAATTTCTTTCGTACCGGGACAACGTATTTCCGGGATTTTCCTGTAAAATAACATTCCGCATTCAAAATACGGTTTCCGATAATTTCATCATCCCGGCAAGTGCGCTATTCCGGGAAGGAGATCGTGAATTTGTGTGGATTGTCGATCCCCATACCTCGACAGTAAAGAAACAACCGGTAACAACCATCCGTTTCGACCAGGACGCCCTTGTCAAGACAGGCCTGCACAGCGATAATATAATTGTGACGGCAGGCGTACAGGCATTAGCAGACAATCAAAAAGTAACCATATTACCCAAAAACTAAAAAACAGAATTATGAGTTTTATACAAGAATTCAAAACCTTTGCCATGAAAGGTAACGTCGTGGACATGGCAGTCGGTATCATTATCGGAGGAGCTTTCGGAAAGATCGTATCTTCTTTGGTCAGCGATATTATCATGCCACCAATCGGTTTATTGATCGGCGGTGTGAAATTCGATAACCTGAAAATCGTACTGAAACACGCCCATCTGGACGAAGCCACAGGTAAAATGACAGAAGCCGTATCGATCAATTACGGAAATTTTATCGGTACGACTTTAGATTTTTTGATCATCGCCTTTTCGATCTTCCTGTTCATCAAGATGATAAATAGCCTGAAACGTAAAGAGGAAACAGCAGCGGCACCAACACCGGCAGCTCCTCCTGCACCGACGAAAGAAGAGGAATTACTCACAGAGATCAGAGATCTATTGAAAACACAGAAAAAATAAAATTTCTCCATCAGCCAATAAAAAACTCCCGGATATTTTCCGGGAGTTTTTTATAAATTTTATTCAAGGTTAAAACAATCCGCTAAACCGGTAGCCTACCGACAATTGAAATACATGATTCTTATTATTTCCTCCGGCATCGTCTTTATCGATCACATTCGTCAAACCGATATTATAACGGGCAGAAACCATAAACTCTTCGTATTCATACGATAAGCCTACGGCAAAGCTAACATCACAGGTATTGATATTGGTAATTTTGCTTTTTACGGTCGTTCCGCTGACTTTCGTTTTGCTTTTTCCATTCAGGGCGAATCCTAACTGCGGGCCTAAATCTACGCTCAAACCTTCCAAAACATATAATTTCGCCAGGATCGGAATATTCAAGTAGTTCACTCTCACTTTGGTTTTCACATCTCCGTCCTTCATACGGAATCCCTGACGGGAATAAAGCAACTCAGGCTGCAAAGCCACATAGTCGTTAAATTTAAATTCGGCGAATCCTCCCACACTCACACTCATTTTATTCTTTGAATCCGAAATATTTGAAATATTGGTGATATTCCAACCCAACTTCGGTCCAATCGTGATTTCGGTCTGTGCATGTGCGGCAGTAACCCATACGAACGCAATAATCGCTAAGAATAATTTTTTCATCTTCTTTAAATTTTAAGTTATTTAATATTTTTCTACAAAAACCGTGCTAAAATATTATCATATCGATCTGATTTTCATTTTTTGATTTTACGCAGCCTTCACACAAAAGGATACTTACCCCTTAAAATGTCTAATTTTTAAGCCGATAAGAAAATACAAGCAAATACAGAATACAAAGCCACAACACTGACAATCCTGCAGTCTGTCCTGCGTAATCTGCCACCATTCCCATCACCGGCGTTGAAATCGCACCTCCGGCCACTCCCATCAATACCAACGCCGACACCTCGTTTGCCCGTTCAGGACGATGATGAAGAGCCAATGCCAAGACAATCGAGAAAATATTGGCACACATCAATCCCAATATAAAAATTAAAGTGCCCAATACCCAAACACCTTCTACGCACAACAGCAAAGCGAACACAACGGCCAGCACCACCAGGCTCCATCGCAAAAATTTCAAGGCAGACATCCGAAGCAGTAAAAACGAACCGACGAGAGAGCCTAACATACGGGCTGCAAAATACAGGCTCGTCCCGAATCCGGCACGATCCAAAGGAAGTCCCGTTCTTTCCATTAAAAACTTAGGGATATAAGTATTTAGCCCCACATCGATACCGACAAAGAACAATATTCCCAAAAAACAAGCTAAAATATACCCTTCCTTAAACAAGGAAAAGGTAGAATTCCAGGAAATCGGTTTTTCTTCTTTGGATTCTTTAGGCACCGTTGCCAAAAAAAGCCAGGCAAAAGACAAAAGGGATACGAAAGCATATACCCAAAAGATCAGCTTCCAATCGTCGAAATACGAGGCGACTACACCGGCGATGACCGGCCCTAAAAACGAAGCCACAGAACGGGTAAATTGTCCGAATGTAAGTGCACTGGTCAGCTTGTCATTGGAAATCACGTTGGTCAATAAGGGGTTAAAAGAAATCTGCGATACTGTATTTCCTATTCCCAGCAAAGCAAAAGCCAGCAACACGATCACAAAATTGTAAGCGACCAGAGGCAAAGCCAGCCCCACAATCGTAATCAGCAGCGACAGCAATGCCGTATTCTTCCTCCCGATCTTCCCCATTAAGATCCCTGTCGGAACGGCAAACACCAGAAACCACAGGAACGCCAGCATCGGCACCAGGCTCGAAGTGGCATCGTTCAGATCAAAGTCCTGTTTCACATAGCTGGTGGCAATACCTGCCATATCGACAAATCCCATGATAAAAAAACCGAACATCACAGGCGCCACCAATAGAATATTTATGCCCTTCTTACTCATAGATCTATGCTGTTTTGTGAACAATAAAGGTATCACTTTAAAGCGATACCTTTATTTTGTTTATCGGGAAAACCGGATTATTCTCATTCCATTTTCGGCATCTTAAATACTTCCAGAAAAGAAGCTCCGCGTCCCTGCCCGAAACTTCCACCGATCACCAGAAACTGATCTCCTTCCTGATAGCCGTTTTCTTGCAACACATGAGGCAAATCATGCATAAACTCATCTCTCGAAGTAGGTTTAGTCGTATAATACGGACGAATACCGAACGACAAAGCCAACTCCCTCATCACCTCCTTGTCATAACAACGGGCATATACCGGCAAAGCCGCCCGGAAAGCCGACAAATAACGGGCGGTACGTCCGGAAAGCGTATCCACGACGATCGCCTTAATCGGAAGCATCGTAGTCATGCGCACAGCCACACGGGCTAAAGCCGCAGTCACCTCATTATTAATACGTACCAGATTTCGTCCGGAATCCGGCGGAGTGGTCGATTCGTTCGCTTCCGCCACTTTAGTCATCACCTTAACGGCTTCCACCGGATAATCTCCGTAAGCCGTTTCTCCACTCAGCATAATGGCATCGGTTCCGCTAAATATGGCATTGGCGATATCACTGACTTCCGCCCGGGTGGGACGGGGATGATCGATCATCGTATGCAGCATTTGCGTAGCCACGATCACAGGCTTTTTACTTTCGATACATTTGCCGACGATATAACGCTGAATCCTCGGAATCTTTTCCGCATCGATCTCGATAGCCAGATCCCCCCGGGCCACCATAATACCGTAAACATGATCGAGAATTTCGTCGATATTGTCCACTCCTTCCTGATTTTCAATCTTAGCAATGATTTTTATCTTGCTATTCTGTTCGTCCAGAATCTTTTGGATCGCAATCACATCTTCTTTGTTCCGCACAAAAGAATGGGCGATAAAATCGAGCTTGTTTTCGATAGCGAATTCGATAAATTTCCTATCCTTATCGCTAAGCGATTCCAGATGAATATTCACACCGGGAACATTGATACTTTTTTTATCCTTGATATCCCCGGGATTAGAAGCGACCAGTTCCAGCATATCCCCTTTCTTGTCGCGCACAACCAGTTCCACTTCCCCGTCATCGATCAGAATTTTTGCGCCGACATTAATATCCCGGGCAAAGTTCTCATAAGACACATGCACCAATTTTTTATCACTGGTTGCATTCAGATTTCCGCTCATGTAAATAACCTCGCCCTTCTCTACCCTTACCGGGACATCTACCATACGGGTTCTTATTTCGGGGCCTTTCGTATCGATCAACAAAGCTATTTTATCCGAAACGGCACGAACATTTCTTACCACTTTCATAGCTTCATCCAAGGTTTGATGAGCTGTATTCAACCGCACAACATTCATTCCGGCCTCATGCAATTCTTTTAAAAAACCGACTTCACACCTTCTGTCCGAAATAGTTGCTACAATTTTTGTCCTTTTCATAGTTCTATATTATTGTTTACAGTCAGGCACTCTTATCCTGATACTCATTTTTAGTAAAAGAGTTTCACCCGCCTGTCATTTTTCTTTTCATTTCCCGGTATCCGCTGAACTTTCCAGCAAAGCCTGCAAAGCCAATTCATAGGATGTCAAACCGAATCCCATGATCACTCCCCGGCAAACAGCCGTAAGGAAAGACACATGCCTGAATGCTTCCCGGCGGGCGGTGTTAGAAATATGCACTTCGATAACCGGGGTTTTCACCCCCGAAATAGCATCGGCAATAGCTATCGACGTATGAGTATATGCTCCGGCGTTTAAAATAATCCCGTCGTAACTGAAACCGACCTCATGTATCTTGTCGATCAGCTCGCCTTCGATGTTCGACTGATAATAAGATATATTCACTGCCGGGTACTTGGCTTTCAGTTTTTCGAGGTAATCTGTAAAGGTCTCTTTTCCATAGACCTCAGGCTCCCGAACCCCCAAAAGGTTCAGATTAGGCCCGTTTATGATCAGTATTTTCATTTTTGTAATTTATATAAAAAACTCACTGAACAAAATTAGTTATTTTTTTCGTATTCGGACATGCCTTAATTTTCCAAATTTATATCCACAAATTAATAAAATATTTTTTTCCTTAAACATTCTATATCCCACGTCACAAAAGGGATTTCTAACATTTCAATTAATTATATACATATACAATATTGTTAAAGTTTGGAAATTGTAAGTTGGATATTAAAAAAAAATATATCTTTATGCTCAGTTTCAATTAACCTTGTGGTGATAATTATTAATGAGTTTGACTTACGTAAAATCAAAAACAATGACTTGGGATAACGCTATTGAGAATTATAAGACCTTTCTAATTCTGGAAAAATCACTTTCCTCAAATTCAGTTGAAGCCTATTTGAACGATATTAACAAACTCGCGAAATACTCGGCTGAATTTCACAAGGTGACTGAACCAGATGGAGTTACTTACGATATTTTAAAAGAATATCTGGTTTATGTCAGTGATCTGGGTGTAACAAACCGGACACAGGCAAGATGTATCTCCAGTATCAGGTCTTTTTTTAAATTTTTGGTTTTCGACGGAGTACTGTCCGAAAACCCGACCGAATTATTAGAAGCACCGAAAATCGGTAGAAAACTGCCTAACATTCTGACGATCGAAGAAATCGATTCAATCTTGAACGCCGTAGAAATGTATAAACCGGAAGGACAACGGAACAAAGCCATCATCGAGATGTTATATTCATGTGGACTTCGTGTTTCCGAATTGATCGGCATCAAATTATCGAATATCAATTTCCGTCAGGGAACGATCAAGATCGAAGGTAAAGGCAACAAGGAACGAATCATTCCATTGAGCCGTAACGCTAAAGTTGAAATCAAAAAATACCTGAAAGTTTACAGGGATTATTTAGATATCACAGAAGAATGCAAAGATATTCTTTTCTTGAATAAAAGAGGAACTGCTTTATCAAGAGTTATGGTATTCAACATCATTAAGCACTTGGCGGAAAGAGCCGGAATTAAAAAGAATGTATCACCACACACATTCCGTCACTCTTTCGCTTCTCACTTAGTTAGCGGAGGAGCCGACTTACGTGCCGTGCAGGATATGTTGGGACATGAATCGATCTTAACTACCGAGATTTACACTCATTTAGACGATCACTATCTGAAAGATACGATCACTAAATTCCATCCCCGTTCACAAGAGGGAAAAAACTAAAATAAAAAGAGCGTTTATAACGCTCTTTTTTTTTACCTTCGTGGCGTTTAAAAAGGGGGAAACATGGAAAACAAAGACGAATTGCTAAAGAAGATCAACACGAATGATCCGGAAGCTGTGGAAGAAGCGATCAGAGAAATCAAAGAAACCGGAGACAGCACTATTATCGTTCCTCTTCTGGATATTTTAAGCAGCCGGCCCGACACTTTTGTTATTTCAGGGATCGTCGGCCTGCTTGCAGATGTCCGGGAAAACAGTTTCCGTGATGTACTGCTGGAACGTATCCGGCAAGAAAAAGATCCTCATGTAAAAGCCATTCTATTACGTATCGCCTGGGAATCTTCTCTGGACTACTCCGGGCATCTGGACTTATTCACCGATATTCTTCTGAACGACGAATTCGTGGCAGCTTTCGAAGCCTCTACCCTTATCGAGAATTTCGTACACAATCTGACGGAAGAACAACACCACCGATTACATGCTTTTTTCGAGCAAATTCCGGCGGATAAACAATTCCTGATCCAAAATATTATAACGGAAATGGAAAACGGGGAAGAATAGACCTTACGCCTCCTTCATCCATTCTTTTACTTTCGCCACTTTCTCGTCCAAATCCAAAGAGGCATCCAGCCAATGGATATCGAACCCGTCACGCTCCATCTTTCGGAACCAGGTCATTTGCCGCTTAGCGAACTGATGAATCGCTACGTTAAGTTTTTCAACCATTTCTTCATATCCCAATTCCCCGGTCAAATACAAAGTCAGGTATTTATATTCCAATCCGTAATAAATCAAGTCTTCCGGCTTTATCCCGCTATCAAGCAAGCGTTTTACCTCCTCCACCATTCCTTCCTGCAAACGGGCATGCAAACGGGCCGTGATCCGTTCCCGGCGCACTTCCCTGCTTACGTCCACCCCCACGATCAGCGGACGAAGTTCCGGGAAATCCTTCTCCTCATAAGGATGGGTTAAATAATACTCTTCTATCTCTATCGCCCGGATCGCCCGTTTCACGGTATCTACATCCGTCGTATTATGCAGCTTTTTATAGCCTGCCAGGCGTTGTGCCAGTTCCGGCAGAGCCAGTCCTGCCAGAGACGCCCTCAACTCCTCATCGACAGGCACAGCCAGCAACTTATATCCTTTCAGCACGGCTTCCACATACAAACCGCTCCCTCCGCATAAAACAGGAAATACTCCCCTTTGCCGGCAATCTTCCCACACTTTTAAAAAATCGTTCTGGTATTCGAACACGTTGTATTTTGCCCCGGCCTCCACAATATCGATCAGGTGACAAGGCACTTTACGCCCTTTCCAGCTATACTCTCCCAGGTCTTTGCCGGTGCCGATGTCCATTCCCCGGTATATCTGGCGGGAATCGGCACTGATAACCTCGCCTCCCAGCTCTGCCGCCAACCTGACAGCCAACGCTGTCTTTCCGCTTGCCGTTGGCCCGACAACACTTATTAAATTAAACATTTTACTCGGTTATTACGTATATTAAACGCAGTCTAAGGATCAGCTACATAAAACAGGCTGCCCATAGGCAAAAGTAATGAAAATTACCTAAAAACTAATATATTTGCAGGGGGATGGGAAAGCTCGACGGAACGAAACGGATGTGTGGGAAATACTTATTTCGGTGTGCACTCATACTCTTGATGTTCCCGTTCTATTTTTTCACCTCTGCCCAAGCGCAGTCCGTTCGCAGGGAATCGCAGGAAGCCGACACCCTGAACGTAAAGACGATTGCTTATAAAAGTGCATTTAAAGCGTTGGAAACCGTTCCCCGGAACGAAGTGGTAGCGTCACCGGAAAAAATATGCTATACCATTCAGATTTGTAGTCTGACGGTCTTAGCGGACGACCCGATTCTTAACGGCCGGTACCAAATAAAGGTCGTACGTATCGGCGAGCTTTACCGGTATATTTTTTCCAGCTATGCCACATTGGACACCGCCCATAAAGCATTGTCCGAAGTACGGAAAATATTTCCCGAAGCCTTTATACGGGAATACGACGGTTATAAATTGGGCAAAGCCATAGATTTAAAAATATAGAACATTAGAATAAAAACGAGAAATTATGATGAAAGATGAAAACGTTCTGATCCGGGCTTTAGAACCGGAAGATCTGGAATATTTGTATAAATGGGAAAACGATATGGATTTATGGGAAGTCAGCGATACTCTTACTCCGTTTTCACATTTCACCCTGAAAAAATACATTGAAAACGCCGATACGGATATTTACTCGGCCAAGCAACTGCGGCTTATGATAGCGGATGTAAATACAAAAGAACCGCTGGGATTGATCGACCTGTACGATTTCGATCCTTACCACCTTCGGGCAGGCCTGGGGATTATGATCCACAACATAGAAAACCGGAAAAAAGGATATGCCACTTCCGCCATTAAACTGATGCTCGATTATTGTTTCGAAACATTAGGATTAAACCAGGTGTATAGCAGCGTCCCCAGTTGTAACATCGCCAGCCTGAAATTGTTCGATTCCACGGGATTCAGCCGGACAGGCTACCGCAGGCAATGGCTGAAACGGGGAAACGAATGGGAGGATGTGATCTATTTCCAACAATTAGCCTCCACCTGGAACGGCGACGACGATAAAGCGATAACGGACGAAAAGGAGTAGTTTGTAAATACTCCTTATTCAAAATAACACTACACCCCAAATTTTATCTAAAATTTGGGGTGCTTTTATATCATCAAATATATTTTTCCACGATCTTTTTCCAAAGCATATATCCTTTTCCCAATAAATGTAAACCGTCGTTCGTATATTCGGGATTTAGCTTTTCGTCGTCTTTATTTTTAAAATGGGAATAAAGGTCTATATAAGTAACGGCTTCGTTTTTCGCCAATTCCACCAATTGCCTGTTTACTTCCAGTACCACATTTCCCCGGGAGGTATGCCCGCCGAACATTCCGAACCGATCGTTCACGGGCAAAAGGCTTTGGATATAAATTTTCGTACGGGGAGACTCTTCTTTGATACGTCGTACAATTTTTCCGATGCGCTTTACAATCGTGTCGGCGGCAGTGCCCCGTGCCACGTCGTTTATCCCGACCAGCAAAAATATTTTCTTCGGTTTGCCTTTTGTAATCGCTCCCAGACGGTCATAAACTCCCTCGGCAATATCCCCGCTGATTCCCCGGTTCTTTATGTGGGGATTCCGGAATATCTCTCCCCATTCCGCTCCATTGGTAATACTGTTTCCCAAAAACACGATATCGGAAGAAGTCACAGGCAATTCTTCAAATAAAGTAGCCCTTTGATAATAAAACGTGGAATACTTGTTTTGCTGCGCTCCGGCCGTTCCCGCCCAGGCAACGCTCCATAAAAGAATAAAAAACAGCTTACTCATCACTTTTGTTTATCGGGTGAATAAATCAATCCCTTCACGGCATCCTTTCCATCGGGGGTAACGAAAACCGCCGTGTACATCCATTTTACCAACCGCACCTGCGAACTTGAAAATTTCCCGACAGGCAATTTCAACAACACTTTATTCCAGCCTTTTTTCAAATGCACGGAAACAGGCGGACGGACTTCAAAGTTTTCATTCCCTAAAGGAATTTCATTACTTTTTACCGTATGGGTATTGGTCCACACCGGAGGTAAAATTTCCGTATCGTTCAACCACACCCGGCTCTCCCGGAAATCCCATTTTCCGGCAGGAGGAGGAAGATCCTGCTCAGAGCGCCCGTAATTCTGCGTTCCCAGCCACATGCCGACTTCCTGCTCTACCGGCGACCAGACCCATGTCCAGGCATACGCCGTATGATCGGGTTTCGGATCTTTATAAAACGAAGGTATCAACGTTCCCCAAACATGCCTCAGATAAATAGCCGCTCCTTCCGCCTCGGCAGAACTATAGTTTTTCCCTTCGTACGAATAAGACGGTTGCAATTCTTTTTCAGGAGGAAAACTTTTCAGTAAATCCCCTCCGTTCGGAAAAGGATCGGTGATACGCCAGCGCACCCCGGTCTGCCGGACATAAGCAAAAAGCAAATTTTGAAAATGATGCTCTTTGTGCCATAACATCCGTTCCTCGAAATCGGCAAAAGCCGCATATTCCGGAGTATTCCGGGATGGGAACAATGTTCCGGCCTCGTAAAAATAACGGTTTCCTCCTCCCTTCCAGGCACGTTCGGCCATAGTCAGCATAGCGGGATAAAATCCGTTTTGCACCAAAATATTCCGTACCCCGTCCACCCGGCGATCATTCCACACCGCCAGAATCGTCCCTGCATAGTCCGGGCTGCCTTCAGCCTGCTCTGCGATGTTACTATTATATAAGGCGACAATATCTGCAAAAGCATCGTAATGATTCAGATAATGCAAACGCGAATCGATAACCGGGATTCCAGGATGCGGTCTTCCTCTCGAACTCCACATATGCAGCATATCGATCTCTCCGGCCTTGTATTTCCAGCCGGGATTCCAGGAAATCACTTTCTTCCCTTTCGCCCGGATATAAGCCACCATTTCGGGAACAAATTCCGGATTGGTAAAAGCCACTTCATCCGTCCCGATATGAATGTAGGGAACCTCTTTAAACGCTTCGCACACCTCATCCATCAAAAGCTTTAAAATCGCCATTCCTTCCGGGCTTTGCATATCATGGCGGAAGGTTTTCCGGAAAGCCGCGCTATGCCCCGGCATATCGACCTCCGGAATCAGCATCATTCCGTGTTTCCAACAAAAATCCACTAAATCCCTAACCTCCGCCAAGGTATAATATTTTCCCGGATAACGTCCGAAATTAATACTATCGTTCAGCATCGGGAAAATCCTGCTCTCCAGCCTCCATGCCAGATCCTCGGTCAAATGCCAATGAAACACATTCACTTTATACCGCGCCAGCAAAGCGATTTCCCGTTTCAATTCGTCCACCGGAACATAACCGCGCCCCACATCGTGCATAAATCCCCTCACACGAAAAGCCGGCCAGTCGGTAATCCGGCAGCCATGCACATACCCCGTCTTTCCGGCAAAATCGGTCAATTGCCGTAAAGTTTGCAAAGCCCAATAAACCCCTCTCTCCGTTACCGCCTCCACGACAATCCGATTTGAATGAACATTCAAAATATACCCTTCTTCCTCATTCAGGCCGATCCCTTCAAGATGATCCGTCAGGCGCACCTCGATCACCCGTTTCGCTTTTTCATTCACCCGGCCGCCATTTTCAGTCACCCAATTCTCTACCTCCTCTTTCAAAACTCCGGTTTGGAGGGCAACTTCTTTTAAAACAAATTTCTGACGGTTCCACTCCACTTCTTGAGGACAGGGTAACAAATGCGGAACTGCCTGTAAAGAACTTCCCCATCCGAGTGCCACGAATAACGTAATAATAAATACAATTCTCATCGATATTATTCTATGCTTTTAAACGTCGAAGCAGGCAATCCCGCTCCGTTTATCAGATTAGCGTCGGTATATGGCTGCCAGCCATATCGCACCTGCCTGGGTTGTTTCACTTTATCGTTCCATACCTTCACCTGCTTCCCTTCTACTGCCGCAGTCGCCGGAACAAACAAACCGTCCTCCCCGGCAATTTCAAACGTCCGCAAAGGCTTCCCGTCCGACGATTTCATTCCTTCTCCGTTACTGAAATCCACATAAGTCGCCCCTCTTCGGAAAGTTACCCCCCGGAATAAAGGTCCGGAAGGAACGACGCGTTCCATTTTGTAGGTATCGTGCAACGCCCAATGTGCCAGCCGTTCTCCCACAGCCTGCTTGTCGCGCGGGTGTACATCGGTAGGCTCTCCCTTATCGGAAGTCACCGCCATCCCGCTATAGGGGATTTTATCCAGCATAGCCCGCTGGCTATCTCTGAAATGCGGCCAGCTCGGACGATTGAGACTGGAAAGCTGCGTATAATAAAACGGCAACCGCTCACCCCACACCTTTCGCCAACTCTGTACCAACGCCGGAAAAATAGCCTCATGCAATTCTACGTTGTGGGCATTCGATTCTCCCTGATACCAGATCACCCCTTTCACGGGGAAATCGGCCAGCGGTCGAATGCCGGTTTCAAATAAATAGCAAGGCTCGTAGGGATGCCGCTGATTTTTTACCGGAGTGTTTTTCATATTCAGGGCAGCACGTCCCCTCACCCAATCCTGAATCATATCGTTTTTCGTCCAGTTATACAGGATATCCACCAAACGATCGTTAAATTCCAGACTTTTCCGGTCGATAAATGCTTCTGCCGGAGCTCCTCCGACTGCATTACAAATCAACCCGACGGGAACCTGCAAACTATCGGCCAGCATACGCCCGAAACAATAAGCGACAGCAGAAAAATTCGCCACATTTTCACGATCGGGCAAAGCCCACCGGGCATCGGCATAATAATCCAAACGATTCAGGGCAGCCAATGAGGCCGTATCCCAACTGACAGCATCTGTATATACTTTCGGCTTCATATCGAACAAGCGTACACCGGTATGAGCAGGAACCTGTTCCAGCAGCCGAGCCGCCTGAACCGTTTGCTTGACCATAAAAGCCATATTCGACTGTCCGGAACACAGCCACACTTCTCCGATCATTACATCTTTAAAATGCAATTCCCGATCCGGCGATTTAACCGTCAGTTCGTAAGGCCCTCCCGCTTCCAGATTCTTCAGCACCACCTGCCAACGGCCGTCCGCCCCGGTCGAGCCGTTCACCTTTTGTTTTCCCAGCCGTACCGTCACTTTATCTCCGGCGTTGGCCACTCCCTTTATAGTAAGGGACGGTCCGCGCTGCAATACCATGTGGTCACCGTACACATCGGGCAAACGTAAACCACCGTAATCTCCGGTGATTCCGGCATATACTGCCTTCGCCAATATTTCCGCTCCTTCCGCATTCGGATGAAGGGCATCGGGCATTAAGTCCGGGCGGGCATACAGGCCTTCATGCAAATCGATCAGTCCGGTATGGGCGATTTGTGCGATTTTCTCAATTGCAGCCTGTTCCTGCCAATACCAATCCCGCGTCCCCGACTTAAAACGGGGATGCCAATGAAAAATCGGCGACATCCGGCATATCCAGATTTTACATCCCGGCCGTACCATACGGAACGAGTCGATCAGCGCCAGATAATCGGGGATAAACTCATCCCGGTAGTTCGGCCAGTTCCGGGGATCGGTATCGTTCAATCCCAGATGGATCACCACCCAGTCCGGAGCGAATTTCAGGGCTTCCTGAAATTCAGGCTGTTTCATATAAGGACGATGTCCTTTATTCAATAAGGTTGCTCCCGATTTACCGAAATTCCGGACCTCGTAGCCCTCGCCCAACATCTGCGACAACCGGGCGGGATAACAATTCTTTTCCCGGTCGGGAACCAAGTAACCATAGGTCACGCTATTCCCCACACACGCCACTTTAACCTTAGAAGCGGCTTTCGTGTATCCCCAAGAGCATACACACAGGAATAATATAAGAAACCGAACCATCTTATTTCAGTTTTTCCAACATTTGCCAGCATTGATACAATCCGCGCGGCACATGAAAACATCCTTTCCATTTTCCGCCTTTCAAGGGAAGCAACACTTCTCCCCGCCGGTTCAGATACCCGAACCATTCCGGATACTCTTTATCGGCAAAATGTGTCCATACATATTCGTGCACCTTCTCAAACCACGCCAGGCATTCCTTCGAACCCGTCAGTTGATAACCTTTCAACGTGGTTATCAGGGTTTCGACATGTACCCACCATAATTTTTGGTCCCACTCCAATTGCTGAACCGGATGCCCGAGCCTGTCCATAAAATAGAAAATTCCGCCATATTCTTTGTCCCAGCCGTACTCGATTTCCTGCAAAGCAATCTTTACCGCTTTCTCGATCAATTCTTTCCGGTCGAGCCGTACACCCAAATCCATGATAAACCACATCGCCTCTATCGCATGTCCCGGATTCAGGGAACGCCCGTCGAAATTATCGACCAGTTCCCCGGTGTCAGATACATTTTCCACCACCAATCCCAGTTCCGGACGATAGAATACTTCCATCACCTCATGAATACAGGTTTCGATGGTTTTTTCCATAAATTCTTTATCCAGTAACGGCTCTATTTCCAAAGCCAGGTTACAAAGGATCATCGGCAATGCAAAACCTTTCATATTCCGCGTTCCGGGATAAGCCTTGTTCCACTTGCCTTTGGGATTATCGACCTTCGAAAGCACAATGTCGAAAGTTCTTTTAGCAATCTCCGCATATTCCTGATTCCCCGTGGCAATACTCAGTTGCCCGAAAGCCATCGTGGCAAAAGTGTAAGAAAAAATATTGTAAGGCTCGATCAAAGGCGCACCTTCGCGAGTCAGCGAAAAATACCAGTTGTAATGGCCGTCATGCCCATGCTTTTTTAAAAATTCAGCCCCCTGAATCGCACAGTCCAGCCATTCTTTCCGTTTTTCCACCTTATTATATAACATGGAAAACAGCCATACTTGCCGGCCTTGCAACCAAATAAATTTATCGGTATCAAACACATTTCCTTCCCGGTCGAGACAGGTAAAATATCCCCCGAATTCTTTATCCTGGGATTTCTCCAACCAAAACGGTAACACATTCTCCAATAATTCTTTCTTGTACTGTTCCGCTAATATTTTAAAATCTACCATGTGAATATATTATTTAGGGTTTTCTTATTTTTTCAACTGTTTCCAGGTCAATCCCGGCTGTTTTTCCTTTTCCGGACTAAATAAACTGGCTATCAGGGCAACTCCTACCGATACCACAATCCCGATCGCTCCGTAGAGCAGGAATGACACCGGAGAATAGATACTTAAAGCAAAAACCACGACTGTCCCCGAAATAAAACCGATTAAAGCGCTCCTGGCATCGATCCGGTCGAAGAATATACCCATAATGAACAATCCGCCCAATCCGCTGGACAATAATCCGAGAATCGAATTGAAATAATCGAGCAGGGATAAAATATTCCACGTCGCCATAAACACCGCCAGCAGCGTACCGATCAGCCCTGCCAGTAAACACGTCCAGCGGGCGACCTTCAATATATGGCGGTCGCTGGATTGTGGGAAAATATGTTTATAAATATCCATAGAGAACGCTGTCGCCGTGGAATTGATATTCGATGAAATTGTGGACATCGTCGCCGCAAAAATCGCTGCAATCAGCAAGCCTGCCAATCCCACCGGAATCTGGCTCATCATAAAGAAAGGGAAAATTGCATCCCCGTTCGACAACGTGTAATTCAATTCATCGGGACGGGATTTAAAAAAGGTGTATAAGCCTGTACCGATCAGATAGAATACCACCGAAATGAACACGCTCATCACGCCATTCATCAAAATACCCTTCCCTGCACTTTTTTCGTCCTTTGTGGTCAAATAACGCTGAATCACAGTTTGATCGGAAGTATAAGAAATCAGGTTATTCGCCAATCCTCCTAATATTGTCACCCAGAATACGGCTTTCGTACAATCGAAACTCCATTCGAAAAGCCTGAATTTATCGTGCTCCGCCGCGATCT
>UQTM01000066.1 GCA_900544025.1 uncultured Odoribacter sp.
CGTGGAAAATGAAGCCGCTATTATCATTCCACAAAAAGCGACTTATGAATTGCAGGACAAAAAATTTGTTTTTGTCGTAACCGATAGCTCGACGGTGGTATCGACAGAAATCAAGGTATTGCCTCAAACCAACGGACAGCAGTACGTCGTTTCTTCCGGGCTTAAACCGGGCGACCGTATCGTCACCGAAGGCGTAGGAACTTCTGTAAGAAACGGTATGAAAATCAATCCTATCACACCGGAGCAAGCCTCCGCCCGCCTCCAACAAGCCACACAGCAAACGGCAGCTATGGGAAATGCAAAAAAATAACGTGGTGAAACCATTCGTATTACAAATACTGAATTATGAAATTAGATAAATTTATAAATCGCCCGGTACTATCGACGGTTATTTCAATCATAATCGTGATCCTGGGTATTTTAGGGTTAGTGTCACTACCTGTAACTCAATATCCGGATATCGCCCCCCCAACGGTACGTGTAAGCGCAACCTATACCGGAGCCAACGCACAAACCGTTTTAAATAGTGTGATCGCTCCGCTGGAAGAACAAATCAACGGTGTGGAAGACATGATGTATATGACTTCCACCGCGACCAATACCGGAGAAGCAAATATTGAAATTTACTTTAAACAGGGTACCGACCCGGACATGGCGGCTGTAAATGTGCAGAACCGTGTTACCAAAGCTCAAGGTTTACTTCCTTCCGAAGTAACTAAAATCGGTGTAATCACGGCCAAACGCCAAACCAGTATGTTGCTGGGTTTTACCTTATATAGTTCCGACGATCAATTCGATGAGATTTTCCTGGAGAACTACATGAAAATCAACCTGATCCCTCAAATCCAGCGGGTAGCGGGTGTGGGTGAGGCTATGGTTATGGGAGCGGACTATTCCATTCGTATCTGGCTGAAACCGGATATTATGGCGCAATACAAGCTCATGCCCGACGATATCACGGCAGCCCTGGCAGAACAGAATATCGAAGCTGCTCCGGGACAATTCGGAGAGAGAGGCGACCAGTCGTTCCAGTATATCATGAAATATAAAGGGCGTCTGCAAACAGAAAACGAATTTGAGGATATTATTATCCGGGCTACCCCCGACGGTGAAATTCTCCGCCTGAAAGACGTTGCCCGCATTGAATTGGGCGGTGTTACCTACGGATACAGCACCAAAGCAAACGCTCATCCGGGTATTACCTCGATCATCTTCCAGACCGCAGGTTCCAATGCCACGGAAATCATCAACAACATTAAAGCAATCATGGAAGAGGCATCCAAAGACTTCCCTCCCGGAGTAAAATACGATGTACTTTTGGATGCCAACGACTTCCTGTTCGCCTCGATCCACGAAGTGCTGAAAACCCTGATAGAAGCCTTCATTCTGGTGTTTATCGTCGTGTTTATCTTCTTACAGGATTTCCGGTCAACCTTGATTCCGGCAATTGCGATTCCGGTAGCATTGATAGGAACTTTCTTCGTTCTTTACCTGATCGGATTCAGTTTGAACCTATTGACCTTGTGTGCCATTGTGCTGGCGATTGCGATTGTGGTCGATGATGCGATAGTGGTGGTCGAAGCCGTGCATGCGAAACTCGACCAAGGCTATAAATCCTCTGTAAAAGCTTCGATCGATGCGATGAGCGAAATTTCCGGAGCAATCGTTTCTATCACCCTGGTGATGATGGCCGTGTTTATTCCCGTAAGCTTTATGACAGGAACTTCCGGAACATTCTACCGCCAGTTCGGTTTGACGATGGCCGTCGCAATCGGTCTTTCTGCGATAAACGCCTTAACCCTGAGCCCTGCCCTTTGTGCAATCTTCCTAAAACCCCACGATAAAAAAGGGCATGAAGGAGAAACCAAACGGCTCAACCTGATCCAGCGTTTTCACGCTGCCTTCAACGCTGCATACGACGTGACCCTGAAAAAGTACAAAAAAGGGGTGATGCTTTTCATTAACCACAAATGGCTGGCTTATGGCGGTGTAATCGCCAGCATTGTAATCCTGGTTCTTTTAATGAGAATAACCCCTACCGGGATGGTTCCCAATGAAGATACCGGAACTTTCTTCGTAATCGTAGATATGCCCCCTGCCACTTCTTTAGAAAATACGAAAGTAGCCCTGTCTAAAGTGGATAGCTTGCTTGCAGCCAATTCTGCCATCAAAAGCCGGACGGAAATTGCAGGTTACAGTTTCATTGCCGGACAAGGTAGTTCTTACGGAACATTTATTTGTAAGCTTAAAAATTGGGATGAACGTGGAAAGGGACAAGATGTGAATTCTGTAATCGGAAGCATCTATATGCAAGCCAAAACCTTAATCAAGGATGCCCGTGTATTGGCATTTGCTCCCCCCATGATCCCCGGTTACAGTATAACCAATGGTTTTGAGTTCAATGTACAGGATAAAACGGGAGGTGACCTGAACGAATTTTTCAACATCACCCAGAATTTCCTCAACAAATTGCAGGAACGTCCTGAAATTGCAACGGCTCAAACCTCGTTCAACCCTAATTTCCCGCAATACATGGTAGATATCGATGTGGCCAAATGTAAAAAGGCAGGAATCAGCCCGGCCACGCTCCTGGCTACCTTACAGGGATATTACGGCGGTATATATGCTTCTAACTTCAACCGTTTCGGTAAACTCTACCGGGTTATGATCCAGGCAGATGCCAATTTCCGGGCAAACCCCGAAACCCTGAATAACGTGATGGTGAGAAACGGCAATGAAATGGCTCCTATCACACAGTTCATCACATTGCGTAAAATTTACGGTCCCGACAATATCAAACGCTTTAACATGTTTACCGCGATTTCTGTGAACGGTGCTCCTGCCGATGGATACAGTTCCGGTGAGGCGATCCAGGCCATTCAGGAAGTGGCTTCCGAAACTCTCCCCACCGGATACGGTTACGAGTTTTCAGGAATGACCCGTGAAGAACAGAGCAGCGGAAGCGGAACAACGGCTATGATCTTCGCCCTTTGCCTTATATTCGTTTACTTGTTACTGAGTGCGCAATACGAAAGTTATATCCTGCCCTTAGGTGTTATTCTTTCTGTTCCGGCCGGATTAATGGGTAGCTTTATTTTCGCTCAGTTTATGGGAGTTGAAAACAACATCTATATGCAGATTGCTTTAATCATGCTAATCGGATTGCTGGCCAAAAATGCCATTTTGATTACCGAGTTTGCACTCGACCGCCGTAAAACGGGAATGAGCGTTGCAGACGCCGCTATCTCGGGAGCGGTTTCCCGTTTGCGTCCGATCCTGATGACCTCATTGGCAATGGTAATCGGATTGTTGCCCCTGATGTTCGCACACGGCGTAGGAGCCAACGGTAACAGTACGCTGGGTACGGGGGCTATCGGCGGTATGCTTATCGGTATGATCTGTCAGATCTTCATCGTTCCGGCATTGTTCGTACTTTGCCAAAACGTACAGGAAAAGATCAAACCGATCCAATGGCACGATACGGATAACACCGACATTGAAGCAGAAATCGAACAATACACCAAATAACATGAAAAATCAAATTATAATCACCTTATGTGCAACTGCTTTACTAAGCAGTTGCAACATATACAAAAAATATAACCGCCCGGAAGTGGATGTGCAAGGCTTGTATCGTGATCCCGTATCGAACACCGATACTTTGGTTTCGGATACCACGAATATGGCCGCTCTGCCCTGGGAAAAGGTATTTACCGATCCGCAATTGCAATCCCTGATCCGTGTAGGATTGGAAAGGAATAGCGACTTGCAGACCGCCATGCTGAAAGTAAAAGAAGCCGAAGCCAGTCTGATGTCGTCCCGTTTGGCCTATGCCCCTTCGCTCGGATTGTCTCCGCAGGGAGGAGTGAGCAGCTTTAATAAATCCTCCGGGCAATGGACTTATTCCCTGCCTGTCGTTGCCAGCTGGGAACTCGACCTGTTCGGTAACCTGCTCAATTCGAAAAGAGCTGCAAAAGTAGCTTTACAGCAAAGCGAAGACTATCGTCAAGCTGTACAGACACAACTTATCGCCACAATTGCAAATTGTTACTATACCCTGCTTATGCTCGACCAGCAACTGGCACTCACTCAGGAAACGGCTATTCTGTGGCGGAAGAACGTAGAAACGATGAAAGCCATGAAAACGGCGGCTATGGTGAACGAAGCGGCCGTTTCTCAAAGCGAAGCCAATAGCTATATGATTGCAGCTACTATCCCGGATATTCAGAATCAAATCCGCCAAACCGAGAACACCCTGAGTTTACTGCTAAGACAGGCTCCTCAAAAAATCAGTCGCGGTACATTGGACGAACAACAATTGCCTTCTGAATTAAAGGCAGGCGTTCCGGTACAATTATTATCCAACCGCCCGGATGTGAAATCGGCTGAAATGGCACTTGCAGGTACATTCTACAATGCAAACAAAGCCCGTGCGGCTTTCTATCCTCAACTGTCGATCAGCGGAACATTCGGCTGGACGAACCAGGCCGGAAGCGTAATCGTCAATCCGGGCAAAATGATTGCCTCTGCCGTAGCTTCATTGACTCAGCCTCTATTCTACCGGGGAGCGAACATTGCACGACTGAAAATAGCTAAAGCCCAACAGGAAGAAGCCCTGCTGAGTTTCGAACAATCCGTATTGAACGCAGGAGCCGAAGTCAGCGATGCTTTAAATCTCTATCAAACTGCCGAAGCCAAATTGACGGAACGGGAAAAACAAGTTAAATCTCTGGAAAAATCTGTGGAATATACACAAGAATTACTAACTTTAGGAACCTCAACCTATCTGGAAGTGCTGACAGCGCAGCAATCTTTGCTCAGTGCGCAGCTTTCCGGCATTTCCGATCGGTTCCAACGCATACAAGCCGTTGTGAACCTGTATCATGCTTTAGGAGGAGGAACCAAATAACAAAACCTAAATATTCATGCTATGATCAGTCCATTAGCTTATGTCGATTCAGAAGCGAAAATAGGGAACAATGTAACGATACATCCCTTCGCTTATATTGACAAAAACGTAGAGATCGGCGATAACTGTACGGTCATGCCCTACGCCAGCATCCTCGACGGTACCCGTATGGGCACCGGGAACACGGTATATCAGGGAGCGATCGTCGGTGCCACTCCGCAGGATTTTAAATTCCAGGGAGACGAAACGATTTTAGAGATCGGCGATAACAATACGATCCGTGAAAAAGTGATTATCAACCGTGCCACCTATAAAGGAGGGAAAACCGTTATCGGTAACGGTAATTTTTTGTTGGAAGGTGTACACGTTGCCCACGACACTAAGATCGGTAATAATTGTGTATTAGGAAACGGTACCAAAACGGCAGGGAATTGTTTGATCGACAGTTACGCCATTTTAGGTAGCGGAGTGATCCTGAAACACGGATGCCATGTCGGAAGCTGGGCGCTGATAAAAGACGGATGCCGGGCAAACAAGGATGTTCCTCCTTATATTGTGACTGCTCATAACCCGATCACCTATTATGGAGTCAATGCCATTATTTTAGCTAAAAACGGCAAATTACCGGAGGAAGTGATCGATAACATTGCCAAATGTTACCGGCAGATATACCAATGCGGAACCAGCCTTGAAAATGCCCTAAGACGAATTAAGGAAATCGTTCCGATCAGTCCGGAGATCAATTACCTGCTCGATTTTATCGAACACTCTGAAAAAGGGATCATCGGTATTGCTACAATCTAAGTAACTCCTCTTTTCTATTCAAATAGAAACCCGGATATTACAGACTTCTTTTCATTGTCTTGCAATATCCGGGTTTTACTTTATTCTTTTTTGTCACCAAGAACGTTCTATCAAAAATATCTCCTTCTGTTTTTACCAAACCTGCTTCTCTGCAAATATCCCCCATTTCGGTCAAAACACGCCCTCTCTACGATGTAGCTTATTGAATCCCGATGTTTCCGATTATTTTCTGATTTTTATGGCACAATCATCCAAACTTTCGATAATAGCCAAAGATTCCACTTTCACTCCCCTATCCCGCAACAACTGTCCACCGTTCTGAAACGCCTTCTCGATAACAAAACCCATCCCCGCCAATTGAGCACCCGCCTGTTGAATCAAATCGATCATTCCGTTTGCCGCATTCCCGTTAGCTAAGAAATCGTCGATAAACAACACCCGGTCGGCAGGTGTCAAAAAATCACGGCTCAGGCAAACCTGATATTCCCGGTCTTTTGTAAACGAGCGAATCGTGGTAGAAAGCATATTTTCCATGGTCTTCGGCTGCTTCTTTTTCGCGAACACCACCGGAAGCTCCATCAGATACCCCACCATAATTGCCGGAGCAATCCCGCTCGCCTCTATCGTCATCACCTTATTGAACCGCTCTCCGGCAAACCGCCGCACAAACTCCACCGCGATCGATTTCATCAAAATAGGATCCATCTGATGATTGATAAAGCTATCCACCTTCAAAATTCCTCCGGGAAAACACTTCCCGTCCTGAAGTATTCTTTTCTTTAATAATTCCATGCTTTTCATCTTTATACTCCTGCAAAAGTATAAAAATAAGCCTATCCACAAAAAAGAGATGCCCGGAAACGGACATCTCTTATAATTGCATCGAAACAAACAATTTTTATTTTTGTGCTTCCACCCATTTCCGGGCATTGACAAAGGCTTCGATCCACGGGCTGACTTCGTCGTTCTCCCTGCCTTCTTCATAGTAAGCCCAGTTCCACGGGAAAGTCGATCTTTCCAGGTGAGGCATCATTGCCAGGTGGCGGCCGTCCTTGCTGCAAATAGCTGCTGCGGCAAAAGCCGAACCGTTCGGGTTGGCCGGATACCTGTCATAGCTGAATTTAATAGGGATAGCATATTCGCTTTCGGCATAAGGCAATTTGAATTTACCTTCTCCGTGAGTGATCCACACCCCTAAACGAGAACCTGCCAAGTTTTTCAACATCACAGAATCGTTCGGCTGAATGGTCACGTTCACAAAATTCGATTCCAATTTATGAGAATCGTTATGCAGCATTTCCGGCATATCCTGATGTTCCGGGTAAATCAATCCCAAAGCCACCATCAGCTGGCAACCGTTACAAATCCCCAAACTCAGAGTATCTTTGCGTTTGTAAAAGTTTTCCAATGCCAAACGGGCTTTCTCGTTATATTTGAATGCACCTGCCCAGCCTTTAGCCGATCCCAGTACATCGGAATTAGAGAAACCACCTACAAAAACAATCATATTTACATCTTCCAGCGTTTCACGCCCGGAAATCAAATCGGTCATGTGCACGTCCTTCACATCGAAACCGGCCAAATGCAATGCCCACGCCGTTTCGCGCTCGCACTGACACCCTTTTTCCCGGATAATCGCAGCTTTCACACCCGATGGAGCGGTACGATTCATCGACAAGCCCAAATCGGCCAATTTCCCTGTGAAACCTTTCGGGAAAACATATTTCAATTCATTGTGCTTATAAGTCTTGTAACGTTCCAATGCCTTTTCCGCCCCGCTCTGGCGACGGTCTAACAGGTAAGAAGTCTTAAACCACAAGTCGCGCAAAGATGCAATATCCAGCGACCAGTTCGCTCCGTCCTTCTTCATGTTCAGCACTCCGGCTTTACCCGGTTTTCCTAAAAATCCGTAAGCAACTCCGGCTTTATCCAATAAAGCGGAAACCCGTTTAGCGGCAGAATCGGGAATCTGTACCAATACTCCCGGATTCTCGGCAAATAAAATTTTGACAATATCTTTTTCAGCCAGGAACGAGAAATCGACATCCAAACCGAGACGGTTATCGGCAAAACACATTTCCAATAAAGCAGTCACCATACCTCCGGCAGAAATATCGTGTCCCGCCAGGATCAACCCCTCTTCTACCATTTTTTGAACGGTAGTAAACGCTTCAACGAAATAATCTGCATCTTTCACATCGGGCACTTCTTTCCCCACCTTATTCAAAATCTGGGCAAAGCTTGATCCGCCGAGTTTCAACTTATCGAACGAGAAATCGATATACACCAACTCGGTTGCCTGATCGGCATGCAATACCGGAGTAACGATCTGACGGATATTCTTCACCTCGCCTACGGTAGAAATAATCACCGTACCCGGAGCATACACTTTTTTATCCCCATATTTCTGTGTCATGGAAAGTGAATCCTTTCCGGTCGGAATATTCACACCCAATTCAATAGCGAAATCACTGGCAGCCTGTACTGCCTGATACAAACGGGCATCTTCCCCGGCATTCCGGCACGGCCACATCCAGTTGGCAGAAAGGGAAACCCCTTTGAGGCCCTTTTCGATGGGAGCCCATACCAAATTCGTCAGCGCCTCGGCGATCGCCAACCGCGATCCGCTACCTGCGTCAGCCATAGCCGCCACCGGAGCATGACCGATTGAAGTGGCGATACCTTTCACACCATTGTAATCCAATGCCACGGCAGCCACATCACTCAGCGGCAATTGCAATTGTCCCACACATTGCTGGCGGGCAATACGTCCCGAAACAGAACGGTCCACTTTATTCGTCAGCCAATCTTTACAAGCCACCGCTTCGATCTGCAACACCTGTTCGATATATTCTTCCAATTTATCGGCACTATATTCCAGATCGCCGTATTTTTCTTTCATCGTCTTGTCCTTCATGATGGTCTTCGGAGGGTTTCCGAACATATCTCTCAGTTCCAGGTCGATAGGACGCTCCCCGTTATTTGCATTCTCAAAGGTAAAACGATGATCTCCGGTAGTTTCTCCGATCACATACATCGGAGCCCGTTCACGGTCGGCAATAGCCTGCAAAGTAGCAACATCCTTTTCTTTCATCACCAAGCCCATACGCTCCTGCGACTCATTTCCCACAATCTCTTTGGCCGACAAAGTGGGATCGCCGATAGGCAATTTATCAATATGAATCATTCCCCCGGTCTCTTCCACCAGCTCTGACAAACAGTTCAAATGCCCACCGGCACCGTGGTCGTGAATAGATACAATCGGATTGTTATCGTTTTCCGCCATAGCGCGGATTGCATTGCAAACCCTCTTTTGCATTTCGGGGTTGGAACGCTGCACGGCATTCAATTCGATAGCTCCGGCATATAACCCGGTATCTACCGAAGAAACGGCTCCCCCGCCCATACCGATACGGTAGTTATCTCCGCCTAACAACACCACCTTATCCCCTACGTCCGGAGTATGTTTCAACGCCTGCTTACGATTGGCAAATCCAACGCCTCCTGCCTGCATGATCACTTTATCGTATCCATAAGTATTTCCATCCTCCTCGTGCTCGAAAGTCAATACAGAGCCACAGATCAAAGGCTGTCCGAACTTATTTCCGAAATCCGACGCTCCGTTGGAAGCTTTGATCAAAATATCTTCAGGTGTCTGGTACAACCATTTCCGGGGATCGATTTTCTGCTCCCAGGGCCTTCCGGCATCCAAACGCGGATAAGAGGTCATATATACAGCCGTTCCGGCCAAAGGCAAAGCAGCCAGCCCTCCGGCAATACGGTCGCGGATCTCTCCTCCCGTTCCGGTGGCAGCCCCGTTGAACGGCTCTACCGTCGTCGGGAAATTATGAGTTTCCGCTTTCAGGGAAATCACCGTTTCGATCTCTTTGGTTTCAAAGAAATCGGGCTTATCGTGTGTATGCGGTGCAAACTGCACGGCAACGGGTCCGTCGATAAAAGCACAGTTATCTTTGTATGCAGAAACAATCCGGTTCGGATTTTCCTGCGAGGTTTTCTTGATCAGTTTAAAAAGAGAACTTTCCTTTTCCTCTCCATCGATAATAAAAGTTCCGTTGAATATTTTATGACGGCAATGCTCCGAATTTACTTGTGAAAAACCGAATACTTCGGAATCTGTAAGAGAACGTCCTAACTTTTGGGCCAATCCTTCCAGATAAGCTATTTCATCCTCGTTCAGCGCCAACCCTTCTTGCTTATTATACTCCCGGATATTTTCAATATATATCACCGGATCGGGCTGTTTGTCTATCGTAAAAATATACTGGTCCAATCCTTTGTAAAACGCCTGTAACATAGGATCGAAAGGAGTTTTTTCACTCTCTGTTTTCGTAAATTCCTCGATGCGCAAAATGCCGCCGATACCCATATTCTGGGTAATTTCAACCGCATTCGTACTCCAGGGGGTGATCATTTCCCTTCTCGGACCGATAAAGAAACCTTCCAGCTGACTGCTACCGACTTTTTTAGCACCGCTGAACAACCATTCCAATTTACTTACATCAAGGGGATTTTCAGACGTTTTATAGTGTACGGCATACACTGTCACATCTTTTTGATAGAAAACTATTGCCATGTTTGATATATATAATTATTTAAGCACTTGGTTGCGCAAAGATAATAAAACTGTCGGAAAATATCAGGCAACAATGATTTTTCATTACAATTGCTATAAGCTGTTTAAATTTTTCCATTTCTAAAAGAATATTCCTTCGGGATGGGCATTCTTTTTTCATATCTCCCCCCTTTCGCTCTATTCACCAGACCTATAGAGTATCCCTGTTATCAGGCTGAAAAACGACTGCGTTATATTTTTTACCGTTCACTTTCCCGGCACATCTTTAAAATCAAACGCCATAACTTCCGAAATCCGGTTTCCTACAACTCATTCTATAATAATATTACCAGAACCCCATTCGCAACATCCGACTACTATTTTATTGATTTTTTAACAAAAAACGAACAAACCGGACAGCACACTCTGTCGATTAAAAACTAATCTTGCGGTACGGTAAAATAAAAAAACGGGCTTTCCTCTTTTCATTGCATGACTTATAAACCATTCACAACTCTGTAATTTATTTACAGATTATCAATACATTACACCAAAAATCATTTTGTATATCCATACACTTCGATTAAAATATTCCGATTTATTTTACCCCTTTCTCTTTCTCCAGTCATAAAAATAAAGGTTTAAGAAAATTTTATATCTTTGCCGTTCATTGTAAAGTACATGGAAAAATTACTTCAAATAGCAATAACTGCCGCATTGGCGGCTGGTGGGAAAATTTTGGAAATATACAACGATCCGTCCGCAAATTTTCAGGTAGAAAGAAAATCCGACGACTCTCCGCTTACCATAGCAGACCGGCTGTCGAACGAGGTGATTATGGAGTACCTGAAAACCTCGTCTTATCCTGTTGTCAGCGAAGAAAATAAAGCCGTACCCTATGAAGAACGCAAATCATGGACAACCTTATGGATCGTCGATCCCCTCGACGGTACAAAAGAATTTATCAAACGTAACGGGGAATTTACCGTCAATATTGCATTAATCTATCACGGAACTCCGATTTTAGGAGTTATATATGTGCCCGTAAAAAAAGAACTTTATTACGGCACGCTTAAAGAGGGAGCTTACAAAGTATCGGATATCGCATTTGCCCCCGGCATGGATTTCAATAAGATGCAAAAAGTCCGCCTGCCTCAACAACAGCAGCGAAATGCATTTGTCGTGGTAGCTTCCCGCTCACACATGAGCCCGGAAACAGAAAATTACATCAATCGTCTTAAAAATTTATATTCCGAAGTGGAACTGACTTCCGTAGGCAGTTCCATTAAAATATGTTTTGTAGCGGAAGGATGCGCCGATACATATCCACGCTTTGCTCCGACCATGGAATGGGATACGGCGGCAGGACATGCCATAGTAAAAGCGGCAGGCAAAGAAATGTACCACGAAGACGAACAAACACCTTTAACCTACAACAAAGAGAATTTATTGAATCCCTGGTTTATCGTTAAATAACTTTTACCAGAAACACCGGGCATTCACATAAAAAGATATAAATCTTTCGTCCACTTTAGAACAGACAGAATAGGAAAGAAAAACATGGATAATATTTACCCGATATTTGAAAAAACATTACAGCGGTCAGATCGCGAAGCTCTATTGAAACAACGGGGTATCATGATTTGGTTCACCGGACTCTCCGGTTCCGGGAAAAGTACCTTAGCGATTGCTTTAGAAAGGGAATTATATAAACAAGGTATCCTATGCCGGATTCTCGACGGAGACAACATCCGAAGCGGCATCAACAACAACCTCGGTTTCTCGGAAGCCGACCGCACAGAAAATATCCGTCGTATAGCAGAGGTATCCAAACTTTTCGTCGATTGCGGAATCGTTACGATTGCAGCGTTCATCAGCCCGACGAATGCCATTCGCGAAATGGCGGCCGAAATTATCGGAACAAAAGACTTTTTAGAAATCTATGTCAGCACACCGATCACGGAATGCGAAAAACGGGACGTAAAGGGACTTTATGCCAAAGCAAGACGCGGGGAAATCAAAGATTTCACAGGCATCTCCTCCCCCTTCGAAGCTCCGGAAAATCCGTTTATCACCATAGACACTTCCTGGCAACCTTTGGAAAAGTCGGTCGAAATATTGCTCGAAGCGATTAAACCTAAAATTGCATGGCATCCCGCAAAAGAGTAAAACACGCCCAGATTAATTTTCTATAAAAATAGAGTTATCGCCAGTAAATTGATAAATTTGCGCGTCGAATAAAATCGGTAATAAAATAAAACAGAATGTCAGAATATAAATTAAGTCACTTAAAAGAACTGGAAGCCGAATCCATCCACATCATTCGGGAAGTGGTTGCAGAATTTGAAAATCCGGTTATGCTTTATTCTATCGGAAAAGACTCATCGGTAATGGTGCGTCTGGCTGAAAAAGCTTTCTATCCGGGTAAAGTACCTTTTCCATTGATGCACATCGATTCTAAATGGAAATTTAAAGAAATGATCGAATTCCGGGATAAATATGCCAAAGAATACAATTGGGATTTGATCGTCGAATCGAATATGAAAGCCTTTCATGAAGGGGTCGGTCCCTTTACTCATGGCAGCAAAGTGCATACCGACCTGATGAAAACCCAGGCTCTATTACAGGCTTTGGATAAATATAAATTCGATGCCGCTTTCGGAGGAGCACGCCGGGACGAAGAAAAATCACGTGCCAAAGAACGTATTTATTCTTTCCGGGACAAATTCCATCAATGGGACCCCAAAAATCAGCGTCCTGAACTTTGGAATCTGTATAATGCCAGAGTGCATAAAGGAGAATCGATCCGGGTATTCCCTCTGTCGAACTGGACAGAACTCGATATCTGGCAATATATCCGAATGGAAAACATTCCGATCGTTCCCCTATACTTCGCCAAGGAGCGCCCGATCGTGGAAATCGACGGGAACCTGATTATGGCAGACGACGACCGGATGCCGAAGGAATATCGCGACAAAGCCACCATGAAAAAAGTGCGGTTCCGTACTTTGGGTTGCTATCCGCTGACCGGGGCCGTCGAATCGGAAGCCGATACGATTGAAAAGATTGTGGAAGAAATGATGACAACTACCAAATCGGAACGTACTACCCGGGTGATCGACTTCGACCAGGACGGCAGCATGGAACAGAAAAAACGTGAAGGATATTTCTAAAGCAGGATTGAAAATCTAAGGTTATGACTGAAAATAAATTAAATATAAAAGAATTCCTCGATAAAGACGAAAAGAAAGATTTACTGCGGTTGCTGACAGCGGGATCTGTGGATGACGGAAAATCAACACTGATCGGACGCCTGCTTTTCGATAGTAAAAAATTGTACGAGGATCAACTGGATGCTCTGGAACGCGATACCAAACGTTTCGGAAATGCCGGAGAGAACATCGACTACGCCCTTTTGCTCGACGGCTTGAAAGCCGAACGGGAACAGGGAATCACGATCGATGTAGCTTACCGCTATTTTTCTACCAACAGCCGAAAATTCATTATTGCCGACACTCCGGGACACGAGCAATATACCCGTAATATGATCACCGGAGGCTCTACGGCCAATCTGGCTATTATTTTGGTAGATGCCCGTTCCGGCGTAATCACTCAAACGCGCCGCCACACTTATTTGGTTTCCTTGCTGGGGATCAAACATGTTGTGCTTGCTGTCAATAAAATGGATCTTATGGACTACAGGCAAGAGGTGTTCGATCAGATTGTTTCGGAGTACAGGAAATTTGCCGAGCCATTGGATATTCCCGACATTACCTGTATCCCGCTTTCTGCCCTAAAAGGCGACAACGTCGTTGAACGTTCGGAAAACATGAATTGGTACACCGGGAAACCTCTTCTCGAATTTTTAGAGACCGTTCATATCGACAGCGATAAAAATTTTGAGGATTTCCGTTATCCCGTACAATATGTACTTCGTCCCAACCTGGATTTCCGGGGATTCAGCGGTACGGTTTCCTCCGGGATTATCCGTAAGGGCGATGAAGTGGTTGCACTGCCTTCTATGAAAAAATCACGGGTAAAATCCATTGTAACCTATGACGGAGAACTGGAATCTGCTTTTCCGCCACAGGCTATCACCATTACCTTAGAAGACGAGATCGATGTATCCAGAGGTGAAATGCTGGTACATCCCGACAATCTCCCCCGCATCGAACGTAATTTTGAAGCAATGCTGGTATGGATGGACGAAAACAAAATGGATCCGGAACAGCAATTTTTCATTAAGCATACCACCAATCTGACCCGGGTAAAAATCGATAATATCCGTTATAAGGTAAATGTAAACACCATGGAACAATCCATGACAGATGCCCTGGAACTGAACGAAATCGGACGTGTGGTATTCACCTCCAACAAACCGCTTTTCTTCGATCCGTACAAACAGAATAAAAACACAGGTGCTTTTATTCTGATCGACCCGATCACGAACAACACCTGTGCGGTAGGCATGATTATCGATAAAGTCAATGCCAAAGACCTTTCGACCAACATCACAGAGGATGACCGCCGACGGATGAGAGCCGGCGAATCTATTATCTCTGCCGAAGCCCGGTCGAGACGATACGAGCAGGAAGGACATATTTATAACGTGACGGGAGAAGCTGCCGACGAATTTGCCTATACGCTGGAACGCCGACTGTTCGATATCGGAAAAATCGTTGTGGTGATCGACGGACGGGAACTGAAAGAAGCGGATCGGATTGCCGATACACTTTTCCGTCAGGGATTGATTGTAATCTGCATAGAAGGACATGCCGAAGGCAAAAACACGACGAAGTGCATTGCAGAATCGAACAAGGTTTCTGCTTCGGTTGAAAATTTAATTCATTGATAACGAAAATAAAAGGATGAAATACGAAATGTATTTCATCCTTTATTTTTAATATTATAAATATGGGAGTTTTAGAATTTCAAAAATTACCGGTAAATACATTGGTGGGAGCCGACTGGCAGACCTTTAAAGGGATCACCCAGGGGCAAACCATAGACAAGGGGTATCGCACTAAATATTTCCTGACCAAAGTAGTATGCCGTTTGTTAAGTTCTTTGAAACCGATTCAGGACAGAAGATACAACAAACGCCTCAAAAATCAGGCAATCGACATGGAACCCGTATTTATCCTGGGACATTGGCGCAGCGGAACGACTTTCGTGCATAATGTGCTGGCACTCGATAAACATTTCGGTTATACCACCACCTATCAAACGGTACTCCCTCATTTGATGTTGTGGGGACAACCTTTTTTTAAAAAGACGATGGCCTGGTTAATGCCCGACAAGCGCCCCACCGATAATATGGAACTGAGTGTGGATTTACCGCAGGAAGAAGAATTCGCCCTCTCGAATATGATGCCTTACTCCTATTACAATTTCTGGTTTTTACCCAAAAACACTTTAGAATATTGTGATAAATACCTTATCATGCAGACTTCCACGGAGGAAGAAATCAGAACATTCAAGAACACCTTCATGAAGCTGATAAAAATTTCGTTGTGGAATACCAAAGGCACACAATTTCTTTCTAAAAATCCTCCTCACACAGGAAGGGTAAAAGAGATTTTGGAAATGTTTCCTAACGCGAAATTCATTTACCTGATGCGTAATCCATATACGGTGTTCGAATCTACCCGTAGTTTCTTCACCAATACGATACAACCGCTAAAATTGCAAAACATTCCGAACGAATATATCGAAGCCAACATCCTCGATGTTTACCAGCGTTTGTATAAAAAATACGAAGAGGATAAAAAACTGATTCCGGCAGGGAATCTTATCGAAATCAAGTTTGAAGATTTCGAAAGCAATGCCTTGGAAATGACCCGAAAAATCTATGAGACACTCTCATTGCCGGGATTCAACGAGGCAGAGCCTGCAATAAAAAAATATCTGGATAAAAAGAAAGGCTATAAAAAGAATGCCTATCAATACGATCCACGAACAATAGAACTGGTAGAAAAAAATTGGGGATTCGCCTTAAAACAATGGGGCTACGAAAACACAAAATAATACTTGTGTCTTATTATAAAACGGAATAAACACGACCAAAGCTGTGTTTATTCCGTTTTTCTTGTCTAATTTCTCCTTACTGTAATTTCTCCGGTAAAATTGATTTATATATTAAATTTCACCTTCACAATTAACGGATTGCTATCCTCGTTACCCAATTTTATATCTTTCCGGGTAATTAAATATTTCTTCAAAGGGTCCATATCATTGGGTAAATTGGCTTTATCATACTCATTGTAATCATGAAATACATAATAGAAATAATCCTCATCGGAAGCATATCCTATGACTAAATTAGGATTGCTTAAACCGACAACTTTCCAACTGATACCCGAAAGAGTTTTTTTATTGACCAAAAAGAATAGATTATTCGCATCTTCGGGAGCAGCACATGAAAAATAAAACTGATTTCGTGTTTCCTGAAAATAGATCGGTAATTTATAATACGGAGCATATATAAATCTTTGTAGATCAAACCCGCCATCGGTTTCAAATTTTATATATCTACAAGGGATACCTTTTTCTTTAAAGTCAATTTTTACAAATGGGTAGATTTCACCGTTCTTTATTCGATAACATATATTATCTCCGGTTTGTGGACGAATAAGATAGCTGTTATCGTAAGACTGTGTAATAATTCTCGAAACAATAACATAGTCCTCACGAAGCAAAAAATGGGCAATATGATTCCCGTTTTTATCAAATTGATTCAAACAATAGAAATCATGTTCAAAATCACTATCATTAAACGGATTACATCCAAAAAGAAAAAAGCCGCCTTCAGTAGCAGGAGCTATTCCGATACAAGTAGGATATTTTTCTGGAAAAAGAGGTGTAATCTGTTGAATAAATTGTCCGTTATCTAAGGAATATTTTAAAACATTATTATTATAATCTACTGCGAATAAAAATTTTCCATCGATGCACATATCGTATATTTTCTGATATTCGCCCGGAGCACGTCCTATTTTACCGATCCGGAACAAGAAATTTCCATTAGAATCAAATAAAAGGATTCCGGTCGAATTAAGAATCACAAGACGTTTATCCGAAGTCAATAATATTTTTTCGATATGTGTTATTAAAGATTCGTCTGTTGTTTCCAGGGCTATCGTTTGGATTGAATCGATATAAGAATCGAAATCCCCTATCAGAGCTGTTTGCTCATGCGGGTAAGAAATTAAAACCGATGCCCGCTCCTGTGATTTCGGATAATTACAACATACTGAAATAAAAATCACAGAAAATATAGTTACGAAAAATCTTATACTCATAATAAAAATACTTTATATTCATATTGT
>UQTM01000067.1 GCA_900544025.1 uncultured Odoribacter sp.
GTATGATGCTTAGAATAAGAGGAATTATAATGGCCGCAAAAAGATCAGTTTTTGTGGGAATGTGGGATTTAGAGACATATGCCTTCATGAAAATATAATAACATATGAATTCTAAAAATGATGTAATATATGAAATAAACATAATCTATTCCCCTTTCATGCATAACAGGCACTCATCTACTTTTTTTATATAGGTTCTTCCTATGGAAATGGATGTGCCATTTATTCGCACATACTGTGAGATACGATCGTAGGATTGCACGTAGTCTCTGTTAATAATGTATTTTTTATGGCATCTTATAAAGTTGGAATCCAGTATGGAAGCTAACTGTACCAAGGTATATTGTCTAGCATTGATTTTACCCTTTGTGGTAAAAACAAGAAGGGTATGAGCTTGTGACTCGATATAGTAAATATCCTCTGGAGATTATTTTACCCGTGCGTTTTTCTCCTCATTTCGAGTTTACGGGCTATCAGGGATTGGCGAGCCACGGAGCGGCTATCGGTATCATTGTGGGATTATGGTATTATTCGAAGAAAATAAGTAAGAAATCGATTTTCTGGATACTCGACCGCGCTGTCGTACCCATTGCTTTAGCCGGATTTTTTATCCGTATCGGAAATTTGATGAATTCGGAAATCGTAGGATTGCCCACTACCGTGCCCTGGGGATTCCGGTTTGTCAATGCCGACGGTATTCCTCATCCGGAACTGCCCCGTCATCCGGCGCAGTTGTATGAGGCTATTTGTTACCTGATCAGTTTCTTCATATTGATGTATCTTTATTGGCGTACGAACGTAAAACAAAAGCAAGGTTTTATTTTCGGAGCCTTCCTGATCCTGATATTTACAGCACGTTTTATTATCGAATTTGTGAAAGAAAATCAGGAACCCTGGGAAAATGAAATGGTATTGAATATGGGGCAATGGTTGAGTGTTCCGTTTATATTGGTAGGGATATTTATGCTGTGGTATAGTGGGAAACATTTGGATAAAGGTCCCGTCCGCCCTGTGGAGCAAGGAAAGAAGAAAGTGAAAAAGTAAAAAGTGGTATAGGATATGTACGAGAAGAGATTTATGGAAGAAGCCATTCGGTTGGCTGTGGAAAATGCAAAGAACGGAACCGGAGGACCTTTCGGGGCTGTGGTCGTGAAAGATGGAAAAGTGATTGCCGCCTGCGGTAATTCGGTGACGCCGGATAACGATCCGACTGCACATGCGGAAGTGAACGCTATCCGGGAAGCTTGCCGAAAATTGGGTGTTTTTCAGTTGGAAGGCTGTGAAGTATATGCCAGTTGTGAGCCTTGCCCGATGTGTTTGGGAGCTATTTATTGGGCGCGTCCGGCTAAAGTGTATTATGCTTCGACAAAAGAAGACGCTGCACTCGCAGGTTTCGACGACTCGTTCATTTATAAGGAAATAGCTTTGCCGGAAGCCGGACGTTCTATCCCTTTCTTAAACGAGAAGGAAGCCGACGCGGGAAAAGAATTCCGCTTGTGGAAGGAAAATGAAGGAAACGTAAAATATTGATCGGCGATGTGCCGCATAAAAGGCAGTTACGTTAAAAAAACGTGACTGCCTTTTTTATTTTTCCGGAAATACCTATTTTTGCCTGTATGCAGGTTTGCCTGATTTGTCCCTAAATAAAATCCAGATTAACAGATGTTTCACCGGAAGAATTTAATATTTATAGGATTATTGTTGCTATTGGTCTTTGTAGGGGCCGTATGGCTCGTGGGGATACAGATCGACAAAGCGGCTGTCCGGATGCACAGTGCCATGGTGCAGGAAGTGGGGGCATACCGTTCGGAACTGATCCGGCAGGATTTTAAGCGGACAGAGGAATTGCAGGAGAGTGTGCAGGCTTTTTTAGAAAAGAAAGGATACGATAAAGAGGGATTGACAGAGTTGCTGGAAGGCGTATTGAAAATGGATAATAAGGTCACGCGGGCCTGGTTTGTGGCGGGTGGAGACCATGTGGTTTGCACCAGAGGAAAAGCGGGTGCGCATGGGGCGGTTTGGACGGATACGGTGCTAAGCGAAGATGGAAGCGGATTATATAAGGATCACCGGGGAGAGTATTGGAGTTTGCGGGGGCATTACGGGGGAGTGAATTACGGATTCGATATCGACCTATCCGATCTTCATGCTTATTTTGCCGTGATTGTCCCTGCTAAGCGGAATTATATATATATATTGAACGAGGCCGGTGTTTATATCACTTATCCGGATGAAAAGCAGGTAGGCAAGCCGTTACCCGATCTCCGGGAACTGGAGCGGGTGAAAACGGTTATCCGGGATAACAAAGAGTTGCAAATGGCAGGCTTTTCGAACTACCTGTTGCTTCCGGTGGATAAAGTGTATTATCCGATTGCTGTGGGAACGGAAAAATGGGTTGTGGTGGTCAATGTCTTACAGTTGGACAATCAGGAAGCTATGGAGCATTTCCATCGTTACGCCCTGTTGATAGCTGTGGTTACGGTGCTTATTTTTAGTGTATTGCTGGCAATATCCCAATATAAATGGCGGAAAGAGTACGATCTGAGGCGGAAGGTGGAACAGGAGGCCTTGCAACTGAATTTGCAGCAGTTGAAAAATCAGTTGAACCCTCATTTTTTGTTCAATGCGCTCAATTCCCTAAGTGCACTGATTACTGCCGACCCTGCGTTGGCAGAAGAATTTGTGTTGAAATTGTCCAAAGTTTATCGTTATGTGCTTGAAAAGCGAAATGAAACACTGGCTTCTGTGAAAGAAGAGGTGGATTTCACCTGTCATTATTATTTTTTACAGAAAATCCGTTTCGGAGAGCAATTGTTGCTGAAGATTGAAAATGATGTGAAGAAAGCCGATGGCATGATCCCTGCGATGAGTTTGCAGTTATTGCTTGAAAATGCCATCAAACATAATGAGATCACCCGCCTGCATCCTTTGCATATCAGAATATACCTGTCCGAAGGCGATTTAGTCGTAGAAAATTCCTATTGTCCGCGTTCGGGTGAATCCTCGGATTCTATGGGGATCGGGTTGGAAAATATTCAGAAAATTTATGCGTATTATTCTCAGGAAAGATTTCATTATACGGTTGAAAATAGTTTGTTTATCTGTAAGTTACCCATTTTAAAAGGATAATATTCTTTTCTATTGCCAGCAAGATTTCTTTCGTTCTCTATATTGTCCGGTTCACTCCTTTTTCCGGGCGGTTCATTCCTGTTGAGTTTATCGTTTGATTATTTTCTGCTAACATTGTAAAATGCATAAATATCGGTGAAGAATGAATAACTACCCGAAAATGGCATAGCTTGTCAGGGAATTACTCTCCATTGAATGCATAAGAATAGATTACAACGTTAAACAGATTGATTTGAAATGAGGAAAATCAGAACTTTTATTATGGCAGTGGCATTTGTCGGAGTGTTTGTCGGCTTTACGACAGATACTTACGCTTTTGGAAAACGAAAGAAAAAAGAGGTGAAAACCGATACTGTTGCTGTGAAGAAGAGCCGCTATGAAGAATTGACGCAAAAAGCTAAAACCCGCGAGGGAATGTTTAAAATTCATCAGGTGGAAAAGGACTGGTATTTTGAAATTAGCGATTCACTGCTGGGAAGAGATATTCTTATCGTAAATAAAGTTTCCGGCGTTCCTTATGAATTGAACGATGCCGGATTGAATAAGGGAATGTCTTATGAAGACCGGATCATCCGGTTTTATAAAGATGTGGCCGAAAATAAAGTGTGGGTCACGACTTATAATCCGAAAATCACTTCGCCGGAAGGGGATGCGATTACCCGTTCCGTGAAAGATAATTACCGGGAGTCGGTGATCGAGCAATTTCCGATCGAGGCATTGAACGGCGATTCTACTGCCGTTGTCATTAAGGTGAATAAAGTTTTCGACGGTAGCGAGAAAAGTTTCAACGATTTGTATAATAGCATTTCGCTGGGGGCTTCGGTGAAAAAGGAACTATCGAAGATCAACGGGATGAAAGTGTTTCCGGAAAATATCGTGGTGAAATCCTTACTGACCACCCGGGTGACCGAAGGAAATGAATCGCTGCCTTTGACGGTAGAGGCTACTACGAATATCGTATTGTTACCCGAAAAACCGATGCGTCCGCGTTTTGCCGATCCGCGCGTAGGTTTTTTCTCCACTCCGCATATCTATTTTAACGATAAGCAGCAAGCGGTGGAGGAACGGGAACTGGTACACCGCTGGCGTTTGGAACCCAAACCCGAAGATGTGGAAAAATACAAACGGGGAGAGTTGGTCGAGCCTGTGAAACCTATCGTGTTTTATATCGATCCGGCTACTCCGGCTCAATGGCGCGAGGAAATCAAAGCAGGTGTTTTCGATTGGCAGGTGGCGTTTGAAGCTGCCGGCTTTAAAAATGCGGTCATTGCTAAAGATGCCCCGGAGGATGATCCGGATTTCGATATCGACGATGTACGTTATTCGGTGATTACTTATGCGGCTTCCCAGCGTGCCAACGCCATGGGGCCGTCGGTGGTCGATCCGCGTTCCGGGGAGATTATCGAAGCCGATGTCGTGTGGTGGCATAATGTGATGACTTTGCTGCACACCTGGATGCGGGTGCAGACGGGGCCTATCGATGCCCGTGCCCGTGCCAACCGGTTTAGCGATGCCTATATGGCGAGTGCGATCCGTTTTGTTTCTTCCCATGAGGTAGGCCATACTTTCGGACTGAAACACAATATGGGAGCTTCTTCTTCCTTCCCGGTGGATTCTCTCCGTTCTAAAGAATTTACCGCCAAGATGGGGGGGACGGCAAGTTCGATCATGGATTACGCCCGGTTCAACTATGTGGCGCAGCCGGAGGACGGTGTGGAACATATTACTCCCGTTATCGGGGTTTACGATAAATATGCGATTCGCTGGGCTTATCGCTGGCTGGATGTGAAAGATGCCCGGGAAGAATTGCCGGTGTTGAATCAGTGGATATTGGAACATGCCGGCGATAAGATGTATTGGTACGGTGAGCAGCAGGATCCCAAAGATCCGATCGATCCCCGTTCGCTCGATGAAGATTTGGGCGACGATGTGATTAAGGCAAACCGTTACGGAATCAAAAACCTGAAAAGAATCGTGCCTCATATCGTGGAATGGACGGAAGAGGAAGGAAAAGGATATTTTGAAGCCGGAAAATTGTTAATGGCTGTGATCAATCAATGGCAATTGTATGCAGGACATGTCATGGCGAATGTGGGCGGTTTTTATATCAATAATCCCGTAAAAGGACAGGACATCGACCGTTATATTCCTGTGGAGAAAGCCCGGCAGAAAGAGGCGGTAAAGTATTTGGTGGAAGAAGTATTCACCGTTCCGGAATGGCTGTTCGAAGCCGATGTTTGGAAGAAAAGCTATCCGGTGAGAAAATCTCCGAACGGAGAAGTGGAATATTCCCCGTACAGCACTGCCCGTGAATTGCAGTATGCCGTGTTTTACGACCTGATGAAAGACGACCGTTTGATGCGGATGTACGAGGCCGAAGCCATGAAAGGCAGGGCACAGGTATATACTCCTGAGGCAATGTTCGAGGATTTGCACCGGGCTGTGTTTAAAAGCTCCATGCAGGGCAAGAGTTTGTCGTTGCATGAACGGATGACGCAGAAAAATTATATAGATGCGATTATCGTCAGTTCTAACAAAGCGGTGGAAAAAACCACGAAAAAGGCATTACGTCATGAACCTTGTTGCCAGTTTGCCGCCCGTGAAGCGATGTTTGTTGTGAAACCGCAGGAAGAGGTGCAGATCAGAAACTTACACTTTTCCTCTATGGGCAGGGTGTCTGAGGCTGTTTCGGTGAAGCGCGGCGCGTTACTGAAAGTGTTGAAATTGGCGGAAAGTAATCGGAATACCGGGAATGTCGAAACCCGGCAGCATTATGAAGATTTGATCGTCCGGATCAAAGAAGCTTTGAATATGAAATAAGAATACTAACAATTACACTAATAGATTTACTACATGAGAAAACTGTTTTTTTTGTTCGTCCTGGGGCTGCCGCTGTTGGCTGCGGCGCAGGAAACCCGTAAGATTACGGGGCAGGTATTGGATTTGTCGTCCGGACAACCTTTGCCGGGAGCAACTGTCTTTATCGATCCGAAGGCTCCGGAAGCTGCTTCATACAGTCCGGCCGGAACAGTAACCGATGTAAATGGAAAGTTTGAATTTACATTGCCTGTAACTGTAAAATCGGTGGTGGTCAGTTTTATCGGTTACGAGGTGTTTCCCTTAAATATTGCCGGTAAAAGCGATTTTACCGTCCGGCTGCAAGAAGAGGCGAAACAATTGGAAGAAGCTGTGGTGACCGGATACCAGAAAATTGAAAAGCGGAAGGTTACTTCTGCCGTTACGACCGTAAGGGCAGAAGATATCAAAAGTATCGGCGTGGCGAGTATAGACCAGATGCTGGAAGGAAAGGTGGCCGGATTGATGCCTACCCCTACGAACGGTGCTCCGGGAGCTCCTGCCAAAATGCGGGTACGCAGCACGGTGTCGTTGACGGGAAGTACCGATCCATTGTGGGTACTCGATGGAATGATTTTAGAAGGGAACGATATTCCGAAGGATTTTGGGAGTAAGGACAATATCGATAACCTGTATAATACTTCGATTGCGGGCGTAAACCCTGCGGATATCGAAGATATCACCATTCTGAAAGATGCTGCCGCTACCGCTATTTATGGAGCGCGGGCTGCTAACGGAGTGATTGTGGTGACGACAAAAAAAGGAACGAAAGGCAAGATGCGTGTCAATGCTTCGGCTTCTACTTTCATTACGACGAAGCCTGATTTGGATAAGCTGAACCTGATGAACGCTTCCGAGAAGGTGGACTTTGAGTTGGGGCTGGCGGCTCGGGAAGATATTACCTATCGGGAAGAATGGGGCGGCGTATCGCGTTTGCTGAAAAAATACGATCAATGGGATGCTTTCCGCCAGGGCGGATTTAATGCCATTTCTCCGGAGGCACAGGCTGAAATCAACAGCCTGAGAAATTCCGGAACGAATTGGGGAGACGAGGTATATCAAAATGCCGTAAACCAGCAATATAATCTGAGTTTAAGCGGTGGAACGGATCAGGCGACCTATTATTTATCTACCGGGTATTTTAAAGAGAAGGGAACGACGATTGGTACGGGATTCGACCGTTTGAACGTGACCTTGAAAACAGATTGGAATTTGCTCGATAATTTGAAACTGACCGCTTCGATGTTTTTGGCAAACAGCACGCGGACAAGCTATATGACGGATGCGGATGCTTTTGTCAATCCTTCGCGCTATACCCGCAAGGTGAATCCTTATTTGAATGCGCTGGATGAGAACGGAGATTACGTTTATGATCCCGATATTTTGGAAAATTCGGATAAACGTTTGGATTTCAATATGCTTGAGGAACGTGCGAACACCGACTATACTCTGAAGAATCTTTCTTTAAAGCCGATGGTGACTTTAAATTATAAGCCGGTGAGCTGGTTGAATTTATCTACCCAGTTTTCTATGCAGATCGACAAGGACCGCACAGAGAAAATGGCGGATAAGAATTCTTATTATGTAAGAAAATACCGTGAGAAAGCGAAACACAACGGAAAAGATTATTTGCCTGATGGAGGTGTTGTTCAGAATTGGGACAAAGACATGTCGCAATATCATTGGAAATTGCAGGGTGAATTCAACCGGACGTTTGCCAGCGTTCACGAAGTGAATGTGATGGCGGGTGTGGAAATGAGAGGCAATAAGGCGAAAGAGATCCATACGAAAGGTTTTGGTTTCGATCCGAAATCATTGACCACAAAGCCTTTGGAATTTCCGGAAAATAGTACCAAATGGAACGAAGAGTCTTTCCGGCAGTATCGGCAATCGTTCGATGAAAACCGTTACCTTTCGTATTATATGACGGCTTCTTATATGTATGATAACCGATATACGGTGTTCGGAAGTTTACGGTATGACGGCTCTAATCTTTTCGGTGTGGACCGGAAATATAAATACCTGCCTTTGTGGTCGATTTCCGCAGCCTGGAATATCAACCGGGAAAGTTTTATGGAAGAAGCCGATTGGCTGTCTAATCTGAAATTGAGAGCATCTTACGGTTTGCAGGGAAACGTGGATAAAAATACTTCGCCTATGATTGTGGGAGAGTGGAATAATACATCTATTTTACCGGGGGCGAATGAGCCGAATATCGGTGTGACTTATCCGCCGAATCCTTATTTGCGCTGGGAAAAGACTTCCAACTGGAATCTGGGAATTGATTTCGGTGTGTTGAGAAACCGGATTACGATGAGTTTGGACGGTTATTACCGGGTGAGCGACGACCTGATCGGAACACGTTATATTCCGGGAGAGAACGGTTTCGATTATTCTACCATGAACTGGGCCAAGGTTACGAATAAAGGTGTGGAATTTGCTTTATCGACCACGAATATTCGTACGAAGGATTTCCGCTGGACGACCGATTTCAACATTGCGCACAATACGAGCCTTGTAAACCGGATCAATATTCGCGATAACTCCTATACGCCTTCCCTGAAAGGGCATCCGATCGGAGCGCAATTCGCTTTTAAAACAGCCGGAGTGGACGACCGGGGATTGCCGATGTTTTGGAAAGGCGATAATAAAGTGACGATGGAAGAGTTTTTCCAGCTCGGACCGGGGAGCGGTTTTGAAGAAATGAGTTTCCTGAATGTGAGCGATTACCGGGATTTATATACTTATATCGGCGATAGCGAGCCGAAATTCACGGGAGGTTTTATCAACCGCTTTTATTATAAGAATTTTGATTTGACGATTGCCACCAGCTTCAATATCGGGCAGACCATGAAGGAAACGCCGTTTTATGAACCTACTCAGGTTTCTCCGGGTGAGAATTATAGCAACCGGATGAGCGAGGTATGGTCTTCGGATAATCCTGAAGGTAGGTATCCGGGACTGTTGGGAAGGAATACATTGGAAACGAATTATGCGTACCTCTGGTTTTCGAGTCTGGATCCGAACAATTCTTTTAAGGATTACGACATCTGGTATAAGAAAATCAATTATTTGCGAGTGAACAGCATCCGTTTGGGTTACACCCTCCCGTCTAAACTGGCACAGAAAATTTATATGACACATGCCAGAGTTAGCGTGGAAGCCCGAAATCCGTTTGTGCTGGGATCAAGCTATAAAGGTTATTTCGATCCCGAATCCTATGGAAATATCTATTCCCAGCCGCTGCCGAAAACATTCTCGTGCGGATTGGAATTGGCTTTTTAATATCCGGAAGTAGTTGTTTTATATTGTATGATTAAAATTGAAACGAATGAAAAAAATATATACGATAGTATTGGTACTGGCTTTATTCAGTTCCTGTAATTATCTGGACGTTACCCCGACAGGAAAGGTTATACCCGAAACGGTGACCGATTTCAGGGCGATGATGACTTCGGCTTATTCTAAAGTGCCTTCTTATAAGCGGATGCTGACGGTCCGTTCGGACGAGGTTGTTCCGTTTATGTATGGTTATTTTTTCAATAACTATGTCGATTTGGCGTTGTGGGAGGATGTGAATCCCGATCCGATGACCGCCAGCTATCATTGGACGGAGATTTATAATGTGATTTTTTATGCAAACAGTGTGATCGAAGAGGTGATGGGAGCGGAGATCGATACCCACACCGATAGCCGGGAACAATTAAAAGGCGAGGCTTTGTTGCTGCGTGCGCTTATGCACTTCGATTTGCTGAATTTGTATGCAAAATATTACGATCCGGCTACGGCTATGACCGACCGGGGGATTCCGCTTTCTTTAAAAGTGGATATAGATCAAGAGTATAAACCCGCTACCGTAGAACAGGTATATACCCAGGTGCTTGCCGATATCGAGGAAGGTATGGGATTGATGGAGGTGGAGGAACAGCCTGCTACTACCTGCTACCGTTTTTCGCTGAAAGCGGCCAAGGCTTTTAAGGCGAAAGTGCTGCTTTATAAGAGACAATGGGCCGAATCGTTAGCGATTGCGGAGGATTTATTGGCCTCTTGCCCGCTGATGGATATGAACGGGGATACCGGTGTGCCGCCTTATGAGAACACTTCGGTGGAAGCTATTTTATTTCTGGATGGGGTCGGAACGATCGATATTGCTTCCGATATGGTGATGAACGGTAATTTTATGGCATTGTATAACACAGGAAAAGCAGCGGATGACAGTTACCTGGATCGCCGTGTCGGGATGTATTTCGAGGAGAGCTGGACAGGCGAAACGGTGCCCCGGAAATATGGTAACAGTAAAGCGGAAAGAGCGACTTTACGTTCTGCGGATGTGTGGCTGATGGCCGCAGAGGCGGCAGCCCACGATGCCGGGAAGCTGGGAACGGCAAAAGGCTATTTGAAACAATTGCTGGAAAAACGCCTGGAACCGGATTATTATAACGAGCGGGCTTTGGTTATCGATGGGATGAATCAGGAGCAATTGTTGACGGAAATACAGGATGAGCGTGGACGTGAGCTGGCCTTGGAGGGACAACGCTGGTTCGATTTACGGCGTACCACCCGTCCGAGAATCGAAAAAAGTTTTCTGGATATGAACTACGAGGAACATAGTGCTGTGCTGGAAAAGGACGATTCACGTTATGTGATTCGTTTTCCGAAAGAGGCGATTGCTAACAATCCGAATTTAGCGAATTGATTTCGTGGTGTTCATGTGTGTGATAAATCTGAAACGGCAGGATTCATTCCTGCCGTTTTTTTCATACCTTAGCATTCGTGAAACAAACCTTGTTTTTAGGCAGATTATGAATGCTATTATTATAGAGGATGAGCCGCTGGCGGTATTGATGTTAGAAAAAGTTCTAAGAAAGATCGCGCCGGAAGTGACCGTTCAGGCACGGTTGGATTCTGTGGGCGAGAGTGTGGAATGGTTGAGCAATAACCGGACGGAATTGATATTCAGTGATATTCATCTGGGGGATGGGCAAAGCTTTGAAATATTCGACCGGGTGGAGGTGAAAGTTCCGGTTATTTTTATTACAGCTTATGACGAGTATGCCATTCAGGCCTTTAAGAAGCAGGGGATCGATTATATATTGAAACCTTTCGAGGAGGAAGATATACGCCGGGCTTTGGATAAAGTGGAAACATTCCGGGGACAGAAAGAACAGCCTGTCGGGCAGACGGAACTGTATCAGGAACGTTTTTTAGTGCAGATCGGTACAAAGATCAGGTCGGTGGCTGTGGAAGATGTGGCTTATTTTATGGCCGACGGCAAATATTTAATGTTATTCACTTTTGAAGGAGCCAGCTATATTGTCGATCAGACTATGGCAGGGATTGAAGAACGCCTGAATCCACGCCTTTTTTTTCGCATAAACCGGAAATTTATTATTAGCTTTCAGGCAATTAAGGAAATGGCAAAGTATTCCAACAGCCGTATTAAAGTGATCCTTACGCCCGAACCGCCGGAGAATATCGAAGCGATTGTCAGTGCGGAACGTATCCGGGAATTTAAAGAGTGGCTCAACCGGTAAATGAGGTAGATTTTATATAAAAGTAGATTGTTATATAAAAAATTGTATCTTTGACATCAATCTGTGGATTTATCGTGCCAATCAAAAAACTTAACGAGGTGTTTTTTAGGTGTTTGTCGTGATCGTTCACTGGGGAAGGAGATGTGTTTTTCCTGATTTATAACGTTTGTGTTAAAGGTGAAAATGGGAAAAATGCGGAAGGCGGGGAAGGTAAAAAGATATATTTAAATAGATATTATATATTTTTAATCTAAATTAAACTATATTTTTAATGAAGAATTATAATGATGAAAATTTCTTGCTGCAGACGGCAACAGCAGAGAAATTATATCATGAGCATGCAGCTAAAATGCCGATTATCGATTATCATTGCCACTTAAATCCCGAATATATTGCAAGAAACCACCAGTTCGATAATTTATCGCAAATCTGGCTGGAAGGCGACCACTACAAATGGAGAGCTATGCGTGCCAATGGCGTGGACGAACGCTATTGTACCGGTAAAGACGTCTCCGATTGGGAAAAATTTGAAAAATGGGCAGCCACTGTTCCGCATACTATGCGCAATCCATTGTACAACTGGACGCACCTTGAATTGAAGACGGCTTTCGGGGTGACGAAGTTATTGAAACCGGAAACAGCCAAAGAAATCTACGAAGAATGCTCTGCCAAATTGAGAACGCCTGCTTATAGTTGCAGGGGACTGATGGTAAAATACAATGTAGAGGTGGTATGTACGACCGACGATCCGATAGACAGCCTGGAACATCATTTAAAAATCAGGCAAGACGGATTCCAGGTGAAAGTATTGCCGACCTGGCGTCCGGATAAGGCGATGGCGGTTGAAAAGCCTGCCGATTTCTGTGCTTACATGGAAAAATTGTCGGAAGTTTCCGGAGTGTCTATTTCAAAGTTCGCCGATTTGATAGCGGCTTTACGTAAGCGTCACGATTTCTTTGCAGAAGCGGGTTGCCGCCTTGCCGACCACGGGATAGGTGAATTTTACGCAGACGATTATACGCAGGCCGAGATCGACGGCATTTTTGATAAGGTATATGCCGGGAAAGAACTGACTGCAGAGGAAATATCGAAATATAAATCGGCTATGCTGGTGGAATTTGCCGTGATGGATTGGGAAAAGGGATGGACACAGCAATTTCATTACGGCGTGATCCGGAATAATAATACCCGCATGTTCCGTCAGGCCGGCCCCGACACCGGATTCGATTCTATCGGCGATTTTACGGTGGCTTTATCTATGGCAAAATTCTTCGATCGCCTTGACCTGATGGGGAAACTGACAAAAACAATCATTTATAATTTGAATCCGCGCGATAACGAATTGGTTGCGACGATGATCGGGAATTACCAGGACGGGAAAATCGCGGGAAAAATGCAGTTCGGTTCGGGATGGTGGTTCCTCGACCAGCACGAAGGTATGGAAAAGCAAATGAATGCTCTTTCCTTGCAGGGGTTATTGAGCCGTTTTGTGGGCATGCTGACCGATTCGCGCAGTTTTCTTTCTTATCCGCGTCATGAATATTTCCGGCGCACTTTGTGTAACCTGATCGGAAACGATGTGGAGAGAGGGTTGTTACCCGTCAGCGAAATCAATTTCCTGGGTAAAATGGTGGAAAATATTTGTTACAACAACGCCAAGAATTATTTCAATTTCTAAAATATAACATAAATCAAAATCAAGATAAGATGGCTAAATTTTCTAAATTACAGGTGTTGAACGTGATGAGCGAAACGGGGATGGTTCCGGTTTTCTATCACAAGGATGTTGAAGTTGCAAAAAATGTGTTGAAAGCCTGCTATGAAGGTGGTGTGCGTGCCTTTGAGTTTACGAATCGCGGTGATTTTGCACACGAAGTTTTTGGCGAATTGGTGAAATTTGCTGCAAAAGAATGTCCCGATATGATCTTAGGGGTAGGATCGGTGGTAGATCCTGCAACCGCTGCATTGTATATTCAGCTGGGGGCTAATTTTGTGGTAGGCCCGTTACTGAATCCGGATGTCGCTAAAGTTTGTAACCGCCGTTTGATCCCTTACACACCGGGATGCGGTTCCGTATCGGAAATCGGATTCGCTCAGGAATTGGGATGTGATCTTTGTAAGGTGTTCCCGGCGGGAAATGTGGGAGGTCCTTCTTTTGTGAAAAACGTAAAAGCTCCGCTGCCCTGGTCTATGCTGATGGTAACCGGAGGAGTAGAGCCCACGGAAGAAAATCTGACTGCGTGGATTAAAGCGGGAGTGACTTGTGTGGGTATGGGGTCTAATCTGTTCCCGAAAGACGTGATCGCTGCCGGAGAATGGAAGAAAATCACGGAAATGAGTAAAAATGCATTATCAATTATAAAGAAAGTAAGGGGGTAAATCATGGCGATAGAAACCAAAAAGAATGTAATGACGAATTGGCGGTGGTGGATATGCGGAATGTTGTTTATGGCAACAACGATCAATTATCTCGACCGTCAGGTATTGTCCCTGACCTGGGATGAGTTTATTAAACCTGAATTCCACTGGGATGAATCGCATTACGGTACGATTACTTCCGTATTTTCCATTGTATATGCTATTTGTATGTTATTTGCCGGGCGTTTTATCGACTGGCTGGGAACTAAAAAAGGTTTCCTTTGGGCGATCGGCGTGTGGTCGGCAGGTGCTTGTGCGCATGCTTTGTGCGGCTTGATCACAAAATCTTATTTAGGCCTGAACAGTGCTGCTGAGTTGATATCGGCCACGGGAGCTGCGGTGACGATGATCGCTACCGTGAGTATGTGGTGTTTTATCGTGGCACGTTGTGTACTGGCTTTGGGAGAGGCTGGAAACTTCCCGGCTGCCATTAAGGTGACCGCCGAATATTTTCCGAAAAAAGACCGTGCTTTCGCTACCAGTATTTTCAATGCCGGGGCTTCTATCGGTGCTTTGATCGCTCCGTTGTCTATTCCTGTTCTGGCAAAATATTTCAAGGAACTGGGAATCGGTAACGGCTGGGAAATGGCATTCGTCATTATCGGTGCTTTGGGATTTGTGTGGATGGCTTTCTGGGTTTTCATGTACGACGATCCGCACAAGAGCAAACATGTTAATAAAGAAGAGCTGGATTATATTGAGCAGGATCGATTTGAAAATGTAGAACCTGCAGAAGAAAAGATTGAAAAGAAAATGTCTTTTAAACAGGCTTTCTCTTATAAACAGACCTGGGCTTTTGCTTTCGGTAAGTTTATGACCGACGGTGTGTGGTGGTTCTTCTTGTTCTGGACTCCTTCTTACCTGAATACCCAATTCGGTATCAAGACTTCCGATGGTTTGGGTATGGCGTTGATTTTTACGCTTTATGCCATTACCATGCTTTCTATTTATGGCGGTAAGCTGCCGACGATTATTATAAATAAGACCGGATTGAATCCCTATGCAGCACGTATGAGAGCGATGCTGATCTTTGCGTTCTTCCCGTTGGTCGTGCTGCTGGCTCAGCCTTTAGGTACGATTTCACCCTGGCTTCCGGTAATTATGATCGGTATCGGAGGAGCCGCTCACCAATCCTGGTCGGCCAATATTTTCTCGACGGTAGGGGATATGTTTCCGAAATCGGCTATTGCAACGATTACCGGTATCGGCGGTATGGCAGGAGGTGTCGGTTCGATGATTCTGCAAAAGGGAGCCGGAAACCTGTTTGTATATGCTTCCGGATCGACGATGAAAGACGGCGAACTTGTGGAAATGACCAAAGAATTGTTGGAACAAGGGTATGAATACGTGAGAATGCCTATGGAATTTTTCGGATTTGAAGGAAAACCTGCCGGTTATTTCATCGTATTCTGTATTTGTGCGCTGGCTTATTTGATCGGCTGGACAGTAATGAAAGCTTTAGTGCCGAAGTACAAGCCAATCGTTGTAGAATAATTATCATATTGTCAGAATAATCGGAAAGGGTTCATAATGCTGTGCAAATAAAGGCATTTTGAGCCCTTCCTGTTTTGATAAACTATTAAAAATATATACTTATGGAAAATTGTCTGTATTGTAAAAACAAAACGTTGTTGAATGAGTTGATGATCAAAATCTGTGATCTGGATGTATCGACTCTGTATCTTTTCCGGGAACAAAGTCATCCGGGGCGTGTGGTGCTTGCTTATAAAGACCATATCGGCGAACAGTTTGAGATTCCGGAAGAAGATTATCTGAAATTCATGCTGGATGTACGCCGTGTAGGAAGTGCTTTAAAAAAGTTATTCAATCCGGCTAAAATTAATTTCGGTGCTTATTCCGACACCTTGAAACATGCGCACTGGCATATCGTTCCTAAATACGAGGGTGAATTTGAGTTCGGCGGGGTTTTCGAGATGAATCCCAAGAAGTGTTATCTTTCCGATGCAGAATATGCAGAGAGGGTGGAAGCAATCAAAGAAGCTTTGAAATGATAAATGAAAACGGGGTTACGAATATCGGTAACCCCGTTTTATGATTGTTGTAAAGCCGGAACCGTATGTTCCATTTACCGGAAAAGGTTTTTATAGCTTTGCTTTTTGCTTTATCGACCGTTGATTTCGTCCAGAATTTCCTGTATCTGTTCCTGGCATCCGCCGCATCCTGTACCTGCATTAGTTTCTTCTCCCACTTCTTCAACGGTTTTTAATCCTTTTTCTTTGATGGCTTTTTCAATTTCTTCACGTGTTACATCAAAGCAATGGCAAATAATTTCACTCATGGTCGTTTTCGTTTTATTGATTAATATTCAGTTGTCAAAATTTATTTTTAGATAACCTTTGGGGACTTGTATCCCTTAATTCGCGTCCAAAAATATAAATATTATCGATATAAAAGAAAGCGGATTTATACTATGTTTTTATGAGGTTATAAAGAAAATTTATCGATTTATTCAATCAATATTTGAACGTCCTTTAACCTGTGGATAGGAGATACATGCAATTTTTTCACTTCGCCTCCCAGATATTCCACTTCTACGGTCGTGTTTTGCGGAGCATGCAGTTTGAAATATACGTCTTTTCCTTTCGGCCAGGCCGGGAAGATGTAAATTTTATTTCCGACGGTCTGTAATAACATTTCCTGCAACCCGATCATTCCCGATCCTCCCCAATTATGATCGGGTACCCAATCGTGTCCCGGTCCCCAAAATGTGGGATAGCGGCGGGGAGAGTTACGTAGTTTTTGCTTATTGTAGGCCAATGCTTCTGCCGCCAGCCCCATCCGGGCAAAGAAGATTCCGTCCTGATGCCAGCTAATGACCATATTCTTGGGAAACTTTCCATGCGTCCAGGTGTTTCTGAAAATAGGGATATACTCACTCTGAACGTCGAAGCGGTTAAAAGGAAAAAGCGGGTAGAATTGAGGACATTCCACATTTTGATATTTAATATACGATTCAGCGGGTTTCAATACCTTATCCCCTTGTATCGTTTCGTAGCTAAAGCCGGGAAGCTTGTCCAGATAAGCTTTAAAATGACGTTTATCTTCCGAAGATAAGGAATCGCTTTTCAGGTCGGTCAATGCTTCGAGGCAGGCTGCAATTCCGGATATCAGATCGACCGGGTTTTTAGCTCCCCGGTACGATTCACAGGATGTAGAAGGATAAAACACCAATTTGCCGTTTTCGTCCACAGGCCTGCCATTGCGCAGCAATTCTCTCTTTTGATAGTGTTCTTCGAAAAAGAGAAGAGCGTTTTTGATGAATGGCATATAATGATCGATGTTCGCTCCTGTAAAACGGTGATATTCGAGCATCATATAAGCCATTTCTACCTGTGATTCCCAATGATAGGCAATCGATCCGTTCGCCATGATGCCTTTTTCTACGGTTTGTCCGTAAGTGGCGGCGGCGGTGGCTGCCGGATCACCGAAAGGCACTTCCTGTCCGCGCCG
>UQTM01000068.1 GCA_900544025.1 uncultured Odoribacter sp.
ATAAAAAAATAAAAAACACTTCCAGAAAGCCAAGCCTTCGCCCCAGCCGGCACAGACTGCCAGTCCCAAAACCGATCCGGCTAAAACCCTCCTGAACCTGAAACTACTCGCCTACGAACGGATCATCCTCTTTATCGAGCGGATGAAACCCGACTCCCTCATCCCCCGTACCCTTACTCCGTCGCTCACCGGAAAAGAGTATCAGTTAGCCCTCATCAACGAAATCCGCCGGGAGTTCGAATACAACCTTTCCCAGCAACTTTACCTCAGCGAGAACGCCTGGACTGTCACCGTAAACTACAAAGACAACATCATCACCCTGATCAACAGCGCCTCGGCCGACTGTCCTCCTACCGATACCGCAGCCGACCTCGCCCGAAAAATCCTTGAGCAATACATCACGTCCGACATCAAAACCGACCGTACCCTTCAAATCATCAAATCCGACCTTCAGTAACATCATCCTTTAATACAAAGGTCATATACTGCCGGATTTTATCTTTCCTTGTTATAGCATGCCACCTGCATTCTAAACACGGCTATTCATACCCCTACACGCCAAATGTAAAAATTCCCCTCCGATGCTTTCACACCGAAGAGGAATTCCATTACAAAATAAATATCCTGTCTCTCTACTTACAACCTCTGAAACACACAAATTCTACACCTCCCTGCCCCCCTCACGACACATCCCGCATAACCGGTTTAAAATCGTTATCCTCCCCACTGAATAAAAAGGACATCCCAACCCAATAGCAAACAGGAAAAAACAACAAAACCTCTCTATTCCTCACCGATAACAAGAACAAAAATCCTTAGCCGCAAAGAATAGCAAACAAATCAATAAGGACTTGCAAAATATTCGATGTCTCCCATCGGATAGACAACCGTATTATGAAAATTAATATACCGGTAATCGGTACACTGATTTTGCAACTCACAATCCTTAGAGTAAATTTTAAACACAAATGCCCCCACGGTATATAACTCAAAATATAAGGTAGTATCCACCTGGCTCGTAGGATATCGATTCACTAAATCCTGTTGTTCTCCAATTTGATTTCCATTCACATCGGTAACGATCGCCTTATAATTAGCATTTCCCGTATAAGAAATATCGAAAATTGCCGTATAGGAACCGTAATTCTGAATGATCTGCACCACAACATAAGGCCTAAGTCCGCTAAAATCATGGCTGCATTCCGGTTTTTGAACACCGCTCACCACTCCGGAAACCGAAGGATTGGAAGCATCGTAATGATAATACATCGTTACCGATTTTATATCTATGCCGATCCTGTCTTTGTAATTCAAAGTAATACTATACGTCCCGGTAGAAGGCAAACTGACCTCGACGGGAAGTAATTCCAGCAATCCCGGACTTATAATCGAACCGTCCCATTCATTTTTAATCACAAGCGATAAAAGATAAGCATTGGAAGGAAGATCCCAGCCTATTGCAATCCTTTCAGAAGGATGAATAGCGGGCACGATATACAACGAAGCCTCATCCGAAGCCACCCGCGCATCAGCCTGCTTATTTGCAGTTTCAAGGTCGTTATCGGGCAACACGGCTAAATCTTTTTCACACGACCAAAGAATAACCAATGAAAAAAGCAATACAAATGTTTTCATAGCCGTAAAATTTAAGATCAATACAACAAATATAATAATAATTATGTTCAATTATTATTATTTATTCACAAATCATTCTGTAAGATTCAAAGTTTTACATCTGAACAAAACCACCGTTACGTATCCCCTGACGATCTGCCAAAATCAAAACGAAAAAACACCTATCCCACATACACCCACCTTCGATCCGCTTTTTGTTTCACCATAGCATCGACAAAAAAAGAGAAGACCTGAATCTTCTCCTTATTATATATCCTCTATTTTCCCGCTCACACCTACTTCTTTCCTCTCGTCTTCTTCCGTCCCTCCTTCGTCCGGTCGAGCCTTTTTTTCTGATTGGTCTTCTGATTTTTAGCCGCTTTCTGATGAAAGGCACCGCCCCCCTGCGGTTTTCCCCGCTGATATACGATATTATTCGTCTGTACTTTCTCCTCGTCCAGCAAAATATCCGAAATCTGCAACTTTTCCGGCAACTCCAATTCCTCGATTTCTCCACCGACCAACGCCTCGACAGCCTCCCAGTCCGGCATTTCTTTTTCCGATACGAAACTGATTGCCGTACCTTCTTTTCCGGCACGCGCCGTACGCCCGATACGATGCACATACTCCTCCGGGAGCGACGGGATATCGAAATTAATCACATGCGACACATCCTGCACATCAATCCCCCGCGCCGCAACATCCGAAGCCACCATGATACGTGCTCTCCCCTCTTTAAAAGCCCGCAACGCATTCAAACGCGAATTTTGCGCCTTATTCGAATGAATTACGCTCAGCTCATCCTTCCAGTAATCCGCCAGCTTATCCACAATCCGGTCGGCATTCTTTTTCGTCTCCGTAAACACCATTACCTTGCGGAACACGTCCTTATCCGCCAGCAGCAATTTCAGCAAATTCACCTTCGTCATAACATTCGGCAAACGATAACATTGCTGCGTCACATGCTCCACCGTCGTAGCCTGCGGAGCAACCTCCACACGGGCAGGCTCGGCAATCAGGAACTCATCCGCCAGCTTAGCCACCGTCGGCGAAAAGGTAGCCGAAAACAGCAACGTCTGATGCTTTTCCGGAATCACATCCAATATACTGCGCAACTGCGGAATAAATCCCAAATCCATCAACCGGTCGGCTTCGTCCACCACCACCGTCCTGATCAACTGCGTGCGGATAATCCCGTTCATATAAATATCCATAAACCGCCCCGGTGTCGCAACCAGTAGATCCACTCCTTCATATACCGCCTCCTGCTGCGTACGGATATTAGTGCCCCCGTAAATTCCCAGACAACGAATATCCATGTACTCCGTCAGCAACTCCACGCTCTCGCACACCTGCACCACCAATTCCCGCGTCGGAACCACCACCAGCGCTCTCGGATACCTTCCCTGCGCATACCCCAGCTTCATCAAAATGGGAATCAGATAAGCCAGCGTTTTCCCCGTACCGGTCTGCGCAATGCCGATCACATCCCGCCCCGAACGGATCACCGGGAATACTGCCGTCTGTACCGGAGTAGGCTCCTCGAAACCGGCCTCTTCCAAAGCCATTAAAATCTGCTTGCTAATATTTAAATCCTTAAACGTCATCCTAATCATCTATTTATCATGCAAAAATACGAAAAAGAATGTCTGTATAAAAATAAAAAATACCGGCAGGAAGCCATCGGACAACAAATATTTGAACATCAATAAATTACCATTGCAATACATTTTATTAAATATTTTATGTATTTTACGCAAACGTTTTACTTGCTTATCTCGAAATTTAATCCTACATTTATTCCACCGATTAACCATTAAACTTTTGAGATATGACTACAACGATTACTTTCAATGAGTTGAGAAGGCTCAAAGACATGTTGCCGTCGGGAAGCATGCAAAAAATCGCCACGGAATTGGGCATTGATGTTCAGACAGTTCGAAACTATTTCGGAGGGGATGATTACGATGAAGGGAAGACCGTTGGATACCATTTCGAACAAGGACCTAACGGTGGCGTTGTTGTACTCGACGATACCACTATTTTAGAAAAAGCACGTGAAATCCTTAATGCAAACTAAATAATAAAAGAGAGTGTCCGCGATAATCCGGACACTCTCTTTTATTATGAAACTACCTTATTTTCCGGTCTTTCCCCCCTTCACTCCCGTTAAACACCGGAAAACTGAAATCGACAATTCTTTTCTTTACTTTCCTGTAAGCGAAATCAGGAATACCGTACATTTAAACAAAATATTTTTATTTCCTCCACATTAAAAACACGCAACTCCCTTAACTTTACCGAGCCTTTCATCACACAAACCGGAAATCCGCATTCGGAAATATTCCGCCTCTTCCCCCCGCTCAATCCAGCTTCACATTCGTAAACAACGTCGCCTGCGGGGCATGTGTCAAAATATAACCTGCCGGAGTTTCCTCATTATGGGCCATAACATATCGCAACACATCCGTTTTCGCTAATCCCACCACCGGTATCAATATCGTTTTCCCTTTCAAAATCAGGCTTCCCGTCATCGTGATCCTTTTCTGCCCCGTATCCGGATGCTCCGACACCACATAAGGCCGTCCGTCCGTCAGCAAGTCCATCCGTTCCGGAAAAATAGAAGCCGTATGTCCGCCGCTACCGATACCTAAAATAATGCAATCGAAACGTGGCAACGTCGCATACCCCGGTAATTCCCATTTCAAAATCTCGGCATAGCGCCCGGCCTCCGGCTCCGGATCTGCCTCCCCGTAAATACGGAAAACATGCTCCGGTGAAATGTCCAGCGGACGAAACAGCAATTCCTCCGCATGCTTATAATTACTCTGGTCGTCCTCAGGCGATACGCAACGTTCGTCCACCCAAAAAAAGCGGATGACATCCCAGTCGATCTTCTCCCGGTACTCCTCCGTCCACACTTTGAAAAGCAATTGAGCCGTATCACCCCCCGACAAAGCCAGATGGAACGGCTTTAAGTGACTGTTCTCGATCGCCTTTACCAGATGATCGGAAACCGCTCTTAAAGCATCCTTCGAAGAATCAAAAACCTCTAATTTCATGATAGAAAAACAATTAATAAAAAATTGATACTCGCAATATACAAAAACCAGCTCACAAAAACAACATAAATTAAGAAAAAATAAGAAATAACCCCGTCGCCACCATCGCTCCCGCCACGGGACCGGCTACCGGAATCCAGGCATAACTCCACTGGCTGTCTCCTTTCCCCTCGATCGGCAGCACGGCATGCATCAGTCGGGGAGCGAAATCCCGCGCCGGATTGATCGCATATCCGGTCGTACCGCCGAGCGACAACCCGATCACCCACACGGTAAACGACACCGGAATCGCCCCCACAGAGCCCAATCCGATAGGAACCTGCAAATCGGTCGTCGCATCTCCCAGCGAAGCCCCGCTGATGTAAAACACAACGAAAACCAGAACAAACGTCCCGATCAGTTCGCACAGAAAATTCACTCCGTCGTGCCGGATCTCCGGAACGGTGCAAAACACCCCCAGTTTAGGCGCAGCCTGCTCCGTTGCCCGGAAATGGTCATAATAGAACAGCCACACCAGCACCGCCCCGATAGCCGCCCCCAGCAACTGGGCGACGACATACGGAACCACCGATCCCCAGGCAAACTGCCCCGACACGGCAAAAGCCAGCGTAATCGCCGGATTCAGGTGAGCCCCGCTAAAAGGCCCGGCAATCACCACCCCGGCAAACACCGCAAGCGCCCAGGCCGTTGTAATCACCATCCAGCCCGAACCGAATCCTTTCGTCCGGTTCAAAACCACGTTGGCAACTACCCCGTCGCCCAGCAATATCATAACCATCGTACCGATCAACTCTGCAAAAAACGGACTCATAATCCTTTCTGTTTAAATTCATAAATCCTACTTCTCCGCCCAATCCAAAGCGCGCTCCACCGCCTTATGCCACATCCGCAACAAACCGTCCACCTCTTCCTGCGTAGCCTTCGGCTCAAACTCTTGATCCACCTCCCGCTGTTGGGACAACTCCTCCATATTCTTCCAAAAACCCGTTGCCAGGCCTGCAAAATAAGCAGCCCCTAAAGCCGTCGTTTCCAAAATCTTCGGGCGCACCACCTTCATCCGGCAAATATCGCTCTGAAACTGCATCAGGAAACCGTTCGCCACAGCTCCCCCGTCCACCCGCATCTCATTCGAACTCCGCTTCACGTCCTGCTCCATAGCCTTCAACACATCATACACCTGAAAAGCGATCCCTTCCAGCGCAGCCCGTGCCAAATGCGCAGGCGTAGTTCCCCGCGTAATCCCCAGGATCGCACCCCTTGCATACTGATCCCAGTAAGGAGCCCCCATCCCCGTCAAAGCCGGAACAAAATACACTCCTCCGTTATCCGGGACGGAAACCGCCAATTGCTCGCTGTCGGGAGCAGACCTCACCACTCCTAAACCGTCCCGCAGCCATTGAATGGCTGCACCTCCCACAAAAACACTCCCTTCCAGCGCATAAGTCACCTCATCTCCGATCTTCCAGGCCACCGTGCTCAGCAAGCTATTCGACGAATGCACCACCTTCTTCCCCGTATTCATCACCATAAAACATCCCGTCCCGTAAGTGGTCTTCGTCATGCCTGGCTCCGTACACAACTGCCCGAACAAAGCCGCCTGCTGGTCGCCCGCAATCCCGCTGATCGGAATTTTCGTCGAAAACAGCGTCGTGGCCGTCTCCGAATACACCTCACTGCTCCCCTTCACCTCCGGCAGCATCGACTCCGGGATCTCGAACAGCTTCAACAAATCCTTATCCCATTGCATCGTATGGATATTGAACAGCATCGTCCGCGACGCATTCGTCGCATCCGTCACATGCACCCGCCCGTGTGTAAACTTCCACACCAGCCAGCTATCCACCGTACCGAAACACAAATCCCCGTTCTCCGCCCGTTCCCGCACGCCCGGCACATGATCCAGAATCCACTTCACCTTCGTCGCCGAAAAATAAGCATCGATCACCAACCCCGTCTTCTCCCGGATCATATCCGCATACCCCTCCTCTTTCAGCATATTGCAATAATCCGCCGTCCGCCTGTCCTGCCACACAATCGCCCGGTACACCGGCAGCGAAGTAGCCCTGTCCCACACAACCGTCGTCTCCCGCTGATTCGTAATCCCGATACAGGCAATATCCAGCCCCGTCAGATTCGCCTTCGCGATCACCTCCGCAGCCACCGACGACTGGCTATACCAAATCTCATTCGGGTCGTGTTCCACCCACCCCGCATGCGGGAAATATTGCTCCGTAAGCTTCTGCGATACCGCAACCACCTTACCGTGACGGTTAAAAACAATGGCACGCGACGACGTCGTTCCCTGATCTAATGCAAGAATATACTTCTCCTCCGGTTTCATAGGTACATCATTTTTATTTTATTAATCGCCTGAAACCTCCATTCCACAACCAGCTCCCTGGAAATGCAAAATTCGTAAAGGTCTCATAACCCGATAAACTTTAAACAGTTAAAACTCAAGCTTTAAAATATTACGATTATTTACCGCGAAAGTTCGCCCCGGCACAGAGAAAATATCTATTTTTGCAAACTTGTAAACCACAGGGAAAAAACACGCCCACAGCGTCGTCCCTTCCCAAACACAGAAAAAACGGACATGAACAAAATAACACTCAAACCGGGAAAAGACCGTTCCCTTTTCCGCTACCACCCCTGGATTTTCTCCGGGGCGATAGCCCGCATCGAAGGCGACATTCAGGAAGGCGACCTTGTAAAAGTCTATAACGCGCAAAATCAATACATGGCCACCGGGCACTACCAGATCGGCTCCATAGCCGTACGCATCCTCACCTTTGAAGAAAAGGAAATCGACCGCTCTTTCTGGAAAGAACGGATTTCCCAGGCCTACGCCCTGCGCCGGGCTGTCGGGCTTATCGGAAACCCGGACAACAACGTTTACCGTCTCGTTCACGGCGAAGGCGACAACCTGCCGGGACTGGTCATCGACATCTACGCCGGAGTGGCCGTCACCCAATTCCACTCCGTAGGCATGTACCTCCAGCGTGAAATCATAGCCGAGACTCTCCTTGAAGTAATGGGCGGGCAGCTCATCGCCATATACGATAAATCGGAATCCACCCTTCCCTTCAAAGCCCCCATCGACCCGCACAACGGCTACCTATACGGATCCCCCCACCACATCCGCCCGTCGCCGGGGAACTTCGTCGCCCTGGAGAACGGCCTGAAATTCAATGTCGATTGGCTCGAAGGGCAAAAAACCGGATTCTTTATTGACCAGCGCGAAAACCGCAGCCTGCTCGAAAAATACGCCAAAGGCAAAAGCGTACTGAACATGTTCTGCTATACCGGAGGCTTTTCTTTCTACGCCATGCGTGGAGGAGCGAACTCCGTCCATTCCGTCGATGTCTCCGCCCGTGCCATAGAACTCGCCAACCGCAATGTGGAACTCAATTTCCCCGGCGATCCGCGCCACGAAGCCTTCGCAGAAGAGGCTTTCAAATTTCTGGAAAAATCACATAACCGATACGACCTCATCATCCTCGATCCCCCTGCGTTCGCCAAACACCAAAACGTGCTCGACAACGCTATACAGGGATACAAAAAACTAAACCGGAAAGGCATCGAAGTCATCAAGCCGGGAGGGATCATCTTCACTTTCTCCTGCTCGCAGGTCATGACCAAAGACCTTTTCCGCCAAACCGTTTTCACAGCCGCAGCCAACACCGGCCGCAAAGTGAAAATCCTCCACCAGCTCACCCAGCCCGCCGACCACCCCGTCAGCATCTACCACCCCGAAGGCGAATACCTCAAAGGACTGGTGCTCTATGTGGAATAACTCCGCCCCCGTACCGACGGTAACCCCATATAAAAGCCCCGCCAACACAGCAGGGCTTTTACTTTACTTCTATAATAACCATCCGGGGAAAGAGTTGTTCCCAATCTGCCAAAAGTAAATCATATCACTACGTTAATACATCGCATGATTTACTCGCTCAAATCGAATTCAACGGGAACATTCTATTTCTCCAAGTGGCTTACAATAAATTTCAAAATCACTATTCGAGACAACAAGAACATTCAACTTAGCATAAAAATATATTTTTCTCCTCTTTCATATAGCTTTTTTCGTAATAGATAATAAATCACAATTATTAAAGATTAATTTTCATTTTCTACCCTCAAGAATTAAAGATAAACAACATTTTGCCACACTGAAAAATCATTTTATAAAGATTTTCATATAATCAGCGTCATTGGGCGTAGAGAAATCCAGTCTTTCATATCCAAAACCCCTAAATTTCATTTTTTGCTCGCTGCCATTGACATCAAATATCAATTCTCCTCCGTATTCAGAATTGCTCCATGCTTCTATCGTCAGCGTTGAACCTGCCAAAACATTAAGTGTTGTAAACATAAAAATATCAGTCGCTTGCAAATTTTTATTGTGATCCGTATAATTGGCTTTTAATGTAAAAACATGTCCTATTCGTTGCATGCTTATATCAACTTTAACCATTTTAGCCGCAGATCCGCTTCCATACTCACCGTCGTCCGCACCTTTCGGCAATTTACTACCGGCTCTCCAATTTTCTTCAAATAATGCTGTGATGTCTATAGAACCATTCCAAAATACAGCATAATGATAAGTTTGCGTATGAGCATAACTACCGTATTCATCCCGAAATCCCATAATATGCGGCATGGATGAGTTTGTTGCAATCACTTCAATATCTTCATCCTTAGGTGTTACACCTTCCGGAATGGTATAATAATAAATAAAAGGACACATGTCCTTCGTCACGATCGTTACTCTCTCAGGATATACTAATCTGTCAATAATCCCTACCGAATAATTTCCACCCTCGATATCGAGTCGGAAATAAGTAGGTCCGGAATCATCGATATCTGTTGTGGTAACATCTGTCTTGAAGGATTCTATCTCCTGCAATTTTTCACAGGAAATCATTGTTATGCTTAATAAAAACAATACCGATAGGAAATGATTCATCTTTTTCATGAAAACATTTTTTTGATTAGTAATATTTACATAAATCAAATATAATCATAAAAATCGATTTAAACAATATTTAAAAATATTTTATATTTAATGCCCAAGGCTCACTCATTTCCTTACAGTATATACCATAAAATATCGGTTATCTTTCGATTAATACGGGGTCGTCTATTCCGATTGAAAAAGAAATCGATAGACTAACGAAAAGCCAGGAGAAAGCCGGGCAATAAACAAAGCCTTCAATGCGATGACTTAAAAATGATTGTTTCCAATGCACCAAAGAATAATTCTGAAAACAAATGCTATAAAAAAATTGGTGGGACTTTACAATCCCACCAATTCATTTATTTAAAGAACGCTTCTATCAAAACAAGCTCTTCGCCGTGGCGATCACCTCTTCGGCCAGCGCATTGGCGGCAGCCTCGTCCTTAGCTTCCGAATAGATACGGATAATCGGCTCTGTATTCGACTTCCGCAAATGTACCCAGCCATGAGCGAAATCGATCTTTACACCGTCGATATCCGTCACCTTCTCTTTGGAATACTTGGCTTTCAACCCTTCCAGAATCTTATCCACATTCATTTCCGGAGATAAGGTAATTTTATTTTTCGAAATAAAATACTGCGGATACTTCTTCTTCAATTCGGTCATTTTTTTACCTTCGGCCACATAGTGCGACAGGAACAAACCCACACCCACCAGGGCATCGCGTCCGTAATGGCTTTCCGGATAGATCACTCCGCCGTTGCCTTCGCCGCCGATCACCGTGTTTGTTGCTTTCATCTTAGCCACTACATTCACTTCTCCCACTGCCGCAGCATTATATTGTTGTCCGTAAGCCTCTGTAATATCCTTCAACGCACGGGACGACGACAAATTGGAAACCGTATTTCCCGGAGTGTGTTTCAATACGTAATCGGCCACAGCCACCAACGTATATTCTTCCCCGAACATTTCGCCGTTCTCGCTGATCAATGCCAGACGATCCACATCCGGATCGACTACAATGCCCAGATCGGCCTTACACTCTTTCATTTTCTCTGAAATCTGTGTCAGGTTTTCAGGGATAGGCTCCGGATTATGGGCAAACTTACCCGTCGGCTCACAGTTCAATTCAATCACCTCTTTCACTCCCAAAGCCTTTAACAACTGAGGGATAACCACTCCCCCGACCGAATTGACGGCATCCACCACCACTTTCAGTCCGGCTTTCGCAATAGCATCGCGGTTCACCAGCTTTAAGCCCAGCACCTCGTCGATATGATATTGGGTATAATCTTTCTCTACAACCTCTCCCAGATCATCTACTTCGGCATATTCAAAATCTTCTTTTTCAGCAAGCGCCAAAACCTGTGCACCATCGTCGGCCGACAGGAATTCCCCCCGGTTGTTCAATAGCTTCAAAGCATTCCACTGCTTCGGATTGTGGCTCGCCGTCAAGATAATACCTCCGTCCGCTTTCTCGGCAGTCACGGCGATCTCCGTCGTCGGCGTAGTAGCCAGTCCGATATTGATCACATCATGCCCTAATCCCGACAGCGTCGCAGAAACCAGCTTGGCATACATATCGCCCGATATACGGGCGTCACGTCCCAGCACGATACGTGCTTTCGTTTTCCCGGCTCCGATTTTCAGCCAGGTAGCATAAGCAGATACAAACTTTACAATGTCCAGCGGAGTAAGGTTATCACCGGGACGGCCTCCTACTGTTCCGCGAATACCGGAAATAGATTTTATAAGAGTCATTTGATTCAGATTATATGATTAATTTTTAACTGCATATTTCACTCTCCACGACCCTTCAAATGTAAAAATTAAATTTAGAATACACAAGAATATTAAAAAAATAACAAAGCCTCCCTGTTTCAAACAAAAAAAGCTGTAATCCACCTACTTAGGTTTCATACAGCCTTTCGATTCTTCGAATTAAATAAGAGCCTGATAAGCCTCTGCGCTTAACAATTCATCGAGTTCCGCAGCATTCGCTACCTTAACCTTTACAATCCAGCCGGCTCCGTACGGATCTTTATTCACCAATTCCGGCTCGTCTTCCAATGCGGAATTGAACTCCAGCACCTCACCGCCAACAGGCAAATAAAGGTCTGAAACTGTCTTAACAGCTTCGATCGTTCCGAAAGTGTCTCCCGCATCCAGATCGTCTCCCACGGTTTCACACTCAACGAAAACAATATCCCCTAACTGGCTCTGCGCATAATCGGTAATCCCTACTACGGCTTCATCACCCTCCACACGAATCCATTCGTGCTCTTTAGTGTACTTTAATTCTGCTGGTACATTCATATCTCTAAAATTGATTAAATAATTTTTAATATCGCTTACCGAGGTCAAAGTTAATTAAAAAGTTAAATCGGCATATTTTTCCGGTCAAATATTTTTCCAAACAGACCTCTCTTCCTTCCTCACACGACAACTCATTATTTCTAACCCACTTACATTTTACACCCTCCCTGTATATCCTATCGAAAAATTTTAAACACTCATTTTTTTGCAACAAAACATTTGCAGGTTCAAAAAAACATTCTACATTTGCACTCGCAATTGAGAACAACGACGGTCGTTCGATGCAAACAAACATTTTGGTGTGGTAGTTCAGCTGGTTAGAATACATGCCTGTCACGCATGGGGTCGCGGGTTCGAGTCCCGTCCGCACCGCGCAAGAAAAAGCTCTGATTCTGTAGAGAGTCAGAGTTTTTTTATAATAAAGTTGAATATATTTTTTAGGAGTGGTTATTTGATTTTCTGTTCCTTTTGTGGTAATGGTTTGCAAAACTCTTTGTTGACAACCCTATCTCTCATTAATTTCATATTGGTGAAATTTCTACTTATATTTTGAACAATTTCCAGATAATTGTCCGATCCATTAGCCTTTTGGTAGTAGAGAGGTTTTATAGATATACAATTTTTGTGTTCGAATAATGTGTTAAGTAATGTTCGGTCTGAATTTCCGCAAGAGTGCCCCATGATATATACTTGGTATGGGGTATGTTCGATAAACTCAAGGAGTTTCCGGTAACGGTCAGATTCTAAGTATCGTATTGATTTGATGTTTTTTAAAAAAGTATTATCGTTAAGTTTGAGTAGATCTTTATAATCGTCATCTAATTCATCTCCGTAGCCGAAAATTATACTTTGAGGATGTGTTAGTTCTCCGTGAATGTGATTTATAATGAAATTTGAAGTCGTGCTAGTGTTGATATCTGCAGTTTTTGTATAGTTGAAATTCAAGAGCATTATTTGACTTGGTTTACATTCATTCAGTTTTATATCTTGCGACTCTTTATAAAACTTAGAAGCCCCTTCGATAGAAATGTCTTTTGCATCAAAAGGTTCGGTAATTATATTTTCTATTTCAGGATAAATATTATTGTTATTATTTAATTGATTATTTTGAATTTCGACTAAGTATTCTATTAGCAATGATTTGATGAGTTCTAATTCGCTATTTAATTTTTCAGGAGTATCGTATCCTTGGGGACATTCATTTTGAGCAAATGATCTCAAAATGTTGTAAAATTCGTTTTCTATATCCACCCATCCTTTAGTGTCGATGGACCGACACACTTTTTCCATAAAAGGAGTCTGTTTAACTATATAATAATTAGGTTTATTTTTTATACAATCGATAACATTTTTTCCTTTTGGCGGATTTAAAATTGATATTTCCCTCTGAATAAAATTATTCCATTTAAAAAGCTCGTCTCTTAACGTGAACGAGCACAATTCGTCGGATTCCGTATTTTTGAAGCTTTTTCTTAATGTCTTAAACCATCGTTCCCAATACCAATCGATAAAATCTTTGTATCTGGTCGGAAGTCCGTGTGCTAAATCAAAACCATTGCCTATGAGGATTATTCTGTTCATCATTGTTCACGTTATTATTGCGTTTATTGAATCGGAGGTAGTCCCAGTTCTTCTAAAAAACGATTATGTTTGGCTTTGGCAATCTTAATATCTTCTTCTATTTTTTTAGTTGTTTGTGAACTTCAGCCAAGTTAACGGGGATTTCTTCTTTGGCTATATTTACGTAACGAGATATATTCAGATTATAGTCATTATCAATGATCTCACACATAGAGACAGAACGAGAGTAACGTTCTGTTTCTTTTCTGTATTGGTAAGTTTCTACAATTCCATATCTATTTGAGTCCATGTTTGTCAGCCATTTTTTTGTTTTGGGGGGTATACATTAGTTTTATCTTTGTTTACAAAGATATAAAATGCTGCGTTATATAATAAGTAGAGAATAAGAAAAACTCTTTCTTTTTGTTCGGAATTACTCAAATAATAATTTATTATATTAGCGCTGTTGAGTAGTAAGACAAAAATATACACTCGAAAAAACTCTCTAATATGATCTGTGTAAAATCGGATAGTTTCTAATTTTTTCGATAAGAAATTATATATTCTGAATATTTTCAGACATGTATTCGGTAATGAGTAGGATAATATAGTTAATGTTTTATAATTATCTTTTGGCTTTTCTTAATTAACGGTTACCTTTTAGTTATTATATTTGTAGTATGACAGATAGGTTAGGAGGGCAATGTATTATGAAAAAGTTTATTCTTGTTTTTTTATGGGTAATCGGGGGGATATGCACAGTTTTCTCTCAGGGGATTACGAAAAATGAGGTTGTTGCTATGCGGGACAAAACGGCGAAACCGCGTACGGCTTTGGTTGAAGCTGATGAGAATTTGAAGAATGCGATACAAGAAGAGAATAATCCTTTGATAGCAAAGTATCTGCTCGAATATGTGCATTATCAGTTACTGATTTCACAAGATAGTTTTCCTTCGTTGATACGGTTTGCCGAACATTTGAGGGAGTCTTCTACCGATTCGGTGCAACGTGCTGTGCTCAGCTCTATTGAGGCTCAGATGATCTTTGATTATTATGAGGATACTCGGGGGATATTGGAGAATGGTGTTCCGACAGATGTAGCTCCCGATCTTGCGAAGATCGATGAATGGGATAGAGCAGCTTTTGTAAGAAAGATATCCGATCTGTTGCAGTCTTCCGTCAAACCGGCAGAAATTTTACATAAAACTTCTACTCAGATTTATAAGGAAGCTCTGGATACCGATAAAGATTGGGAAATATTGACCCCAACCATGCTCGACTTTTTGGCGTACCGTGCAATAGATATATATGAGGGATTATTGTCGAATTCGGTGCTTCCTCTTATTCTTGAAGAGCCTTTGTTGAAAGAATTGAATATGCCGGCGGCGGATTTTGTGAACTATCCGTATTTCCCTGAGAAATATCAGTTGAGACATCAGGTAATTGCCGTGTATCAGTTGTTGTTGAGATTTTCCGATCCGGAATCACCTTCTTACCTTATAGCTGATTTGAAACGGTTGGCGTTTTTACAAGATAACAACTCCGGGGTTGAATACCCTCAAAAATTAGAGAATCTGCTGAATGTTTATAAGGATAGTCCTTATTCGGTAGAAATAGCGATAGATTTATTGGATTATTATAGTCGGATATGGAATACATCTCCCGAAACCAAAGCCTATCTGGTAAAGTTATCTGATCGGTTGATTTCCCGTTTCCCGGAATATCCCCGTTTGGATTGTCTTAAATCTGAACGAGATCAATTGACGGCGTATAGCTTCAATCTGAATATGGGTCAGGTTTTATATCCGGGAGAACCGCATACACTCTCTTTTGAGTATAAGAATATCAAGCAACTTTATTTGACGTTGTATCGTACGGAGGGTAATGACAGCATACTGCAATTTGCAGATACTTTGCATTTGAGTGATACGTTGAGTTTGGCAGATCGTACCGGGAAATGTGTTCTTCCGGCACTGAATAACGGAGAGTATTTCTTGAGATTTTTTTCGGAAGAGAAAGCTGATCTTGGAAAAATCGGTTTTTATGTTTCCCGCATCTACGCGGCGACTTTAGCTCCGACAGAAAAAGAAACGCTCGTTATCTTGACTGATTCTAAAAGCGGAAAACCGTTATCCGGGATTCCGGTAAAATTGTTTCGTTCAGATTCTGAGGATTCTTATGTGAATACGGTAAAGGCAGATCGTTTGGGTTTGGTTCGTTTGGGTGAGAAAGATACGGTAATGTATTTTAAACCCGAAATGAAGAATGATGTTTATTATCCGCTTCAGAACTTGAGATACGGATATTGGAACGGTGATGCGGATACGGAACGTGAAATGATTTCTCTCTTTACCGACCGTTCTGTTTATCGTCCCGGACAGACACTTTATTTTTCCGGAATTGATTATCGGGTGGGAGAAAAAGTCGGGACAGTCGTGCCTGACGGACGTTATACAGTCGTTCTTTCGGCTCAAGGTAAAGATATTGCTCGTTGTACGGTTCAAGGCGACTCGTTCGGTTCGTTTACCGGATCTTTCGTGCTTCCCTCGGATATGGTAAACGGATATTGCCGGATTAGGGTAGAAGGTCGTAACGAAAGTTTATCTGTACAAGTGTCGGAATATAAAAGACCCACTTTCCGTATTTTATTCGAGCCGGTAAAAGATGCCGTATCTTTAGGGCAGGTGGTCTCGGTTAACGGCAAAGTCATCAGCTTTTCGGGAGTTCCTGTTTCGGGAGCGGATGTTTCTTATACGGTGCAACGTCTTGCGAACAGTTGGTGGAGAAATAAGGGTGAACAGATAGCTCAAGGGGAATTGTTTACAGGAGAAGACGGTGAGTTTACTCTCCGATTTGTTGCTCGGAAAAGCGATAAGGATGCGTTGAAAACCGGAACTTTTTATCGATTCAGGATTGATGTAAATGTAACATCTGCTAATGGTGAAACGCAATCTCAATCTTATTGGGTGACGGTGGGAGAAAGTCCGTTGTCGGTGCAGATGGAAGTTCCCGAAATGATTGACAAGAATGCGCCCAATCCGGTCAAGTTCAGGATAACGAATATGGCAGGGATGCCGGTTTCGGTAAAATGTAAGTATATATTATATTCGATGTATGGTTTGGAAAATCCTATATCGAAGCATGATATTATAAGTGCCGATTCGTTGAAAGTGCGGATGCAGGTAGAAGAAAAGAGTTTCGTGTCGGATAATATTCCTGCTTTGGGAAGTTGGAAAAAATTGCCTTCGGGCATATACCGTCTTGTACTTCAGGTGACGGATACTAATGGAAACTTGGTTATCAGAAATGCCGATTTTGCTTTATATAGTATGCAAGATAAAAAGCCTCCGATAAAAACGTATGAATGGGTTCCTGAAGATTTGTATCAAGTTTCGGACGGAGAGTCTGTCGATGTCATATACGGGACTTCTATCAAGCAGGCATACGTTTTGTATAATTTATATGATGGATTTCGGTTGGTAGACTCCCGGAGAGTAAAAATATCGGATAAAAATTACCGATTCCCTGTTTTATATAAACCGGAATATGGTGATCGTCTTAAGCTTTTCGTATCTTTTATAAAAGAAGGATGTTCTTATAACTCTGTGATAAATATACATCGGAAAAAGCCGGATATGAAATTGTCGATAACGACTTCTACTTTCCGGGACAGAACAGTTCCGGGCAGTCAAGAGTCTTGGAGCTTTACAGTGAAGGATGCATCGGGGAAGCCTGCTTCGGCACGCTTTATGACCGAGATGTTCGATGCTTCTTTAAATGAGATAATGCCTCATGATTGGAGTTTCAGACCGGTATATAATCCGATAGATTATGGCCTGTTTTTGCGGGATATAGGCGGGC
>UQTM01000069.1 GCA_900544025.1 uncultured Odoribacter sp.
GCTCCAATCATCATGAATACATCTTGCAGACCCTAGATACCTATAAGCTCTTTTGAAGTTTTTACCTATTTCTTTATTTAAATAAATAATTTCATGATATTCATTATCGGTTTTTTAGCACAAATTTGTTTCTCTGCCCGGATATTATTGCAATGGATACTCTCCGAGAGAGCTAAAAAAGTGGTTTCACCTTCCATTTTTTGGAAACTCAGTTTAGTCGGAGCTTATCTTTTATTTATTTATGGTTGGCTCAGAAACGATTTTGCAATCCTTCTCGGACAATTTATTTCTTATTATATTTACATTTGGAATCTCGATCAAAAAAAGAGCTGGAAGAGGATTCCCGCTTTTATCCGGTACTTATTTTTACTCACTCCCGTGCTTGCGGTCAGTTACGTTCTCTCCCGGCAACAAAATTTTATCGGGCAGTTTTTTAACAATGCCGATATTTCACCCGGATTGATTGTTTTCGGCAGTCTCGGACAGGTTATTTTTACCTTACGCTTCGTTTACCAATGGTTTTACTCTTACCGGAAACAGGAGTCGCTGCTTCCCTTAGGCTTTTGGATCATCAGCCTTACCGGAGCCTTGCTTATTGTTTCTTATGCTTTCATACGCCGCGATCCCGTATTGATTTTAGGACAATCCACGGGTATAATTGCTTATGGCCGGAACATTTATCTGCTCTACCGGAGTAAAAAAGAAATTCCTGAATACACCAATGCTCAGGGTTAATTTTATATAAAATTGACACATTATTCGCAAATGAACGATACACTAAACTCAACCCTATGAATAAAACAAGCTCATACCTTTTGACAATTATTGTGCCGGTATTCAATGAAGAAGGAAATATGCTCCGTTTAGAAAAAGAGCTGGCCCATTTTTTGCAAATTGCCGAAGTTCCTTCCTGCGTTCTGTTTGTCGATGACGGCTCAAAAGACAGCAGTCCCGTACTAATCAAGGAAATATGCCGGCAGCACTCCGATTTTTTCTATCTCGGATTAACCCGGAATAGCGGCCTGAGTGCAGCCCTGAAAGCAGGGATCGATTACACGCAATCGAAATATGTAGGCTATATCGATGCCGATTTACAAACCTCGCCCGAAGATTTCAACCTCTTACTGGAGGATGTGGAAAACTACCAACTGGTGATGGGAATCCGAAGCGGAAGAAAGGACAGTTTCGTCAAAAATATGTCTTCACGCATAGCGAACGGGTTCCGCCGTTCCATGACGCACGACGGAGTGAAAGATACCGGATGCCCTTTAAAAATCATGCACACCGAAAATGCTAAACGGATTCCTTTTTTCACAGGTATGCACCGCTTTCTACCTGCCTTGATTTTATTACAAAACGGAAAAGTGAAACAAATACCTGTGCGCCACTTTAGGCGAATGGCAGGAAAATCAAAATACAATTTACGCAATCGCCTTGTTGCGCCGCTAAAAGACTGTTTTGCTTATCGCTGGATGAAAAAGCGCTATATCAATTATGAAATTGCCGAAAACAACCTATCGACAGAAGTTTAAAACAGAAAATATTTTTCCGGAATGGACACTTACAAAAAAGTTCATATATCTCCTTTCCTAAAAATAGCTTTTTACAGGTAAAGAAGATCCGGACAGACCGGGATTCTGAATATTTTAAAAAACTTCTCGTCTGATTCCGTAAAATTGATTAGCTTTGTTCTACTTTTGCAGAAAGTGATATATTCTCTATTTACTGTAAATTATTTACAACTTGAACAACATAATTTTGTTGAGGAAATTAAATTTAATACAAGATGAAATATAAGCGTATCTTACTGAAACTGAGTGGAGAATCGTTAATGGGTGCTCAAAAATACGGTATCGATGTAACCAGAGTAGAAAGTTATGCCAGACAAATCAGGGAAATTGCCGATTTGGGGATACAGGTAGGTATCGTCATTGGAGGCGGTAATATTTTCCGGGGATTAAGCGGCACGAACAAAGGATTCGACCGGGTAAAAGGGGATAGTATGGGTATGCTTGCCACCGTAATCAATAGCTTAGCTTTAAGTTCGGCATTAGACAACGAAAACTGCAAAAACAAAGTCTTGACTGCTATTCGGATGGAACCGATAGGAGAATTTTATTCCAAAGCCAAGGCCGTAGAATATTTGGAAAGTGGTTATGTTACCATTTTCAGCGCAGGAACCGGGAATCCCTATTTCACCACCGATACGGGCAGTAGCCTCCGCGCCATAGAAATCGAAGCAGATGCCATGTTGAAAGGAACCAGGGTAAACGGCATTTACACCGCCGATCCGGAAAAAGATCCTTCAGCAACGAAATTCGATAAAATTACCTACGACGAAATTTATAATAAAGGTTTAAAAGTCATGGATCTGACTGCCACCACCATGTGTAAAGAAAACAACCTGCCCATCGTCGTTTTTAACATGGATGTCGAAGGAAACCTAAAAAAGCTAATGCAGGGAGAACCGATCGGGACTTTGGTGTATTGATGCACCAAGTCAAAATTAGTACATTCGATTCATGAGTATTCTTGAAAGCATAAACACTCCTGAAGACCTAAAAAAAGTACCGGAAGATTCTTTGATCGACTTATGCCAGGAACTTCGTCGGAAAATTATCGACGATTGCGCTGAAAATCCGGGGCATCTCGGCTCGAGTTTAGGAGTCATCGAACTAACCGTAGCACTTCATTACGTCATGAACACGCCCTACGATAACCTGATCTGGGACGTGGGGCATCAGTCGTATGCCCATAAAATCCTGACCGGGCGTAAAGATTCATTTAAAACCAAACGCCTTTACAAAGGAATCAGCGGTTTCCCCAGAATGACGGAAAGCCCTTATGATTCATTCGGTACGGGACATTCGTCCACTTCCATTTCCGCGGCCCTCGGTATGGCCATTGCAGCCAAACTCCAGGGGGAAACCGACAGGCTATCGGTGGCCGTGATCGGCGACGGCTCCATGACGGGAGGCCTGGCTTTCGAAGCATTGAACAACGCGGGTGTTTATGATTCGAACCTGCTTATTATCCTCAACGATAATAATATGGCAATCGATCCCAATGTCGGGGGATTAAACGAATATCTGCTGGATATCAGCACTTCGAAAACTTACAATAAAATCAAAGGCGACGTTTGGAACATTCTCGGCAAGCTCAACCGTATCAGTCCGGGCATGCGGAGTTTTATCCAAAACATTGACAATAGCATCAAATCGATGCTATTAAAACGCAGCAATCTTTTTGAAGCGATGGGGTTGCGGTATTTCGGTCCGGTGGACGGCCATGATATCAACCACCTCATCAAAGTGCTACGCGACCTGAAAAACATTCCCGGTCCAAAAGTTTTGCACTGCATCACGGTAAAAGGAAAAGGTTTTAAACAAGCGGAAACCGATCAAACCGTCTGGCATGCCCCCGGCAAGTTCAATAAGGAAACCGGGGAGCGGATAAAAGAAACAGATCCTACCCGGTTTTTAAAATTTCAGGATGTTTTTGGAAACTCAATACTGGAGCTGGCGAAGAGTAATCCGAAAATCATCGGAATCACCCCTGCTATGCCTACGGGATGTTCCCTCAATATCATGATGCACGAAATGCCGGATAGATGCTTCGATGTCGGGATCGCCGAACAGCATGCGGTAACTTTCTCGGCAGGATTAGCAGCCAAAGGATTCGTTCCCTTTTGCAACATCTACTCTTCGTTCATGCAACGCGCCTACGATCAGATTATACACGACGTAGCGTTACAAGGCTTAAATGTGATATTTTGCCTCGACCGGGCCGGCTTTGTCGGATCAGACGGAGCCACTCACCACGGAGCTTATGACCTGGCCTATCTGCGCTGCATCCCCAACCTTACCATCGCAGCTCCTTTCGATGAAGAAGAGTTGCGCAACATGATGTACACCGCACAGCTCCCGGACAAAGGACCTTTTTCCATCCGTTATCCGAAAGGACACGGTTTTCTGGAAAATTGGCATACCCCGTTCCGGGAATTGGAAATCGGCAAGGGACGTTGCCTGATCGAGGGGGAAAAAGTGGCCGTTATATCTATCGGTAGCATCGGTAATAATGCGAAGCAGGCCATTTCGACATTCGATAAGAATCTCGTCGCCCTTTACGACATGCGTTTTTTAAAACCAATCGACGAAGTATTACTACACGACATTTTTAAAAAATTCCGAAGAATCATAACGCTGGAAGACGGAACAATTACAGGGGGATTGGGAAGCGCCGTAGTCGAATTTATGTCCGACCACCATTACACAGCCACCGTTATCCGGCTGGGAATCCCCGATCGGTTCGTTGAACACGGAACACAGAAAGAATTATATGCGGAATGTGGATATGACGAGGCGGCAATCGCCCGGAACATTCGGCAACTGCTTCAACTTGAAAACTGAATGGGCTATGGCTGCAATGATCATCCTGCCGGATACGGCTCAATGCCGGGAAAAATTAAGGATCAGGTTCACAGATCTTTCCACCGAAGAATTAGATCGTTTACTCCTTTCCTCTCCAGCCAAATTTTATAAAAAAGGAAGCGTCATTTACGAGGAAGGCACCAAAATGAAAGGATGCTATTTCATTTACAGCGGTATCCTGAAAATCTATCAAACCGGGCGGGAAGGAAAAGAACAGATCATCAAATTCGAACAAGCCGGCGATCTTTTCGGCTTCCGTTCCGTCATTAGCCGCGAACCGGCCTGTACTTCGGTAAAAACACTTTCCGACACGATTCTTTGCTACCTCTCAGGGACGGCTTTGCTCGAACTGCTCAAAAGTAATCCGGGTTTCGCCTATGAAATGATACAGATTACCTGTAAAGAGTTAGGGGAATCTAATCGTTATATCCGGGATATCGCCCAAAAGTCCGTTAAAAAACGCCTTGCCGAAATCCTGGTGATGCTGGCAGATGATTTCGGGCTGGAAAACGACGGGACATTAAAATTAAGCCTCACACGGGAAGATTTGGGAAATTTTGTCGGCACAGCCACAGAAACCGTAATCCGCCTGCTATCGGAATATAAAAACGAAGGATTGGTGGAGTCTGTCGGCCGAAAAATCAAATTACTCGACCTGGAACGGCTGAAAACCATCGCCGGATGACCGGAAAATCAATTTTTTTTGTAACTTGTTTACCGTAAACAGATTCTACGGTTTTCCCGTATAATTTTTATACCTCGTAGTTACAAATTTAAAATTGTATTTTATGCTGCAAATTTCAGAAAAAGGCAAAGCCCTACCCGCTTCTCCCATACGTAAGCTCGTTCCCTACGCCGATCAGGCGAAAGCCAGAGGCATAAAAGTATATCATCTCAACATCGGGCAACCGGACATTGAAACGCCTCCCATTGCCCTGCAAGCTTTAAAAGAAATAAAACTAAAAGTAATCGCTTACACCGAATCTGCGGGTAATTACTCTCTTCGCCAAAAACTGGCCAATTATTACCAGAATTTAGATATTCCTATCCGGGAAGACGATATACTGATTACCACAGGAGGGTCTGAAGCCATACTTTTCGCTTTTATGAGCACCTTGAACGAAGGGGATGAAATCATCATACCGGAACCTTTTTATGCGAATTATGCCGCTTTTGCGATCCTGGCAGGGGCAAAAGTGAAAACAGTCACGGCACGAATCGAGGACAACTTCGCTTTACCGCCCATCAGCGAGTTTGAAAAACAAATTACGCCACGTACCAAAGGCATTGTTATCGTAAATCCTAATAATCCTACAGGATATTTATATTCTCAAAAAGAACTTGAAAAATTGGCGAATATTGTAAAAAAATATAATCTTTACTTATATTCGGACGAGGTGTACCGCCGTTATGTATATGATGGAGCACTCCATTATTCCGTTATGAATCTGAAAGATATCGAACAAAATACTATCCTTTTCGACTCCATGTCGAAACGTTATAGCGAATGTGGAATCCGGGTAGGTGCTCTGATCTCCCGCAACAGGGAGCTTCTCTCTGTCGCCTTAAAACTCGGAATGGCGCGTTTGTGCCCGCCCGCATTGGGGCAAATTGTAGCCGAAGCCTCTCTCGACACAACCGACGAATACTTCCGAAACGTACACCAGGAATATACACGTCGCCGTGATTTCATGGTCGATGCACTAAACCGGATGCCCGGAGTGGTATGTCCGCGCCCCCAAGGGGCATTTTACTCGGTGGTGCACCTTCCGGTAGATGATGCGGACACATTTTGCCAATGGTTGCTGGAAAAATTCGACCACAACGGTGAAACGGTTATGCTCGCTCCGGCCAGCGGCTTTTATCACACACCGGGATCGGGCAAGCAAGAAGTCAGGATAGCCTATGTTTTAAACATCAGCGATTTGCAAAAATGTATGGAAATACTTTCCGTCGCTTTAAAAGCCTATCCCGGCCGGACGGTGTGAAACCGAAAATCATTCCGGGATACTTTATCCCTCTGATACGAAGTTTATAAACTATTTATCTTATCTTTGTGTCCAAATACAGATAAACAAAAATCATGACAGCGGATTCCGAATTTGATAGTATCAGACCCTATTATGGCGATGAAGTAGAGGCTGCAGTGAAACGGCTTTGCCAATCTTCAGAATTCATGACCTTGTTTTCCCGCCTGACCGGAATGGAGAAAGACTTGATTATAAAAGCCTTAGAAGGAATTAAAACAAGGGAGGAATTTCAAAAGCGTTTTTTTGTACCGGCTATAAAGCTGATTATATCTTCCACCACCGACGGAGTAACAAGCTCAGGGCTGGAACAAGTGAAACCCGATACTTCTTATTTATTTATGTCCGATCACCGGGACATTATCCTCGATTCAGCCATATTGAACGTACTGCTACAGCAAAGCGGCAACAAATACACACAAGCGGCTATCGGCAGTAACCTACTGATAAATGAATGGGTTACCGACTTAGTTAAATTGGATTCCTGCTTTGTGATCGAACGCGACATAACGGTCCGCGAAATGTTGAGCAGTTCGGCAATTCGTTCCCGATACATTCATCAGGTGGTCGAGCAGAACGAGTATTCCGTATGGATCGCACAACGGGAAGGCAGAACGAAAAACGGGGACGACCGGACGCAGCCCAGTTTGTTGAAAATGCTGAAAATGAGCGGAAATAAAGATTTCATACAAAATTTCAGCGATCTGCATATCATGCCACTTTCCATTTCTTATGAATGGGAGCCTTGCGATGCTCTTAAAACGGAAGAATTATATACGAAAACTCTGGGAGAATACGTTAAAACCCCGGAAACCGATATGAATAGCATGCTCACCGGGCTAAGCGACTATAAAGGCAGAGTACATTTCCACATAGACCGCCTGGAAGCGGAGGAATTAGAAGAAATCGGCAAACTTCCCTCCAATGGAGAACGAATCGAAGCCTTGGCACAAGCCATCGACCGGAAAATCCATAAAAATTTCAAACTGTGGCCGAATAATTACATCGCTTACGACCTGCTTCATTCCGTTACTAAATTCTCTCCATACTACACACAGGAAGAAAAAGAAAATTTTATCCGCGTCATGACTCAAAAAATAGATAAACTGAACGGAAACCTGTCCATGCTGAACAATATTTATCTGGAAATATACGCGAATCCGGTTAAAAATAGCTTAAATTTATAAAACCTTATACAACAAAGGCGAAGAAATCAAAAATAATATAATTAAAACACAATTCGCAAGCCAATATGAAAGCAGTAAAGCTATTAATTATGCTCACGGCATTTTTGATTATGATATCGAGTGCCTTTTCACTTTATACAACCCCGCCTCCGGCCGACCGCACTCCGGTCTATATCAATATTGCCGCTATGGCTTGTTTGATTGTGGTTGTCACTCTACTCAACTTTGAGAAAAACAAAAACAAAAACTTCTGACAAACCCCAATAAAATTAAATACAAACACGATGTATAAAGTAAAACGTACCATATACATTGAGAACCAGGCTATCGATGTATGGTTCGGGCTGGTTAGTAAAACCAAAAATGGGAAAAACGGCAAATACACGGTCTATCTGCTGACAGATGATCCTGATAACCAATTCAATCATGCCGAGCCTATTTTGAGTAACATCACATCAAAAGATACGGCGATCAAAAAGGCAATCGAATACGCCAAAGAATTGTTCGGTAACATTATAGCCGGCCAAAAATCGTAAATTTAAACCATAAATCAGAAATGGAAAGAAAAGTCAGAGTAAGATTTGCCCCAAGTCCGACGGGTGCTCTTCATTTAGGAGGAGTCAGAACTGCACTGTTCAATTATCTGTTTGCACGCCACCACGGCGGAGATTTCTTATTAAGAATTGAAGATACCGACCAAACCCGCTATGTGCCGGGAGCGGAAGAATATATTATAGAATCGTTGAAATGGTGCGGGCTTACCGTAGATGAAGGCGTAGGCGTGGGAGGTGAATACGGCCCTTATCGGCAAAGTGAACGAAAAGAACTCTATAAAAAATATGCCTTACAGCTTATCGAATCGGGAAATGCCTATTACTCTTTCGACACGGCTGAAGAACTGGACGCCCAACGCAAGGCATGCGAAGGGCGCGGAGAAACATTTATATACAATGCCCTGAGCAGAAAAGAGCTGAAAAATTCGCTCCACATGGATGCCGACGAAGTAAACAGTTTACTGGAAGCGGGAGCTCACTATGTGATCCGCTTCAAGATGCCGGAAAACGAAGACCTTCTTTTAAACGATATCATTCGGGGAGAGGTACATTTCAACAGTTCCCTGCTCGATGACAAGGTGCTTTACAAATCCGACGGTATGCCCACCTATCATCTGGCCAATATTGTCGATGACCATTTAATGAAAATTACCCATGTGATCCGGGGAGAAGAGTGGTTGCCTTCTCTACCCTTGCATGTACTTCTATACAAAGCGTTCGGCTGGGAAGACACAATGCCCGAATTTGCTCATCTGCCGTTAATCCTGAAGCCCGTGGGGAATGGAAAATTGAGTAAACGCGACGGTAATAAGATGGGATTTCCGGTATTCCCTATGGAATTCACCGATCCCGCCACCGGAGAAAAATGGCACGGCTACAAGGAAGACGGTTATTTTCCCGAAGCATTTATCAATATGCTTGCTTTATTGGGCTGGAATCCCGGGACAGAACAGGAAATATTCACCTTACAGGAACTTTGCGATCTGTTCACACTGGAACGGGTTAAAAAATCCGGAGCAAAATTCGACCCGGACAAAACCAAGTGGTTCAATCATAAATATCTGGTGGCAAAACCGGATACGGAGTTGGCAGAAATGCTCGATCGATTATTGGCAGAGCACCAATTGAGCTACGACCGCCAAAAGCTGGTAAAAATATGCGGACTCATGAAAGAACGCGCTAATTTCGTCAGCGATCTGTTTAACGACAGCCTCTTCTTCTTTACTGCCCCTACCGAATACAACGAAAAGGACAGTAAAAAATACTGGAAGGAAGAATCCACCCCGCTTATGAAAGAATTGCTGGAAATCCTGAAAGGGATCGAAGACTATTCTTTCACGAACACGGACAAAATCATTTCAGGCTGGATCAATGAGAAAGAAATCGGGTTCGGGAAAGTGATGAATCCATTCCGGGTTGCGATTGTAGGAGCGGCCAAAGGACCTCACATGTACGATATCATAGAGATTCTGGGCAAAGAAGAAACAATTCGCCGCCTTGAAAAAGCGATTCAAACTCTACAATAACCCCTATATAACCCTAAACACTATGAATTACGACGAACTTGAAAAATTGAACGATCTTCGCCAGCGTGGAGTTATCTCCGAGGAAGAGTTCCAACAGGAAAAAGAAAAAATCCTGAATCATAACCCGGCAAAAATATTGCCCAGCACAGATGCAAACCAATACAGTATGTTCATTCATTTATCCCAGTTTTTAGGAATTTTCACCGGAATAGGTATAATTGTTCCCGTAATCCTATGGCTGATCAAAAAAGATGAATCTCCTGTCATTGACAATAACGGGAAAATTGTGATCAACTGGATTTTAAGTCTTTTGATTTACGCAGCCTGCGCAGGGATTCTTTGCATCATCGTTATAGGGATTCCTCTGTTGATCGCCCTGGCTGTTTGTGATTTTATTTTCATCATCCTCGGTAGTATCAAAGCCTCCTCCGGTGTACTTTGGAAATATCCGTTGAGCATTGAATTTTTCACGATAAAACCTTAAAATATCTCCCGGACAAGAAAATCCGGGAGTATTTTTTCTACTTCTGTAACTTTTGGGGAATTTTATCCGTCATTGCATTGAAAAGAAAAACAACACCTCAAAATAAAATCAGGATGAAAACAACTATCGTCATCATCGCCCTCCTGCTCGGAGCCACCACATGGAATTCCCTAAAAGCCGAACCGTCCGATTACAGAATATTCGGGCAAATCACCACAGTGGAAAACAAAACATACAAAGGTTATATCACTTGGAATGAAAACAAAAGATGGTGGATCGATTATTTCGAAGCTACGAAAAAAGACAATCCTTATACTTCCTATTTCAAAGACAGGAACGACGTGTATTTCATAAACAATAATAACCGTTCTTCAAAACCGCCCGTTCACGTCTTCATGTGCCGTTTCGGAAACATCAGTAAAATAAGATTGATTGCAACCAATACCATAGAATTGCAAGTGAAAGACGGCAATTTCATAGAACTGAAAAAGGGAAGCGGCAACGACATCGGCAGTACGATTCAGCTCTACGATGGAATAGCGACCTATCGTTTCAAGTGGGAACAGATCAGCGAAGTGGATTTTTCCGCCCCCGATTCTTCTTTCGTCGCATCACCGGAAGTACCCATAACAGGAATAGCACGTTCTACGCAAGGCATGTACAAAGGAATTATCAACTATTCGAAAAAGAATACGCTTAACTCCGAAATCACAGGCTGGAACACTTCCTCTAAAATATCTATCCCTTTCCGGGACATTATCCAGATACAACGGGCAAATTCGACCCTTACTTTAAAATTGGGTAATGGTAACGAAACCAAATTACGCAGTGCAAGCGATTTTTCCTATGCGGAAGGACCTTTAACGGTAAATATGCCCAATATCGGCTCTGTTTCCATTCCCTGGATCAAATTCGAACAAATGGAATTGATTCCTTTAAAAGCCGTCGATTTGCTGACCTACGACGAATTTAAAGCTCCTAACCGGCTAAGCGGCGAAGTACTTCTAAGAAACGGACAAACCTTTAAAGGAACGATCGCCTATGATTTAGACGAAAGTATGGATTTCGAGATACTCGACGGTAAAAACGACGATATCTCTTATCGTATCCCATTCAAATTCGTGCGCTCTATCGAGCCTAAAAATTACAAGTACTCATTCATTACCTTACGCAACGGCTCTACTTTGAGTTTAGGCGATTCACCGGACGTGAACGAAACGAACAGCGGACTGCTTGTTTTTCCGGAAGGAGAAATTCCGGTATATATCCCTTGGAAAGAAATAAAATTGATTACCTTACAATAATCTAATCGGTATAACGCTTAGCAATGGCATCAAATACGCTCCACAGCTCCTCTACGGTAGGGGCCTGGAGCATTTGTATCCGTAACTCCCGGAAATGAGGCAATCCCTTAAACATAGCTGCCATGTGGCGACGCATATGTAAAAGCCCTCTCACCTCATCCAGCCACTCCACAGAAAGGCGGATCTGTTCCTTTATAATTTCAATCTGTTCCCCGACGGAAATTTCCGGCAAAATCTCCCCTGTTTCAAAATAATGCCTGATCTGCTTAAATATCCAGGGACGGCCGATCGTAGCCCGGCCGATCATCACCCCATCCACACCATATTTGTCGAACGCCTCTTTAGCCTTCTCCGGCGAATTAATATCGCCATTCCCTAAAATGGGTATCGTAATCCGGGGATTTTCCTTTACCCGCCTGATCGGTTCCCAATCCGCCTCTCCGGTGTACATCTGCGCTCTGGTACGCCCGTGTATAGCCAATGCCTGAATCCCGGCATCCTGCAAACGCTCTGCAATATCTTCAATGATAATATGCTCACTATCCCATCCCAGCCGGGTTTTCGCCGTTACGGGAATATTTACCGCCTTTACAATCTGTTTTGTCATCTCCACCATTAAGGGTACATCCCTCAACATTCCTGCTCCGGCTCCCTTTTGCGCTACCCTCTTCACCGGACAACCGAAATTTATATCGATAAAATCCGGCTTCACTTCTTCCACAATCCTGGCCGCCTCTACCATCGAATCGATATAACGCCCGTATATCTGTATCGTCACAGGCCGCTCGCTATCGTCTATCGTCAGTTTTTTCAACGATTTATTGACAGAACGCACCAAGGCATCTGCCGAAACGAATTCAGAATACAACCAATCGGCACCGTACTGTTTACAAAATTTCCTGAACGGAGGATTGGTGACATCTTCCATCGGAGCGAGAATCAATGGCTTTTCTCCTACTTCCTTACCTGCTACTTTCATTTTTTCCAAATTAAAGGCAATCTATTCAAACGAAGCCTAAATTAATTTAATAAAACAGCCTTGCCCTGTTAAAATTCAAATTATTACATAAATTTACAGCAAAAATAGAAGAAACTATCCTGAATCTGAAATTTATAAATCGAAATACGAATGTTACTGATTAAAATTTTCCTTTTATTTCTTCCACTTCTACCGGCACATTCCAACTGGCTGCGCATAGAAACGGAACAGCATATTTCTTTCTTATTTCCCTACAAACCGGAAAGCTTGCGTAAAACGATCAACGATATCCCTTCTTACATCTACCAAACCAAAAACCTGACCACCGTATTCGGGGTGGTGTGTTCCGATTTAGGAGCCAAGGGGATCGAAATCGACAACGAAAACGTAAAACGCCTTTATCAGGAATTAAAAACCGGTTCTCTGTCTATGGAATCCGCTTATTTAAAAGAGGAAAGAACTATTCCCTACGACAATATGATTATCAAAGAAATAGAATACTCCATATTTAAAGATAATCATGAGATGACCTATTTTAAACGTTTTATCTTCAGAGATAACTACGTATATCAGATTACGATAGGCGGACGAACTCGATTCCTCAACGAAATAAAGGCGGAAAAAGAAGTTTTTTTCAATTCCATTTCATTCCCGGCTTCTGCTTCTTCCCAAGCGGCAAAATAAAATAACATATCTTCGGTTTTTCCTGTAACTTTTCTGTATATTCATCCGTCACAGCAACGAAATGAATAGACAAGAGTATAATCAATGCGCTGAAAATTTCTCTGACGCGGTGTACCGTTTTCTACTGAAATCCTGTCACAACAAAGCGTTAGCGGAAGACCTCGTGCAAGACAGTTTTCTGATCCTTTGGGAAAATGTAAACCTAATCGCTTACGATAAGGCAAAAGCTTTTCTGTTTACCACAGCCTATCGTAAAATGATCGATACTTTTCGCCGGGAGAAAAAAAATGCAGATATAGAAACGGTTTGCCCGACCGATTACACCACAAACGAACAATTTTCAGACATCGGGGATATCCTCGAAATGGCATTGAATAAACTCCCTCAGATTCAAAAAACCGTTGTCCTGCTGAGAGATTACGAAAACTACTCTTACAAGGAAATTTCAGACATCACCTCCCTGAACGAAGCACAGGTCAAGGTATATATATTCAGGGCACGCCATTTCATGAAAGAATTTATAAAAAAACCGGAAATTATCATTTAAACTAAACTATAAAAACGAATATCGTAAACTTGTGAACAAATGAAAATAACACGTGACAATTACGAAATATTTTTCATCGATTATCTGGACGGAACGCTTCCGCCGGAACTGATCGGTGAATTGGAAGCATTTCTGCTTGTCAATCGTGACCTTGAAGAACAGCTTCAGACAGTAGAACATTGCCGGCTTTCCGTAACTCCGGAACATTTTTCAGACAAAGAATCCTTAAAAAAGGATACGATTCACGAATGTCCCGATTATTACGCCATTGCAACGGCAGAAAACGCCTTGTCGGAAAACGACCGAAAAGTGCTCGGCAAGCGGATAGATTCCGAAGTGTTCCAAACTCTTACCCAAATCTACCGGACCTTAAAACTCCGGCCGGATTTGAATATACATTTCGAAAAAAAAGCATGTCTTTACCGGAAAAGCCCTCGCCGGATTCTTTTCCGGACAATAAGCGTTGCTGCCGGGCTACTCCTTTTAGCGGGAATAGGTATATCCTTACTACAAACCGGATCGCATTCATCGGCCGTTACTCCCTCATATTCATTTGCCCTCCCCCAGCCTGAAGAAGTGATACTTCCGGCAGAGCCTCTTATCGCTCCGGTGAAAGCAGCAGACCGGCTTGTCGCGGTTCCTTCCCGACGGCAGTCCCAGCCGGTAAAACAAATCCCGGCAGCGAGCAAAACAAATGTACCGGAACGGCAATTATCCGCTTTTCCTGTCGCTTCCCCTGTTTTTGCAAAGGTAGAAAACGATTTGCCCGAAAATCCCCTGGAGCTGATTGCCAGACATCCTTCCGCAGACGAACTGCTTCTGACGACGAACGCACGGATATGGAAACAGTCCGGAGAAGGAATCCTCGAAAATAACATTATAGGCTCGGCCTACCACTCTGGAAAAAATTTAGCCGGAAAAATAAAAGAAAAAATCACGGAAATGCGCAGTAACAAATCCATACCTGAGTACGTCATAGAGTAAAATCAAAACAAATAAATATAAAAACTATGAAAATTCTCGCTCTCACTCTATGCTTATTAATAACCCTCTGCGGCTATTCACAGCAATACGATTCGTGGCAAAAACGGGACACGACCCAAAAGCAAACGCAACGGAAAGCCTTACAGGATTCCCTGCCGGGTAACAGCGAAATGAAAATCACCCCGGTCAAGCCCAATACGCCGGCACAGCAACCTCCGTTACGGACGATAGAACCGACGATCAACACGGTAGAAAGTGTTGAATTGTTCACGCCGTTCTCCGAATTGATTCCTTACAAGAAAAAAGGATTCAAACAGGGGAAAAACCAAAATCCTCCTGCCAGAAGCCGTTTTAAAGGGCACTGGACCGGTTTTTACTACGGCTTTGTAAACGCCAGCGGGACCCCCGATTTTATGGACTTAGACTGGGCAGGTTCGTTCAATATGCAATTCAACTTTGTGAAACACAGCATAAACCTTTCTCCCCGGAATAATATGGGATTGGTGGTCGGCTTAGGCTTCGATTACCAAAGAATGAAGTTCGCCGATAAAAACCTGACAGTGACCACCGAACAAGGTTATCTTGTCCCGGTATCTTTGGAAGCGTTAGGCATTGACAATGTAAAAAGAAGCACATTCAAAACCCTTTACTTAAGTATTCCTTTGCTTTATGAAGTGCAATTTCCTGCCAGATACAGAAAAAACCTATATGTTTCTGCCGGTTTTGTGGGAGGGATCCGGATGCACTCTAAAACAAAAGTCGTGTACAGGGATCATGGGAAACACAAAAGAAAAGAAAAAGACAGTTTCAATATGATCCCGTTCAAGGCGGACGTCACCGGACGGATCGGCTACCGGGGTTTAAGCGTATGGGGAAGCTATACTTTAACCAATATGTTTAAAGGCGGACACGGACCGGAAATCCATCCTTACACCGTCGGACTCGGATTTACCTTCTAACCCTATCGAAATAAAAATAAAGCCGGGAAAAGTCCCGGCTTATTTTTTTATGTTCAAGCATTCATGATTTTAGTCTGACGATCGATAGAAGCCTGGTGAATTGCTTTAAACACTTTTTCCAGGAACTCGTTATCCAGACCTTTCTCCTCTCCCTTCACAAACACTTTTGCCAAAATCTTATCCCAGCGATTCGGCTGGAGAATGGTAATATTATTTTCTTTCTTATAACGTCCGATCTCATCCGCAACTTTCATACGATCTGCCAGCAAATCCAACAAATCCCTGTCGATCTCGTCAATACGGGCGCGCAGCTCGTCGATATTTTCTTTATATTTCAGATTTTCAGAATCCACATTCCGGATCACCAGCTGGGAAAGAATTTCAGACAATGAAGTGGGTGTCACCTGCTGAGCGGCATCGCTCAAAGCAATTTCCGGGCAAATATGCGATTCTATAATCAATCCGTCGAATCCCAGGTCCATAGCTTGCTGAGAAATTTCATGGATATATTCGCGTTTGCCGGAAATATGGCTGGGATCGCATATCATCAACATATCGGGGAAACGGCGTTTGATCTCGATAGGCAACTGCCATTGAGGAATGTTGCGGTACTTATGCTTTCCGTAAGTCGAAAATCCCCGGTGGATAACACCGATCTTTTTCAGTCCCGCCATATTCAAACGCTCTAAAGCGCCGATCCACAATTCCACATCGGGATTCACCGGATTTTTCACCAGCACGGGAATATCCGTTCCCTTCAATGCATCGGCAATCTCCTGCATAGCAAAAGGATTGGCCGTGGTACGCGCACCGATCCACAACATATCCACTCCCGCTTTCAATGCTTCATAAACATGCTTTACATTCGCCACCTCGGTAGAGACTTTCATCCCCAGCTCTTTCTGAACACGCTGCATCCAATGCAAGCCTTCCGAGCCTACCCCTTCAAAAGAACCGGGACGGGTACGCGGTTTCCAGATTCCAGCACGTAGCACCTCTACTCCGGCTTCTTTCAGAGCTTTTGCCGTTTCAAAAACCTGTTGTTCACTTTCTGCACTACACGGGCCGGCAATAATCACCGGTTTTTTCATGTCGGAGAACAATCCCCATTCGCTCGCTTTGATTAAATCCAATTTTGTCGTTGTCATATGATTTTATATTGAAATTATTTACGATTCATGTTATCTGATAATACGCTTGATCTTATTGGCCTTGTGAATCAGGTCTTTTACCCCCTCCTCGTCATAGTCGGCAATACGCTTTTTAAATTCCTGCAATTTTTCGATATAGGTATCCAGCACCGTCAGCACATTCTCTTTATTCTGAGAAAAAATAGGCGCCCACATATCGGCATTACTCTTTGCCAGACGCACCGTAGAGGAAAAACCGCCGGAGGCCAGATCGAAAATATTCTTCTCGTTCTTTTCTTTCTCTAAAACAGTCAGAGCAAGGGCAAAAGAAGTAATATGGGAAATATGCGACACATAAGCGGTATGCACATCGTGATGAGCGGCACGCATGAAAATGATACGCATATTCAGACAATCGTACATACTTTTAATCAGCTCGACAGCCCGGTTGTCCGAATCCTCCGCATTACAGATAATCCCTGCACGCCCGTCGAACAAGCCCGGCAGAGCCGCCCATGGGCCGGAATACTCCGTACCTGCCATAGGATG
>UQTM01000070.1 GCA_900544025.1 uncultured Odoribacter sp.
GTTGTTGTGATTTGCTTTCAAAGTCGTACCTTTAGCATAGGTAATACAACTTACACAGAATAATTTAGCACGGCTGGCACGTTGTGATTTGCTTTCAAAGTCGTACCTTTAGCATAGGTAATACAACTCCTGCACCGTCCACCACCACTAATTGAAAGTTGTGATTTGCTTTCAAAGTCGTACCTTTAGCATAGGTAATACAACAAAAACCCTCTTACAATTAGCAGGATTATAGTTGTGATTTGCTTTCAAAGTCGTACCTTTAGCATAGGTAATACAACTTTGCCGAGATTTACGTCTTTTCATAATTTGTTGTGATTTGCTTTCAAAGTCGTACCTTTAGCATAGGTAATACAACACAATAGAAAGGCTCTTGATCGAATGCTGCGTTGTGATTTGCTTTCAAAGTCGTACCTTTAGCATAGGTAATACAACTTGATAATATTTCCGCGTTATGACGATATGTTGTGATTTGCTTTCAAAGTCGTACCTTTAGCATAGGTAATACAACAATCGATCGGAGAATAAGAAAGGCAAAGCAGTTGTGATTTGCTTTCAAAGTCGTACCTTTAGCATAGGTAATACAACTGAATTACTTTACCCATGACTTATTTTCTGTTGTGATTTGCTTTCAAAGTCGTACCTTTAGCATAGGTAATACAACACATCCAAACCTGATTATAATGATTATGTTGTTGTGATTTGCTTTCAAAGTCGTACCTTTAGCATAGGTAATACAACTTACAGGCAAAATTTGATGTAAGTGATGTGGTTGTGATTTGCTTTCAAAGTCGTACCTTTAGCATAGGTAATACAACCGTATCTTTAGCAACATATTCATTTTATTTGTTGTGATTTGCTTTCAAAGTCGTACCTTTAGCATAGGTAATACAACTTCCCTCTTCCTTTTATTCACATTCCCTGAGTTGTGATTTGCTTTCAAAGTCGTACCTTTAGCATAGGTAATACAACAACAGTATGCACCTAACGAAGTTCCGTTAGTTGTGATTTGCTTTCAAAGTCGTACCTTTAGCATAGGTAATACAACTGATTATGTGTATCATAATCACTATCAGTCACATACCTAGCAAATTAGGATTAAAAAAAATCGTATCTTTTAAAAAAAGGGACCACCTTCACGGTGGTTTTCTTATTTCTAAAAGTCACCCTTTGGCATTCCCAATAGAATAAACAGGCTTAAAATCCTGCATGAACGATATAACCCACCCGGACGGAATAGGCATTCAGGTCACGCTAAGATAAACCCGACGATAGCGAGAATTGAAAAAGCAGTGGTAAGCTGGGCGGTAGAAACGTCCAAATGAGCCATTTCCTCTAAAGATTCGTGGTGGATATGTCGAATCAAATGGATATTCTTTAATGCTAAAGGCAGGCTTAACAATACCAGCAAATGCCAGATAGGAAGAAATCCCATCCCAATCATAACCATCTCCAATACATAAGCTCCTAAGACCAGCAGGATGTAATAAATTTTTGCCCGTCGTAAACCCAGAATCATAGAGAATGTTTTTATACCTGCTTCTTTATCCAAAGGAACATCTCTGGTGTTATTGGCATGAAGGATAGCCGTAGTGAGCAAAGAAACCGGGATCGAGATGCAAATAGATTGGATGTTCAAAATTCCCGACAGGGCAAATACAGTACCATTGACAATAGCAAAGCCGAAGGTAAAAAAGATAACTACATCTCCCCAGCCGCTATATTTCATTTTGTAGTACAAAAACGTACAGGCCATACCGAACAATCCAAAGAACAGCAGTTTCCAAGACGAAAACCACATCAGGAAAATCCCGGCCAAAATTGCTAAGGAGAGCCAAACAAAACCCAAACTTAAAAACGCTTTTTCCGAGAAGGTTTTATTTAACATCATATTGGTATCTCCGAAGGATTCCAGTTTATCTACGCCGGTTTTAGCGTCGTGGTAATCGCTGATCATATTGCCAGCCGCATGAAAAGCGATTGCCGAGAATAGAACAAGAGGCAATGCCCACCATTTAACGGGAACACCTGTCACCGAATGCTGAAAATATACATAAGCCAGACCAATAAGAACAGGCATGACAGAAGCCGGGAAAGACCACGGACGAGTAGCTAAAATTACTTTCTTCAGTTTCATTTTATATCGTTGTCGTTTATGAGCCGGCAAAGATCATATAAGCCGGGACAAAATCAGATTTATATCGCTATCGCTTAAACGTAGCTTATCTAAAACCGGAATTTTTCCATGACAAAGATAATGTAAGCTCGACGCAATCCAAACCCATCCAAGCCACACGATAACTTCATCGGCCATAGCCGAATCGAGATATTCCTGAAAAACAGGTTTTATATCCATTCTTGTAATCTATCCGTGGATAGTAGATTTATAATTTTTTATATATTTATATACGAACCGATTATAGAAACCGGTTATAAATGTCAAAAGATTTAGCCGGATTGTTGAATAAGTGTTTTTAAATCTGTTGGATTTTTTTCCAATCCAACAGATTTTATAAATAATTCATAATCAACACCGTACAACTTTATCTATTTTTTTACGTATGAAACAGGAAAAGAATTCCGGTATAATCGAAAAATAGCTTTCAATTTTAAAAATACATGAGGTATAAGTTGTAAATATTATTCCTATATTTACGTTCGCAATGAGAAAAGGCTGGTTTGGCATATTACTTTGTATTTCACTCATATTCAGTTTTTCCGGTATCAAAGGAAAATTCACTGAGAATATGAGAGCGGAATTCGTTGCATTGGAACAAAATTCCAATGGAATTGTTTTTTATAGCCAAGGTTCACCGGAAAACGAATCCGGTCAGGTTTCAACAAAAAGTCTGACCTCACGGCTTGCCAATTCCAATATAGATATTTGTGATTATTTCACGCTTACGACGCTTTCTACTTCACCTAGAAGTATTAGTTTTCCAAAGCCGTTGAAATCGATACATTCTTTACAAATTCATTCTACATTGCATCCCCCCCTATTCGCGAAAAATTCGGGAATTCAATGTTTTCATTATTGCTTTGTTGAAGCTTCGTGCAGATATTATATCTACACTCTCAGGCGCATCATCATTTAATCCGTCCACACACGTTAAACGTGTCTTTTCCGATCTATTATTCTTTATGGGATAATACTATCTCGTTTTGACCGTAATTTTCAACATCAGCATGAAAGGGAAATTACGCCAAGACATCTTAAATTGCCGGGACAGAACGCCCAGTTATTTAATTGTGCGTTTATCGTTTTCGACAGAATACCCGGTTTTAAAAAGCATTGTTATATTCTTAAATTATATCGTTATGTACAGTTTATTATTATCAACTCTTGCCATGATGGCATTGACCTTTATCATCGGATTTTTTGTTGCCGGTATCATTAAAACAATCGCTAATTGGGCAGACTTTTTAGATTTTTATCATTCACACAAAGAAGAAATCCTGAATTTAAGGGAAAAGAGAAAAGTATCGCAACTCACTCCGGCAACGGAACTAACGCTTGTCACCTCTCGTAAGCATACCGGCAGACAACGAAAATTAGGCCAAAGATTGAATGAAACGATACACCATTTAAAACCCCAAAGAAAAGTTACAGCTTAACGTATTTATCCCACATCGGAAGGTGTGGGATAAATAAAATAAATTATCTGAAATCACATTCGTTCAATTATCATGGAAAATATTGATTTTTACAGTTTATTTCAAGGTTTCGGTACGATGGCTGCGGGAGGCTGGCTTTTAGCCACAGCCCGTATCGTCTTGATTTTTCTCGGATTCGCATTGATTTATTTGGGCTGGAAAGGAATCCTGGAGCCGATGATCATGATCCCCATGGGATTGGGTATGATCGCTATCAATTGCGGCACATTGTTTATGCCCGAAGGCGGCCTGGGAAATCTTTTTTTAGATCCCATGCTTACCGATACCGATGAGCTAATGAATACGATGCAAATCGATTTTTTACAGCCGATCTATACGTTTACATTCAGCAACGGACTGATTGCCTGCTTTGTATTTATGGGAATAGGCACCTTGTTAGACGTGGGTTATTTGCTGCAAAGACCCGTCACCAGTATTTTCCTGGCCCTATGCGCTGAATTGGGAACTTTTCTGACGATTCCCATTGCTGCTTCTATGGGATTGAGCCTGAAAGAAAGCGCTTCCGTAGCCATGGTTGGCGGAGCGGACGGTCCGATGGTATTATTTACCTCTCTTGTTCTGGCAAAACATCTGTTCGTACCGATCACGGTGGTAGCTTATTTGTATCTGGGATTAACTTACGGAGGTTATCCCTATCTTGTGAAATTATTAATCCCGCAACGCTTACGCGCCATCAAGATGAAAGCGACGAAACCGGTCAAGAACTACGATCCCAAAGTAAAATTAGCCTTTGCAGTCATCCTGTGTGCTGTATTATGCTTTCTGTTCCCGGTAGCCTCCCCGCTCTTTTTCTCTCTGTTCATCGGGGTTGCCATACGAGAGTCCAATCTGAAACCCATACTCGATTTCATAAGCGGCCCACTGTTATACGGTTCGACTTTTATGCTGGGTGTCCTGCTGGGTGTTTTATGCGACGCACATCTGCTATTAGACCCGAAAGTCGGCAAACTACTGATTTTAAGTATCGTTGCATTGCTATTATCCGGTATCGGAGGAATTATCGGAGGATACATCATGTATTTTATTAAAAAAGGAAACTACAATCCGGTTATCGGCATTGCTGCCGTCAGTTGTGTCCCGACCACCGCAAAAGTTGCCCAAAAAATAGTGAGTAAAGAAAATCCAGATTCATTTATTTTAGGAGAAGCCCTGGGAGCTAACATTTCCGGAGTGATCACATCTGCCATTATTGCCGGAGTTTATACCTCTATCATTCCTTTATTGTAAGCTCAATCCGACCAAACCGGATAAAAGCATTGCTACATTCACCAGCCTATAATTTTGAAATATTATAGGCTGGTTTGCTTTTTACCTTTTACAAAATAGTGCGCCATGACCACTCCCGGAAATTCCCCTGATACCGACCGACACAAGTAAGACCGGATTTCTTCGTATATTTTTCGATGTTTTTCCGGTCTTCCTATCCCACATCTTTTACCTGTGAATATTCATTTTATACTGATCTATAATTTTTTACACTCTCCCGCCTCTAAATATTTCATCTGCTTTATTCAAACTATACTATCTTCAATATCATTTCCATATCCATCGAAAAGTCCCTAAAAAGTTCAGGTATCCCCGGAACACCATCCCCACAAATAGGGACAATCCCTCTGAAATATCCCCAGCAAATGGCATTCTATACCCGGAATAGAAATTGTAATTTTGAACGTTTGTCAATTAAGTCTATTTTCGTAAGGAAATGTTTCAGATGGACGGATTTACCGGAGAAAATCTTATTTTTGTATAAGATAAGTTGAGTTTCCGTATAGTCCAAACTAATTTGGCTGTGTATGCGGCTTACCTTATCTTCACAACAAAAAAACGACGAAATGAATCATTTACTATTCTCTGCAAATATGAAGCTGGCGGATATGATTCTTGCCAATTATAAGCTGCTGACCGTTCTGTCTTGTTTTAACATCCATCTGGGTTTCGGCGAGAAGAGTGTTAAAGAAGTTTGCAAACAATACGATATTCCGGTTTCTTTTTTCCTGCTGGTGTGCAATGTTCACACTTATCCGGAATACCTGCCGGGCGAAGAAGAATTGATGTCGCTGGACATCGATTGTCTGATAAGCTATCTGCAAAGCTCACATCAGTATTATATGAGCGATAAAATCGGAACTATTGAAAAGAACCTTCAGGATATGAGTTGTCATTGCGAACCTCAGCACCGAAATGTTCTGCAAACCTTTTTTAACGGTTATAAAAACGAGGTAGTCAGCCATTTCAAATACGAAGAAGAAACGGTTTTTCCTTATATACGGGGACTGATGCAAAAAAATGCAACGGTGAATTATCACATCAACCAGTTTGAGGAAAACCACACGAATATCGAAGAAAAACTGAGTGACCTAAAAAATATCATTATCAAGTATCTGCCGGATTCATGTGCCTCCAAAGAACAAAATGATGTATTGTTCGAGATTTTCTTATTCGAAGAAGAAATTAATACACACACATTGATCGAAGACAGGATACTAATTCCTTTTGTTCAGGAAATTGAAAAAAAATATGGCGAACGAAAATAAAATTTACCGGATAGCTCTTATAGAACCGTCTCCCATCGTGAGGGCAGGTATTCAAACACTTATCGAAGCCAACAAAACTTTTAGAATAGCCGGTTGGATTTCGGACATGAACCATTTGTCCGAACATTTAGCCGTAATGCAAGCCGATATTGTGATCATTAATCCGGTGGTGGTCGAATTTCACCGCCGTCTGGCCCTGAAATCTATTTTTCAGGATTTTCCGAACCTGTTTTTAGTGGCCATTGTCTATGGATACACCGATGCGGAAGTACTGAAACAATATCAGGGCGTGATCGATATTTATGACGACCGAATCAAGATCGAAACCAAATTGAGGGAAATTATCAACACCGTTTCGGAGCCGACGGAAACCACAGAAAATTACGAATTGTCCGACCGTGAAAAAGAAATTCTGGTGGCGGTAGCCAAGGGAATGACGAACAAAGAAATCGCCGACCTCCACAATATTTCTATTCACACGGTAATCTCGCACCGGAAAAACATTTCCCGGAAAACAGGTATCAAATCGGTTTCAGGTATGACGGTTTATGCGCTTTTAAATAACCTCATCGTGCAAAACGAAATTTATTGATTTAAACCCAATGACAAAGCCTGCGTTTATACATATAAATCATTGTTATTCAATGAAATATTTTCTTTATACAGTGCAGACAATATACTACAAAGCCATGAATCGATATTCAGTTGGCTATTGTAATTGTCTTCAAAGGCATGCCTTTTTCTGAAAATCACTTTTCTATCGTTTTAACCAAAACCCAAGATATTCAGAAAGTCGGGCACAGGTATTTTATAATCCTTCTTTCTCTCTTCTCCGGTAACCATGCCCTCTCTCTTCTGCGAACGAATATTACAGCCGACAGAGAATCCGTCTCTTTTTCCTTATAAACTTACTCTATACCGCATTTTTCCTGAATCATTCAGGATAATCCAAAGGCCGGGTAATCCATTTAAAATCTTTCCAGGGCTCGATCTTTTGTACAATGTCCAAACCCGAACGGCAGAACTCGACGACTTTCTTTTCCGGCTCGGAATAGGCGAACACATCTTTCAAAGTCAGAAAAAATTCCTGTTTCGCCGGCTTAAAAAAAGCTTTATCGGGAAGAATCAGGTGATCGTTTCCCTGTATATCGGGAATAAAAGGATAGGGCATCGAGAAGAACGCCGCTTCCGGGAAAACCGGATCGCCCGGCCAGAATCCGCATTCATAAAAACGCTCGTCGAAAGCGTAAGGCATCACTTTTCCTTTCCGCCCAAAATCCCGTGCCTCGCCACTAAATACAATGCAGGTTAAGTCCATTGTCCCGAAATAATAGGCGGGGAAGGCCGTTTTTCCCCGGAAAGGTGCTAAAAAACGGGACAAAGAACGGTAAGCAAAAAACAGGTTATCCAGCCATATCATCACGGCACTTTTACAATAACTATGGTGTTTTTCGTCCTTATCGAAATCGATCGGATCGTAAAACTCCTGCGGACGCACATCGATCGGGGTAGGAGCGCCGATTTGTTCCAAAGCCGCCATAAATTGTTTATAATAGGCCTGAATGCTTTTCCCGTCCTGTAAAAGAATCTCTGTAGCTTTTCCGTCGTAACTGCGGAATTCTATTTTATCTTTCCTGAAATTGAAATGGATCACGAAAGGAGAGTCATTACAGGGCACGATGCCTGTCGAAAGGCCGTCTAAAGTAAGATACAGCCGGATATGCGACCATTCCGGCCGTTTATCACAACGAACCACTTTCACTTTACCCGCCATCTGTAATAATAAATGGACGGTATCGGCAGTATCCCGCCAATCTGTATAATTTTGAAATTCCATGACTTTAAAACATTAATGTTCAACAAAACCCGCCAATCCGGGCATTTTAAGTTATACTGATTAAATTTCAAAAAAGTTGTCAATCTTAACCTAATTTAAGCCTCCGTCAATATTACAGGCCAATCAATGCAACCTCAAGGTTAAAATTTCGTTATACCCCGTAAGATTATGAAATAAGCATTAATAATATGAACACAAGAATATCGATAAAGCACATTCTTACTGCCTTGTTGTGTACCTGCCTGCCCTTATTTTCAGGAGCGACAGAGCCGGCTCACAAGGAAACAAAACTTTCCAAAAAAGAATTACCTAAATTCAAACTGGGAGGAGCCTTGCGTTTTAACTATAATTATTCCGATTGGAACGAAGGTCATCGGGACCGGGGAGGAGATCTCGGTTATGATGTTTTTATGCTGCATCCTCAAGCTTCTTACAAAAATTTCATGCTGGAAGCAGATGCCCGTTTTTACAGCACGGCTTATGGGGGATTCATGCTGAAATACGGCTGGATCGGATACCGGTTCAACGAAAAGAATCATCTCGAATTCGGTCTTACCCGGGTTCCTTTCGGCATTCAGCCTTCCGGCGGGAATAATTTCTTCCTTCAAATTTCCTACTATGTAGGATTGGAAGACGATTCGGACATGGGAATTAAATTCATTCACAAGGATGAGAGGTGGGAATACGCTTTGGCTTTTTTCAAAAATGCAGATGAATTGCTATTCGGGGCTAAAACAGAAGTTTCCGACGACCGCTACGGATATGATGTTGCAGGGCGCAACAAAGAAATCAACCAGGGAAATGCGCAACTATTCTACAATTTCGGAAAAAATGTCCGCCAACGGGCAGGAATCTCTGCGGAGTTCGGACAACTTTACAATCTGGACACCCGCAACAACGGCACACATTTCGCCTTTGCCGCACACTACGAATTGTATTGGAAAGCCGTAAGCCTTAAGGCTCAGGTTTCAACTTATGCTCTATATCCCAAAAACGCCCCCGGAGAAGACCGGGCACTGGTCATGATGACCGCCTACGGAGCCCCTTATCAAGTGGCGGCTAAAGGTAATATATATACGTTCAGCCCTTCCTATACATTTTACATAAATAAAAAATGGATACAAAGCATACAGGTTTATAATGATTTCGGTATATTGCAGAAGTGGAACAAGCAATTCCGGGACAGTTACCAAAATGTTTCCGGTTGTATGCTCACGATGGGTCCCGTATGTACCTACATCGATTATGCTTTGGGAAAACATCAGGCCTGGCTGGGCCCCGACTGGGATGCCTTCGGCCCCGGAACCGGTAGTAATTCCTGGCACGCCCGCTTTAATGTAAACGTAGGATATTATTTTTAAATACTGGCTTTATGCTAAAAGAACTTTTTTCCTTATACGCTGAACGATGGCCGTTTTTCCTATCGCTCACCCTGCAACATCTTGAAATCTCACTAATCGCCATCGTGTGTGCCGCTATCCTGGGAATGGGATTAGGCATACTGTGCAGTCATTACCGCCGCAGCTCACCTTTCGTTCTCGGATTGACGAATTTTATCTATACCATTCCTTCCATTGCTTTATTCGGTTTTCTTATTCCGTTCTCAGGCATCGGAAATACAACGGCAATTATCGCCCTCACAGTATATGCCCTACTGCCTATGGTACGGAACACCCACACCGGAATCACCGGGATCGACAGCGAGATCATCGAAGCTGCCCGGGGCATGGGAAGTACCCCTTTCCAGATCTTATACAAAATCCAGCTTCCCCTGGCTTTTCCGGTCATTCTCACCGGACTCCGGAATATGGTCGTCATGACGATAGCGCTGGCAGGTATCGCAGCTTTTATCGGAGCCGGCGGATTAGGAGTCGCCATATACCGGGGCATCACCACCAACAACGGTGCCATGACCGTAGCCGGGAGTTTATTGATCGCGCTGCTCGCGTTGCTCTCCGACGGATTATTGAGCAGATATGAAAGACACATTAAAAAGAAACGTAAATTAATCTAATCCCTATTATGAAAACGATATACATCCTTCTCATTCTATCGGCAAGTTTGTTCGTTTTTGCCTGCCAGGAACGAAAAAAAACAATCCGCATCGCCACCAAACCGATGACCGAACAGTTTATCCTGGGAGAGATGATTGGCTTACTGATCGAGGAGAACACCGATTTAAAGGTAGAAATCACCAAAGGAATCGGCGGAGGCACAAGCAACATTCACCCCGCCCTGGTTAAAGGAGAATTCGACCTTTATCCGGAATATACAGGCACAGGCTGGCTCGTCATTCTGAAAAAAGATTCGGTTATTCCTTCCGAAGAACTATATAAACAGTTATCCGACGATTACGAGCGGCTCTACCGATTAAAGTGGGTGGCTCCCTACGGATTCAACAATGCTTATAGCCTGGCGGTGAGCGATGACAATGCCTCCCGTTATGGATTAAAGACCTATTCCGACCTAGCACACCACCCCGACCAGTTTGTTTTCGGGGCAGAATACGATTTTTACGAAATTCACGACGGTTATCAGTCTTTGTGTAATTTTTACGGGTTGAAATTTAAGAAAACCAGAGATATGGACATCGGATTGAAATACGAGGCGATCAAATCGGGCAAAATCGATGTAATGAATATCTTCACCACCGACGGTCAGCTCAGCGGATCGAAATTAACGGTGCTGGAAGACGATAAGCATTTTTTCCCTTCGTATTATTGCGCTACGGTTGTCCGGGAAGAAACCCTGAAGGAGCATCCCGAATTGGAAACCGTACTTTGGAAAATGAACAATATATTGACCGACAGCGAAATGGCCGACCTGAATTATCAGGTGGACATCGCCGGACGACCGGAACGTGAAGTCGCTGCCGATTTTCTGAAACGTAAAGGACTTTTAAAAAATGAACAATGATATCATTATCCGGTTTGAGCACATCAGTAAAACATACGGAGAAAACGTCGTTTTACAGGATTTCAACTTAGACATCCGAAGAGGAGAATTTCTCACCGTGATAGGTAGTTCCGGCAGCGGAAAAACCACGATGCTCAAACTGATCAACGGGCTATCCGTCCCCACCGCGGGCCGGATACTGATCGACGGCAAAGACATTGCCCGGGAAAACCAAACCCTGCTCCGCCGGCATATCGGTTACGTCATTCAAGGCATCGGTTTGTTTCCGCACATGACAGTAAAAGCCAATATTGCCTACGTTCCGAATTTATTGAACCGGAGAGATAAAGAACGTACCCGCCGGGCTGTAGAAAGATTGATTCAGGTTGTCGGCCTCGAAACCGAAATGCTAAACCGCTATCCCTCCGAACTTTCAGGAGGGCAACGCCAACGGGTAGGCATTGCCCGTGCCCTCGCCGCAAACCCGGATATCCTTCTCATGGACGAGCCTTTCGGAGCGGTGGACGAGATCACCCGCCAAATGCTACAAAACGAGATTGCCCGCATACACCGGGAATTGGGAGTGACGATCGTATTTATCACCCACGATATAAAAGAAGCCTTAAAATTAGGCAGCAGGGTATTGGTGATGAATCACGGTCAAATCGAGCAGATCGGCATTCCGGACGAGATACATCGCACACCCGCCACCGACTTTGTCAAACAGCTGACCGGAAATTTATAAATATACATTAAGAATCGGGAGGTATCCCCTTTTCATTCCAATCCATAAAATTATATTTGCCGTATGAAACTCACTTATATATATCACAGCGGTTTTGCCATTGAAGGCAATGATTTCACCATAATTATCGATTATTATAAAGACACGTCTCCCGATCCGGCAAAAGGATATGTGCACAGCCAATTACTACAACGTCCGGGACGATTGTATGTGCTGGCCTCCCATTCTCACGCCGATCATTTCAATCCCGAAATTTTAAAATGGAAAGAACAACGTCCGGATATTCAATATCTTTTTTCCGAAGACATCCGGGCACAGCGAATGGCCTGTTATCACGATGCGGTCTTTTTGGAAAAAGGCGAAGAATGGAACGACGATTTGTTAAAGGTACAGGCGTTCGGCTCGACAGACATCGGCATTTCGTTCCTGCTCGATGTGGAAATGAAACGAATTTTTCATGCAGGCGACCTGAACAACTGGCATTGGGAAGAAGAATCCACACCGGAAGAAACACAGGCATACGAGCATCAGTTCAGTGAAGAGCTCGACACCCTTGCAACGTTCACTTCCTACACCGATCTTGCCATGTTTCCCGTCGATCCCCGCCTGGGAAAGGACTATACCCGCGGAGCACGGCAATTTATCGAAAAGATCAAAACCGGCTGGTTTGCTCCCATGCATTTTTGGGAAAACTACGGTAAAGCCAATGCTTTCCAATCCTATGCAGAAAGCCAGGGATGCAAATTTGCCGCCTGGCAGCAGCCCGGCGATTCTATTTTGTTTTAATGTATAATCATCATATAGCGCGTGTTATGGAAATAAAAGGAAGATTCGACCACTTTAATTTCAATGTTCTCGATCTTGAAAAAAGTATTCAGTTTTACGAAAAAGCCTTAGGCTTGAAAGAAGTACGCCGGAAGAAAGCAGAAGACGGCTCATTTATTTTAGTGTATATGGGCGATGGGCAGACCGATTTCACATTGGAGCTCACCTGGCTGGCCGACCGCAAAGAACCCTATGATCTGGGAGAAAGCGAATTTCACTTATGCCTCCGTGTCGGTGGAAATTACGATGAAATCCGGGAAACCCACCGGAAAATGGATTGCATTTGCTACGAAAATACGGATATGGGATTATATTTCATCTGTGACCCGGACGGTTACTGGATCGAGATCCTACCCGCCGAATAAATTTATTCCTGCAACTCAAACCGGAATTTCTCCGCATGGTTGCAGGAATCGTTCTTTCTAAAAGCCGGATGGGAAATGCAACAAACTTTCATCCTTTTCGTTAAAGAAGGAAAAAAAGTATGATGAAAAAAAGAACAAACAACATCTGGCTGACCATAGGTGTCATTGTTATCTGCGTTTTATTGCTCTATTGGCTTTTTGCCCGTACCCTGATCGTCGAGGATGAAGGACTCGAAACCGCTCCCGGAGCTACGGCCATCGAACAAGGTGTCAGCGAGTAAGCCTCCAGCGATAGCGGATCATTTCGTCCAAAGAGAAACGCCCCCCTCCGATCAGCAACAGCACGATATACATGCCGATATACAGAATGGAAAGTTCCTTCGCGGTGAAAGGGTCCGCTCCATGAATGACAAAAGTCACAACGACCATACCGAAAATAAGCGGCAAAGTTGCCAAACGGGTTAAAAGTCCCAAAATAAGCAATACCGAACATCCCACTTCAGCCAAAAGAATCATTACCAACGACACGGTACTCCCCATCCCCAGCGGGTCGGGAAAAGTAGCGGCCAAAGTAGGGAATGCAACGATTTTTGCCCAGCCGTGCATCAGCATCATACCTCCGACGAACAAGCGCAGGAACAAAGTAGCTACGTCCACGCAATTTCTATCGGTAGAGGTGATTTTAAAAAAGAATTTTTTCATTGTAAAAAGATTTTTTTCTAATTATTACGAAAAAAAACATTAAAAGTTTTTTAATCACATCCGCAATCTCCTATCCTCAAAACATCGAAACTCAGCGTCACACCGGCTTGTACCGGAAATAACTTTTTTCCCCAGACATTACCGCTTTTCAGCACATCTTTCACCCCTCCGCTCAGACGAAACATCAGGTTCAGGTGTTTTACCACCCGGAGTTCATACCCTACGGTCAATCCGGCCGTCCAGGATTCCACCTCCCCGGCAGCGACCCCGTTTCCATCCGGAAATTCGTCCCCTTTTACCGAGCTGTCGAAAACATAAGCCCCGTAAATACCGAATAAAATACTTTCCCGATTACTGCCCAGCATATATTTCAAATAGACAGGCACCTGTATTTGCTTCAAATCGAAACGCCCCCTGCTATTCTCCAGGTTTTCCGAGAACAGCGCCGGGGTAGATAGCTGCCGGGCAACCGGATAAGTGCTGTTATACTTTAACCGGCTATAATTAATCTCACTCCCTAAAAACCATTTCCGGGTAAAAGGGAAAGTCATTTTCAGACCGCCGGTCGGCTGTACAAACACACCCGGTTTACTGCCGAAAGGAGCGAGCATTCCTATATCTCCTCCCGCCTGCAAAGCAAAAGCGGCATCGTAATCCACCCTTCTCACTAATTGCCCGACACATTCAAACATCAGCAGCAATAACAATCCCAAAACAATGATTCTCTTCATAATCGCACATTTTAGCACTTCTCAAAGATATTTATTAATTTGTATTTAGCCCGAAACAAGCAAGTAAATCTTTTTCCGCCTAAACAGCAAATCCGGCAAACAGGGATGCCCCCCGATTTGCCGGACTTATTTCATTCTATAACTATAACTATTTACATTTCCAATCAGTACCCCGCCGCTTCCGCTATTTTTCTCGGAATATCGATATTATCCAACTTGCCGTTAAACAATTCCGAACCGGCACCGATCGCATATACAGGCACTACGCCGGCAGAATGTCCTCCACTTGTCCATCCGACCATAGCAATAGCATCCAGAATTTTTATAGCTTCTTTTGCCAACGGTTCGTTTGAAGAATAAAGATTCTTTTCCATCTCGACTTTCTTCCCCCGGAAAGAGTCCTTATACACTTCTTTCAACGCTTTTTCCTGTCTTTCGGACAGGGCAACCTGATCCCAGAAACCTAAATTCTTACGTAACAGTTCCTGTACATCTTCCCAGCTCACTTTATTGTTTTTTTCCTTCCGAAGTTTTTTAATTTCTGCCGTCAAGCCATCTTTCGACACTTTCTGGTATTGCAGCACTCCCAGATTCAGCAAATACTTCCCGGTACCCAATGCAATGCCTCCCGTTTCATGGTCGGCAGTAATCACGATCAATGTCTCGTCGGGATGCTTTTCATAAAAATCCAAAGCCACCTTGACAGCCGCATCCATGTCCACCACTTCCTGAAATACCGTTGCCGCATCGTTAGCATGGCAAGCCCAGTCTATTTTACCGCCTTCTATCATCAGGAAAAAGCCCTGATCGTTATTTTTCGATAAATAATTCACGGCATTTTCCGTGATCTGCGCTAACGTCAGGTCGTTTTCCTGACGATCGATCGCATAAGGCAGGCTGGAGCTATTGCCTCCTTTTGCCTGCATGAAAACAACTTTGGAAGCCTCTCCGGCTTTTTCTTTAAACTCTTCCACACCCCGGACGATAACATAACCGGAGTCTCTCAAAATAGACCTGATAGAAGCGGCAGAAGTATCCTTTTTACTATTGTATTGCAAAAAGCCCGCACCGGCATAAAGATCGAACCCGGTCTTAGGCAAATCGGTCGCAATTTCATAATACATCCCCCGTTCCGGCTGATGAGCATAGAATGCGGCAGGAGTGGCATGGTCTATACTTACACTGGTCGTGATCCCCACTTTCTTCCCTGCATTTTTAGCTTTCACCGCCACACTGTAAAGCGGATTTTCCCGCAAGCTATCCATTCCTATCGTCCCGTTCTTGGTTTTCGATCCCGTAGCCAAAGCCGTCCCGGCCGCAGCCGAACAGGTCACTGAATTATATTTCGAATAGGTGGTCGCGAAATTCACAACAGGAAATTGGGTGAAATGCAACGGCTCGATTCCGATCACGCCTTTTTTCTGCGCCAGATACATCTCTGTACCGTTCACCTGATTCACTCCCATACCGTCACCGATAAAATAAAACACATATTTCGCCTTTTTTTCTTTAGCCACCTGACCACATTGTGGCAATACCAATACGGTAACTACCGCAAACATGAATAAATAAAAGAATCTCTTCATACAAATTTGTTTATAAATATTAGACACCCGGAATTTATCGTTCAAATCTAACAAGAAAGCCTGAATTATGCAATCGATATTCCAACTTTATAAAGATTTCTTGCCTGAAAAAACGAAAGTTCATGTTTCATTTCTCCCCAATCGTATTCATCAATTTCATTTCCATTTCTATTAAAAAATGAAAACGTGTGCATAATTATATATTTCTTCACGGCTTTTTTTATTTCAAACAAACATTTATCTTTGTCAAGCTTGTGCGGCTTAACAAGTGGTGTATAGCAATATATTAATCAATAAAAGGTAATAAACATGATTTATTCACAAGAAGTGCAACACATGTGTGTTGTAAAAAAAGGTCCGAATCACGGTCCTGCCCCAATACCTGAAGAAGGCAAATGGGTTCGTTCCAAAGAGATTAAAGACATTTCAGGTTTAACACACGGTATCGGCTGGTGCGCACCGCAGCAGGGAGCTTGTAAATTGACATTGAATATCAAGGACGGGATCATTGAAGAGGCTTTAGTGGAAACAATCGGATGTTCGGGAATGACCCACTCGGCAGCAATGGCTTCCGAAATCCTTCCGGGCAAGACTCTACTCGAAGCTCTGAATACCGACCTTGTTTGTGATGCTATCAATACGGCTATGCGCGAACTGTTCCTGCAAATCGTTTACGGACGTACGCAGAGTGCTTTCTCCGAGGGCGGTCTGCCTATCGGAGCCGGACTGGAAGACCTTGGAAAAGGATTACGCAGCCAGGTCGGAACGATGTATGGAACAAAAGCCAAAGGTACGCGCTATCTGGAAATGGCAGAAGGTTATGTAACACGTATGGGATTGGATGAAGACGACGAAGTTATCGGCTATGAATTCATAAACCTGGGTAAATTCACGGATTTCCTGAAAAAAGGGATCAAACCGGAAGAAGCTCTGGAAAAAGCAAAAGGTTCATACGGCCGCTTTGCAGACGCTGCTAAATATATCGACCCTCGTCACGAATAATTAATTCTAAATCCAAATCTATTATGGCATTATTTGAAAGTTACGATCGCCGAATTAATCAGATTAACGCGGCTCTCAATAAATACGGCATCAAAGATATCGACGAAGCAAAGTCTATCTGCGAAGCAAAAGGACTCGATCCTTACAAAATGTGTAAAGATATTCAACCGATCTGTTTCGAAAACGCAGCCTGGGCTTATGTCGTAGGCGCCGCTATCGCTATCAAGAAAGGTTGCACCAAAGCTGCCGAAGCCGCAGAAGCGATCGGCGAAGGTTTACAGGCTTTCTGTATCCCCGGCTCTGTAGCCGCCGACCGTAAAGTGGGTTTGGGACATGGTAACCTGGCTGCTATGTTGCTGCGCGAAGAAACTAAATGTTTTGCATTCCTGG
>UQTM01000071.1 GCA_900544025.1 uncultured Odoribacter sp.
CCCGGCGGGGCAATATCCCCACCACCTTCAATTTTGCCGAAGGCTGGCGTTCCCGGATCGCTCCGGCCAGAAAACGGATGCCTTCTGCAATCTCCTCGTCCGTGCAATCGCCTAAATTATTGGTTCCGATCATCAGCACCACCTCTTTCGCTTCATATCCCGACAATTCGTCATGATACACCCGCCAAAGCACATTCTCGATCCTATCCCAGCCGAAACCCAGATTGCGGAATCCGGCAGGTTGCAGCCACTTATCCCATCCCTTACCGCCATTCTTCCACGCAGCGGCAGGCTGTCCTCCCCAGTAATGCACGATAGAATTTCCCAAAATCACCCGCTCCGGCGCGTGTTCCCGGTTCATTTGCAAAATTTGCTCGTGCCGTGCATTCCATTCATAACCTCCCGCTTCCCGCCTCTGCCTTACAGGGCGCATCGTCTTATACGGGCCTTCCGGCTCCTGCAATATCCGGCGCAAAGCCTTTTCATACGCCCCGGCATATAAAACCATTCCCCAGTCGGTGGAATGTACTCCGTCCACCATAGCCTCCATATCCATACCGATCTCCTCGTGGGAAAGATAATACAGGTCAGGGACACCCGCCTGCGTCAAACGTTCGAAGGCCCGCCGCGCCGCCCGGTTTACTCCCTGGTAAGCCTCCTGTTTTTCTTGATTGGTGTATTCATTCGTATATCCGTCATGCTCCGTAATCAGAACAGGAGTCCGGGGATGCCGGGCGCGGATCTGCTCCACCGCAGCCACCAGCAAATTTTCAGGATCATCGCCCGGATACATATTCGGCATACAATCCAGCACATACACCGCAGCTTCCACCTGATTCACATAATTAAGCACCTCTTTTTCCAGCTTGCCGTTGCCGGAGAAACCCAGATTCACCCCCGGACGGTCGAGCCTGCGCCCTACGATAGAAGTCCATGCCATACCCGGACGCGAAGCGCAAGCCCCCTGGGCGATAGACGTACCGTACACCACGATCGGCTTTTCCGTACGCCGGGGAACAAATTCAAAACCGGATTCTTCCGGCACTCCGATCTCCAGCCATTTCACCGAATTGTACAAAGGCAGGTAAAGGCAATATTCATACCCCTTTCCATGCCGTACCCGGTAGGTCAGATTTTGAAAATGATAAACGACCGTATCGCCGAAACTATAACTCCCGGTACACCAAAGATTCTCGCCATTCTCGCCCCGGGCATACAAATCCACCCCCGATACTCCCGTAGCAGGCATGTGCGGCATGGCACGTCCGCCCGTCACCTGATAGCGTACCCGGATCTGCGGCGCATTGGAATAAAAACACACGGACAATCCGGCACTGTTGCGGGAAAGCCCCCACACCGCAGCACGCACATCCGCCTGAGCCTGCGAGGGCAAACGGACGAATGTACCCTGCAAAGCCTCGTCCCAGCCTTGTCCCTGTATCACATTTTTTTCTACCTGCAACGGATTAAACCATTTCCATTGCGCTTGCCCCGGCATCGCCGCCAGCAGCAGCAACACCCACAAAATTCCGGTCTTCATCATATTTTTATCTTTTTATGCTCTATTGTTTCATTCTGTTTCTCCCGGTCTTCCTGTCCTTTTGCACATTTTTCACCCACACTCTCTCCCGCCATTATAAAACGGCCTTTTCCCGCTTTCCTGAACTCTCCCGCATCGCCCCCACGATCTTCACCGCTTCCACCGCCTCTTTCACATCGTGAACCCGTAAAATATCCGCTCCTTTAAGCAAAGATATCGTGTTCAAAACCGTCGTTCCGTTCAGGGCATCGGCAGGCGTTCCACCCAATAATTTATATATCATCGACTTGCGGGAAATCCCGGCCAACAAAGGATAGCCGAACGATTTATACGTTTCCATCCCATCCAGCAACTCGTAATTATGCTGCAAAGTCTTGCCGAAACCGAATCCCGGATCGAGGATAATCTGCCGGAATCCGGCAGCCTCCAGCCGGGCGATCCGTTCCCGGAAAAATTGTCCTACCTCTTTCACCACATCGGCATATTCCGGATTTTTCTGCATGGTTTCGGGCGTTCCCTGAATGTGCATCATCACATACGGAATACCTGCTTGCGACACATAATCGAACATCGTTTCATCCATCGTCCCCCCCGAAATATCGTTCACGATTACAGTCCCCATACAGGTATTGACTTCTTTCGCTACCTTCGCCCGGAACGTATCGATCGAAACCGGAATATGCGGATAGTATTTCCGTATCAGCTCCACGGCAGGCATCAGCCGCCCGATCTCCTCTTTCTCGCTCACCGCCGCAGCCCCCGGACGCGAAGAATAAGCTCCTACGTCGATGATCCTTCCGCCTTCCTCCACAATCTGATGAATACGTCCGATAATTTTGGCTTCGCTCTGGTAGCTCCCGCCATCGTAAAAAGAATCGGGAGTGACATTCAAAATTCCCATCACCGCGGGAGTGGAAAGATCGAGCACTTCCCCGCCCACCTTCAGCATCTTTATCATAAACTAAATTTTCAATTTTCAATTCTATTTCTTACTTTTACACTTTCAAAGATAATGACGATTTTTTTACATTTTACAATGTAACCCTTAAATTATGCCTAACACAGCACAAGAATATGATAGCGTGATAGATACCTGTCGTGATATTTTTGTCAAGAAAATGCACGATTACGGTACGGCATGGCGCATTCTTCGCCCTACCTCTATCACCGACCAGATATTTATCAAAGCCAACCGCATCCGGTGCATCGAAGAAAAAGGAATCACCAAAGTGAACGAAGGCATTATCCCGGAATTTATCGGAATCATCAACTATTCCATTATGGGATTGATCCAACTGGAACTGGGAACGGCAGGAGAAAGCGAAGAAAGCGACCACGAACAGATTGCCGGGCTTTACGACACTTATTTCCAGCGTGCCAAATCGCTCATGCTCGATAAGAACCACGACTACGACGAAGCGTGGCGCAGCATGCGGATCAGCTCTTACACCGACCTGATCCTGATGAAAATCAAAAGAACGAAACAGATCGAGGACAACCAGGGCAACACCCTGATTTCGGAAGGTATCGACGCCAATTATTACGACATGATCAATTATTCCGTATTTGCCCTGATACGCCTGATCGTGGAAAAAGAAACGACTACTACACCCCTGAATTGATAACCGAACGGGATTTCCCGTTAAAAACGTAAGAAACAGAAAAGAAATATGAAATTATTGAGGAACATTTGCAGAATATTAGTTGGAGCTTTATTTATTTATTCCGGTTTTGTAAAAGGTGTCGATCCGTTGGGATCGGACTACAAATTTACCGACTACTTTTATGCTTTCGGTATGAGCTGGATGTCGTTCTCCGCACTTTTCTTCTCTTTTCTCCTTTCATTAGCAGAATTTTTAATCGGTATTTGCCTGTTTTTCAACATTAAAACGAAATGGGCTGCCTGGGGCGCATTACTATTCATGGGCGTGTTCACCCCCCTGACACTTATACTGGCGATCAAAAACCCGGTGACGGACTGCGGATGCTTCGGCGATGCCCTGATCCTTACCAACTGGGAAACGTTCTGGAAAAACGTTATCCTGCTGCTGATGACCTTAGTGATTTTCTTCAACAAGGAAAAATTCAAATCGGTCTTCAACTTCCTGGAGCAAACGGTCATGCTGGTATGTAGCATTGTCTTTATGCTTTGCATCGAATCTTATTCTTACCGCCACTTACCGATCCTCGATTTCCGCCCCTATGCCATCGGAAAGAACATTGCAGAAGGCATGCAGATCCCCGAAGGAGCCCCCCACGACGAATATAAGCTGACTCTGAAATATAAAAACAAGAACACCGGAGAGATTCAGGACTTCACGGAAGAGAATTTTCCCTGGCAGGACACCCTGAACTGGGAACACCACAGCACCGAAGAAAAACTGATCAGCGAAGGCTACAAAGCCCCGATTCACGACTTTGTGATCGAACACCCCGAATACGGAAACATCACGGAAGAAGTGCTGGACGACGATAATTACACCTTCCTGGCTGTGGCTTACAACATCAACAAAACCTCTTCCGAAAATCAGGACAAGTTAAACAAGCTGGCGGCTTATGCACAGGATAAAGGTTATCGCTTCTACGGGCTGACCGCCTCGAACACCGACGATGTGCAAAACTACACTCAGGCACACGGCGTGAACTACGAATTTTGTTCCACCGATGAAATACAGCTCAAAACCATGATCCGTTCCAATCCGGGATTGGTGTTATTACGCAAAGGAACGGTGATCGACAAATGGGGACATCGCGACCTGCCTGAAGTGGAAGATTTGCAGGACAAGGACTTAACTTCTTATTGCCTGTCGGAACAACAAAACATCACCGATCGCTATGTGGTTTATTCCCTGATTTTACTATATTTGTGTTGCCTGGGCTATTACATGGCACGTAAATACAAAAGGCAGATAAAATAACCGACGCTCTGTATCATTTTTGAATTAAAAACATAAACCATGAGAAAAAAAATTGTAGCAGGAAACTGGAAAATGAATAAAACACTTCAGGAAGGTGTTGAACTGGCAAAAGAAGTAAACAGCAAAGTGAAAGCGGCCAATGCCACCGGCGTAACCGTTGTGATCGGCACGCCTTTCATCCACCTGCCGGAAGTCAGCAAGATCGTCGATCCCGCTTTAGTTCAGGTATCTGCACAGAACTGCGCTACCGAAGCATCGGGAGCTTACACAGGTGAAGTTTCAGCCGCAATGGTGGCTTCGACCGGAGCGAAATACGTGATTCTGGGACACTCTGAAAGAAGGTCTTACTACGGCGAAACCGATGCGATCCTCGTAAAAAAAGTGGAACGCGCACTGGAAAACCAGCTGGAAGTGATTTTCTGCGTAGGTGAAGTGCTGGCCGAAAGAGAAAGCGAAAAACACTTCGAAGTGGTGAAATCGCAACTGGAAAACGGTTTATTCAACCTTTCTGCCGACCAATTCTCACACATCGTCATCGCTTATGAGCCGGTTTGGGCAATCGGAACCGGAAAAACGGCAACCTCTGCACAAGCCCAGGAAATGCACGCATTTATCCGTAGCGTACTGGCCGGAAAATATGGCAAAGAAGTGGCAGACAACACCTCTATCCTGTACGGAGGTAGCTGCAACGCTAAAAATGCCGACGAACTGTTTGCCAACCCGGATGTAGATGGCGGCCTGATCGGCGGAGCCTCTCTGAAAGCCGACGATTTCCTGGCTATCGTCAATGCCCGTCAGAACCACTGATTACGAGTCATAGGAATATAAAAAAGCTGCCCGGAATTCCAGGCAGCTTTTATTTTACGAACAGTTACAGCTTTCAACACTCCGCCGCCGATCTATCGAAACCGGGGCAGAAGCCCGGCTGGTTTCCCTTTTGAAAAACTGCCCTATTTTACGCTGATCCCCAGCATGACCGTCGTCTTCTCCGTATTGTTCCAAACGGAATGGGGAATCCCGCCTTTCACCAAAAAGGATTCGTTTTCATGGATAACGACTTCCCGATTACCGAGCACGATTTTAACCTCACCACTAACCACCACAAACAAATGATCGTGCAAATGAGTGTGCGGCACGACCGGACCGCCCCCTCCCGGCTCTAAATAAGCAATAGCCCCGTCCTGTATCTCCCCGCTCTCACCGAACAGCTTTTTAGCTAAAAAGTGCACGTGCCCGGGAGGTGTCACAAATCCTTGCAAATCGTCCATTCTTCCATATTTATTTTAAACCAAAACTCACTTCCTGAATTTAATCAGCATCAACACCGGATTGCTGTCTTCTTTTAATCCCGAAGCAATCTCCTTTAACTTTCCCGTCAATTTCCCTTTTTGATAAAAGTCTGTAAGTAGAAGAGCGGGTATCGGCACAATAGAATACTCCGGCAATAAACTACAAAAAAAATTATTTATATCCTTGACACAATCACTTCCCTGAAAATCCGGCTCGAATATTTCTCCCGTCTTATGATCGATCGCTATACAATTCCGGGTGAATGTCACCGCTTCTTTGTTCATTCCGCTAAGGTATAAAAATGTATAACGTGCCGTCTTGGCCGAAATTTCGAAAAACCGGGACTTTTCCAATCTCTGCAATGAAGGTTTACACACAATGAAAGGCTTTAAAGCCCGATGGTTAAACGTATAAATGGTATCGGAAGCAAAATCCGAGATATAAAAATCCCCCCCATTCCGGATAATAGGCGATCTTTTAAAACCTGCCAGACGCGCCCGATTTTTATTTCCGACTTTATAAGGCATATACAGTCTTCCATCCTTCATTTCGGCAACCTCTAAATCCAATGGCTTAAAAGTACCGTTCTGTTTAGACATCAGGTAATAAGGCCGGAAAGCCCCCTTATGCTTCTCCATAGCCTCCTCCGAAATTCGGGTATAGACCAATAAATTATTCTCATCATAATCCGTGAAATCCTCTATCCAAAGGCGAGCGGGAACATTAAAGCTACGTTTAAGATCACCGGTCAAAGAATATACATACACCTTATAATGCAGCATAAAATCGTAAATATAGATTTCATCGGCATCGAAATCGACGGTAAAATGGATAATACTCTGGTACTCTCCGGGACCTCTTCCCGTGTGGTTAAACCGGGAGACCAACCGCCCGTCCCTTCCGAATACATACACCGATCCTTCCCGATTTTTGGATACGATCAGGCTATCCGACATACATATCCCGTTCGTCATGCCCGACAGCAGGACATCTTTACTCGTTTCCAGCGGGATATATTCGATATCGGCGATTTCCTCCAGCATCAAAGTCTTTTTTTCATACTCCCCCAAAGGATTTACCTCGATAGGAAGCTTTAACTCTGCCGGACGTTCTGTCTTTGCTTCTACCTGTCCGTTTTCAGGAACGGCGATCGCTTTTGCCTGCCGTTCCTTACATCCTATAAAAAAAAGGATACTGAAAACACAGACCATACCTTTGATTGATTTCATATTCTTACGATTAAAAGTGTACTAAAACGGCTGCACACATACATTGTCAGGCAGTCACCACAAAGTAAAATTTTCTAAAAGTAGATATAATACCTATACGTTATTCAGCAGGTACCGGAAAAATTTACAACGATCGATCACGAGCTACATTTACCACCGGAATCCGATCATAACCGGCCCTATCGGTGATTCATCCTTATTCTCACCCTTCTCATTTTATAAATACCGCCAGGTCTATACAAATAAATAGGGACACCTTTTATAAAAGTGTCCCCCGAAACAGGATCATAAATATTTCTGAAAAGCGGCGCTAACCGCATTTTTTACAAATTCTCACTCCGCAACGGCATAATCCAGCATCTGTTGCAGGAAATCCGAAGGATAATGGATTTTCACATCCACCGGAACACCGTCCTGCTCCACCAATTCGTATTCCGGATTGATAAATCCGGCATACGGAGCCACATTCAATTTCCGGTAACGTTCCAACACCTCACGGTGCAGTTTCCGGTCCACCTTCACGCCATAAGTTTCCACCAGCTCTTTCGCCGCTTCGTAATCGCCTTCCGACTTCATCCGCTGTACCTCTGCCAGCAGACGGGCAAAAAGTCCCCGCAAAGCCTGATAATCGCGGATGATAAAATATGTCTTCCCGTCGCTCTTCACCCGCTCGATCACTTGCCGCTCCTTTCCCTGCTCGAATACCCAGGCCGCGATCATCTGCCGGTTTCGCATGTGCGACTCCTCCAGATTATCCCCTTCCTTTAGCCGGGTTAGCTGAACCATCAACCCGTTACGGATATAGCTGTTGTATTCCGCTTTCGCCGCTTCTAAAGACGGCAGCACGCCCAATTCCACCAGCTTTCGATCCATAATATAATATAAAGCGAAAAGATCGGCCCTCGCCTCCTCGATCGTAGAATAATAATTCTTCAAAGCATCCTGCTGAACACCCTCCAGCAAACGCCCGGAACCATGCCCCAGGCACTCGTGCAGATCGGTATGCACATTCCCCGCCAGCGAGCCGTAAAGGCGTCCCAATTCTTTCTCCTCCTCCGTAGCGGCAAACTCTTCCATCACACCCGAACTTTGCGCCGCCTGTTCATAAGCATAAGTGATATTGTCGAGCGTCACCGATTTACTGCCGTAGCACTCCCGTATCCATTCCGAATTGGGAAGATTGATCCCGATAGGCGTAGCCGGATAGCAATCCCCGCCCAGCATCGCCACCTGCATCACCCGGGCAATAACACCCTTCACCTCTTTCCGGCGAAAACGTTCGTCCACCGGGGCATGTTCCTCGAACCACAGAGCGTTCTCGGCCAGTTTCCGGGTACGTTCCCCGGCTTCCCGGTCTATAATCTGCACCACCGATTCCCAACTTCCCTTATACCCTAACGGATCGCCGTACACTTCGATAAACCCGTTGATAAAATCCACTGGAGCGTCCAGTTCCTTTAGCCACTCGATCGAATACTCGTCGAAAATACGTAAATCCCCGCTATGGTAATAATCGATCAGCAAGCGGACAACCTTCTTCTGCTGCTCGTCGGCCGCATAAGGCAACGCCTTTTCGAGCCATCCCGCCACCCGTTTCAGTTCTGCCCCGTATTTTCCCGATACCTTCCAAACATCCTCCTCCACCATACCGTCCCGTTTCACTAAGGTCGAATTCAGGCCCCGCATCACCGGACGCTCTTCCGCCGTACCGGACGTTCTGTAAAACTCCTCCGCCTCCTTCTGCGTCACTCCCTGATAATAATTATTGGCGGAAGCCTTCACCAAGTCCACACCCGCATCGAGCACCACCCGTTTCGCCATAAACGCAGGATCGAAGATAATATCTTCCAATTCGCGAAAAATTTCCGGCACACCGATACCGGCCAGCAATCCCTGAAAATATTCCTTCGAAAATTCGGGGACAAACTTATCCATAGAATAGTGATGATGTATGCCATTGGCAAAAAACACCTTCTTCGCATACACCAGAAACGACTGAAATTCCGCAGTGTTCCGGTCGCCTTTAAAATCCCGTATAATCCATTCCAGCACCCGCCGCACCCGGAGATTATAGCGGTTGTTCTGATCCCACAGGATGTCCCGCCCGGCCACGGCCGCCCGGCTCAGGTAATATACAAAAACCTTATCCCGCAAAGTCAGCCCCTCGAAAGCGGGAACCCGGTAACGCAAAATCTTTATATCGTCGAATTGCTCGGTCAAAAACTTAAACTCTTCTTTTTCCATATATCTTTCTTTTCATATACCTAAAAAAACTCTTCCGCCCGGACGGGAGAACACGCCTCCCCCCTTATCTCTTCACATTGTCCATATACAGCCACTCTCCTTTTTTCAGCAACAGGGCATCGTTCGTGCCGTCCGGACCGTAAAACATGAAAAAACCTTCGTACTTCTTATCGAAAGGCACCAAGTGGTCAAAAACAATACGTTTTCCTTTCTTATCATGTTTCAACATCATACTTCCGTCCAGGGCATACTCGAAAGTGAGCGAAGCGCTCCGGCTCTTCCCCTTCCGCATCAGTTTGGAATTAAAATACACTTTACCCCCCGTACCGAACCGGGCGATCAGCACGGCTTTCCGGTTACTGTTCGGGGTTTGCGCCCAGCCCAACAAAACAAAATACTCCTTCCCGCCCGATTTAAACGGCAGCAGATCGTAGAACAGATAAGGCGGCACTTCCGTTTCCTCTCCCGGCAAAGTCCGCAACAAATAGACCCGGTTCCCATCCTTGAAACGGAACCAATTATAATAAGCCAACCCTTTCGTCAGGGGAATCGCCCAGGAAAACAACTCTGCCCCGGCATCCGCACTGCACTTATAGCCCAGATATTTCACCGGGGTGGCTCCCCGGAAACTCCCGAAAGCCGTTTTTTCCAGCATAGCGGGTATTTCTTCGGCATAAGCCACCTTCACGCTATCTTCCGAACACGCCTTGATCCGTTCGAGCCGCACTGCGACACTATCTATCTGCGCCCTGCCCGTCAAAGACAGCATTCCGAAAATCACCCCTAAAATAAATCCCTTTCTATTCATGCCTTCCTTATATCGAATCATCGCTCTCCCGTTATTCCCGGTTAAACCTTTCCAAAATCTCCTCCGAAGCCTTAATCGCCTTCCGGTACCATTGCAACAGCACCTCCGTCCGCTTCTCTTCGGATAAATGCCAGTCGATCGGGCTTACCCGTAAACGCTGCCTGACGCTGTACATCACCAGCGCGGCACAGACGCTCACATTCAGGCTTTCGGTAAAACCGTACATCGGCACTTTCACGAACTCATCCGCCTGGCCGATCACCACATCGGACAACCCGGTCAGTTCCGTACCGAAAAAAAAAGCCATCTTTCCCTTCTCCAGGTCGAGATCGTCTATCAGCACATCTCCCTGATGGGGCGTGGTGGCGATAATCCGGTATCCCTCTCCCCGCAGCTTATCGATAACCGCCTGCGTATTGTTTTCCCGTTCTCCGTAACGATACAGCGACAGCCACTCTCTCGCCCCCTGCGAAACCGTAGAGGTAATATCGTAGGTGTTGCGATTCTCGATAATATGCACATCCTGTATGCCGAAACAATCCGCCGAACGCATCACGGCACTCTGGTTATGCGACTGGAATAAATCCTCCAGCACCACCGTTGCATAATCCGTCCGTTCGTCGATTATACGGCTGAAAAGACCGTTCTTCTCGTCCGTTACAAAATTTTTTAAATATTCTACCTGTTCTTTCGCTGACTTCATATTTATAGCTTATAAGCCTGTTCCGGTTACTTCTTTTCCAGGGGATTCAAAGCAAAAAACTTCCACAGAGCCGCCGCATGAATCGCCTGCATGATCCCGTTTCTTTCCAATATTTCCTTTACCTCTTCCGGCGACAAAAATTCCACCGCAATATCTTCGGTCTCCTCCTGCTTCGGGGCGGAAATCCGTTCCACTCCCGTAGCCAGAAAACAATAAGTGATATTATTATGCGTACCCGGATTGACACACACCTGCATCAATTCCTGCCATTGTCCGTTGCCGTATCCCGTTTCCTCCCACAGTTCCCGCCGGGCGGCATCCAGGGGAGTGGCGTCGGTGGCATCCATCACCCCGGCGCAAAGCTCATAATCCACCCGTCCGAAACCATGCCGGTACTGCCGTTCCATAATCATGTTCCCTTCCTTATCGATAGCCAACACACAAATCCACGCCGGATATTCCAACACATAGTAAGAAGGGATTATACTCCCGTTTCCCACTTCCACCCGTTCTTTCCGCACCGTAAACCAGGGCTCGCGCGAAATATATTCGGAATCGAGCACCCGCCAGTTCTTTATTTCTTGCTTTTCCATTGAATCAGATCGTTTATACTCATGCAAAGTTAAAATATTTTCCCGTCTGCCCTGCACTCACTCTCAAATACATGCTATTTTCATTCCCCTCGTTTGCACTCAGGCTAAAATTAATTATATTTGTATCACAGATCGGCCGCCGTCCAAATGCGGTGGCCCACAGAAACCGGAAAATTAATTTATATGATGTACCCGTTGATATTCGGATTGGGAGGACAGGAGATCCTATTTATAGCCCTGATCGTCCTGCTGCTTTTCGGTGGAAAGAAAATCCCCGAATTAATGAAAGGATTGGGCAAAGGCGTGAAAAGTTTTAAAGACGGCATGAACGGCACAGAGAACGACCCGAATGCCGGCTCCGATCATCCTCAAAAATAAAACCGTCCCGGCATGCAGGAGAACAAAGCGCAGGAAATAACTTTCTGGGATCATCTCGATGAGCTTAGAAAAGTGTTCTTTCGTATTGCTCTCATCGTCGTTCTCCTCATGGTCGTAGCTTTCCTTTATAAAGACACGGTCTTCGATATTATTTTAGCGCCGCGCAATTCCGATTTCATTCTATACCAGTGGATCAACCGTTTAGGAATATGGATAGGGCAACCTTCCATACAAGTGGAACCTTTCGACGTCGAATTGATCAACATCGAGCTGGCATCCCAGTTCTTTATCCACATGAGCACGTCGTTCTATGTGGGGATTCTCCTGGCATCGCCTTACATCCTCTACGAGATATACCGCTTTGTCAGTCCCGCGCTCTATGAAAAAGAACGCAACATATCGGTCAAAGTGCTTTTATACGCCTCTCTCCTGTTCCTGACGGGAGTGTTATTAAACTATTTCCTGATCTTTCCGCTTTCTTTCCGTTTTTTAGCCAATTACCACGTGAGCGAACTGATCGATAATAAAATCTCCATATCTTCCTATATCGACACCTTTCTGGCGCTTTCGGTCATGTTAGGAGCGACCTTTGAAATTCCGGTACTTACTTACTTTTTTGCAAAATTGGGATTTATCACCAGCTCTTTCCTGAAAAAGTACCGCCGGCAGGCTTTAGTGGTGATTCTGATTGTAGCCGCAATCATCACCCCCACCACCGATATTTTCACCCTGCTGCTGGTGAGCATCCCCATGTACGCTCTTTACGAGCTCAGTATCGGTGTCGTAAAAATGACCCGCGCCAAAACCTCCCAATCCCCCGACGAATAACGCTTTGCCGCCTTTCGCACTTATCCATAAACTCCCCAACGCCATTTTCCGGCATAGGGGTAAACACTAAAAACCGTTCCCGGATTTCAAACAAACAAAGAAGAACGAAACGGCCTTCCATTCTATAATAAAATTTTCTGCTAAATTTCGGGTTTTAGTCGAATAACCTTCCCCTATCCCAGGCTTACCAAACCTCCCGGATTTATCAAACTTATCGGGATAAACTTATCGGATAAATAAACATTTCAGGGCAAATAAAAAATACCTTATCTCATCATCCCCTCTTTCGCCATTCTCCAGCGTTTTCCGGCTATCACCGTCCCAAACGGTAACTCATAAGGTTTAAAAGAAAAGAATAAAAAAATCATGAAAAGCAAAGTGCAGGTATTTGTCGCTGCTAACATGAACTACCAATGTAAATGAGACACACACGACAAATATGTCCACACTCTGCTGGGACATTGTCGCTTTATTCTGTGTCTCTTTCTTAAATTTTGGTAGTTCTTATAAGCCGAATAAAACTAACTCAATATCTTTATATCATAGAATCCTCTCTGATTCTGCGCAAATTTAATTATTTCTTTCTTTTGCGGCAAATTTTATACAAACAAATATATTTTGATAACCAAACCATTCCCATTCAAATATTTATTGGTTACTTATTTCTTTTTCCATATACTGCCGACAACGGTATCTTTTTATAAAACCGATTGAGTGGAATTAAACACCGGTTCATTATCGTCCGCCTGTTCACATACGGACAAAAAAATAACGTCTAATCGCTTAGACGTCATTTTTTTTTATCCTATTAGGGATTACATGTCTGCCAATTCGGCGCCTGCTTTGAATTTAACAACCTTCTTAGCCGGAATCGTAATCGTTTTACCAGTCTGAGGATTTCTACCTGTTCTTGCACTTCTTTCAGAAGTAGAGAAAGAACCGAAACCGATCAATGCAACTTTGTCTCCACTTTTCAGGGCATCACTAACTGTTTCTACGAAAGCTTCCAGTGCTTTTTTAGAATCTGCTTTTGTTAAACCTGCTTTTTCAGCAATAGCGTCGATTAATTGAGCTTTGTTCATAATATTAATTTTTAGGGTTAGAATTTTTTAACCTTTTTCTCTACACACAAATGTAGGGATTTTATTGATGATGTCAAATTTTTCAAAAAAAAAACGATGTTTTTTCTATTTTTTTTCACTTAAAAATGCCCTTTTAAACGTTAGCTTACGCTATCGGCGCATTTTTCCCCATCCATGGCTGCGGAAATGATACCTCCGGCATAGCCAGCCCCCTCTCCGCAAGGGTATAAACCAACCACTTCCGGGTGTACGAACCGCTCGTTTCCTCTCGGTATCCGTAAAGGCGAAGAAGTCCGGGTTTCCACCCCCAAAAGCAATGCTTTATCCGTGATCAGACCTTTGGCACGCTGGCCAAAAAAACGAAGCCCGTCATGCAGGCGGCGGTAGATCAATTCCGGCAACCATTCATGGATCAAAGAACTCGTTACACCTGGTTTGTACGAAGAACGCGGTAACAGGTTGCTATATTTACCCCCTAAAAAATCAGTTAAAATTTGTGCAGGGGCAAATAAATTTTTTCCGCCTTCTTCCCAGGCTTTTTTTTCTAAAGTTTCCTGCAACCTCAAACCTCCGAAAAGCCCGTGAAATCCGAGTTCTCTCAACTCTGCCTCGCCGATAGCGGTCACAATGGCCGAATTAGCCCAGGGCGTATTCCGCCCGGAAGCCGACATGCCGTTCACCACCTGCTGTTCCTTTCCGGTAGCCGCCGGAACGACGACCCCGCCGGGACACATGCAAAAGGAATACACGCCCCGCCCCTCGATGTTGGTGACAAAACTATATTCTGCTGCCGGCAGATATTCCCCCCTTCCTGCCGGAGAATGATATTGTATGCAATCGATCAGGTGCTGGGGATGCTCCATCCGCAGCCCCACCGCAAAATCTTTCGGAACCATAAGCACCGAGCGCTCGTGAAGCATCCGGTAAACATCCCTGGCGGAATGTCCCGTTGCCAGAATCACATCGTCGGCCAGAAATTCCCGGCCTCCTGCCACAACACCCCGTACAACCCCTTCCTCCAGCAACAGATCGGTCACCCGGCAATTGAAATAAATTTCCCCGCCATACTTTTCGATCGTATGCCGGATATTCACAATCACTCCCGGCAGCTTATCCGTGCCTAAATGCGGATGGGCATCCACCAAAATATTTTCGCTCGCTCCGTGATACACCAATATTTCCATGGCACGCTGCACATCCCCTCTCTTTTTGGAACGGGTGTATAACTTACCGTCGGAAAAAGTGCCCGCCCCTCCTTCGCCGAATCCAAAATTAGAATCTTCATCCACCGATCCGGTGCGGTACAACTGTCCCAGATCTTTCTTCCGCTCCTCTACACATTTTCCCCGCTCCAGCACAATGGGACGAAATCCCCGCTCGATCAGGCGCAAAGCGGCGAACAACCCGGCCGGCCCGGCTCCCACCACAACCACCGCCCGCTCCCGGCTCACGTCCCGGTAACCCGGAACAAACACCTTTTCGCGGGCTTCGATCCGGTCGATATGCACGCCTACCACCAAGGTGAACATCACCTTGCGTTGCCGGGCATCGATCGCCCGCTTCAACACCTCCACCCGGCAGATCCGGCCGGCTTCCACTCCGGCAGCCTTTGCCGCATAACGTTCTAAAAGCGCGGTATCCCCGGCCTCTTCGGGCATCACCCGGATTTGTACCTCTCTATACATTACGTATTCCAGCTTAGCGATTTAAAAACTTTCCGTCATTCCGAAAATTTCTCCCGGCAACTGCGAAAACCTAAACAAAATTACTCAAAATTAAAACAAATCGAAAATATACGGGCGTTCAGCTTCTTCAAAGCGTTCGTATAATTCTCATACCCCGGATTTTCCGAATCGTGCCGGTGGACCAGCGCATCCGTCAGGCCAAGAGAGAAACGTAACTCTATTCCGAATTTAAAATAAGGTAAGTAAAAATCACACCCCGCTCCGGTTTCCAGGAAAACGTCCGAACGCTTTGTCCGGAAATACACCGATTTATCCGGTTTCAAATGGTCGTGATTGTGAAAATCGTATTTAAAACTGCCTCCGGCTGTCAGAAAAGGCCGGAAGTTATTGATCCGCTTCGCCTTATATTTCAGCATCAGCGGTAAATTGATATATACCGATTCATTGTAAGCATACTTTTTTCCGTCCTCTTCCCCCTCTACATTCGTAAAGGCCAAAGAACGGTTGGCAAACTCGAGTCCCGGCAAAAAACGCAGGCCCAGGTCCTCACAAATGCGCAATTCCGAAATGATACCCACCGAAAAACCCACATTCAACTTTCCCGTTTCAGCCCGGTAGCCGTTCATCCCCGACAAAAGAGCCCGGTAATCCATGTAATTCATTCCCAGGCTAAAGCCGAAATGCAACAAAGTACGATCGCCCCGCTGGTAATTCAAAATACTTGTATTACGCAGCAATTTCTGGCCGGACAAACCGGAAACAATCAGGACACCCGCTAATATGAACAGAATTTTTTTTATCATTCGCTATTTTCAGCACCCAAACATACATAGGGACACCGAGCGAAAGTAACTATTTTCCCGCTTTTTCACAAATCCCATTGCATTTTAACTTAGAAAACATTAATTTTAGATTCAATTTCTTAACTCAGAACAGGAATCTCTGCCGGGCAGGGATTTTTTTTGAAAATAGGTCATTATGAACAAAATCGCACTTATCACCGGAGCAACCTCCGGTATCGGCCAGGCCACCGCGATCAAAGCGGCAGAGGCAGGCTACGATGTAATTATCACGGGACGCCGCCGGGAACGGCTGGAAGAGTTAGCCGGAATCATACGGAGTAAAGGAGCCGACGTACTTTCCCTTTGCTTCGACGTCCGCCAGCAGGCAGAAGTACAATCGGCCATCGGCAGCCTCGGCGATAAATGGAAAAACATCGATGTGCTGGTCAATAACGCAGGACTGGCAGTAGGAGTCAGCCCGATTCAGGAAGGAATTTTAGACGACTGGGAACGTATGATCGACACCAACGTGAAAGGATTGCTTTACGTCACCCGTGCCGTAGCTCCCCTGCTGATCGCCCGACAAAGCGGGCACATCGTCAATATCGCTTCCATTGCCGGAAAAGAGGTTTACCCCGGCGGCAACGTGTATTGCGCCACCAAGCACGCAGTGGATGCCCTGTCGAGAGCCATGCGCACGGATATGCTGCGCCACAACATCAAGGTCACCAACATTGCTCCGGGCATGGTGGAAACCGAATTTTCCCTCGTCCGCTACAAAGGCAACGGCGAAGCCGCAGCAAACGTATATAAAGGCATCACGCCCCTGACAAACGACGACATTGCGGATACGATTATCTTTGCCGTCACCCGTCCGCCCCATGTATGCCTGAACGATATAGTCATTATGCCGACCGCCCAGGCAAACGCCCGGGATGTAAACCGGGGCGAATAAATACCGCCTCTCACAAAGAGACGGGTTAGCAAACGGCACATAAGCCGGGAAATATACCCGGCTTATGTGCTGTATCTTTTTTCCAAGCAACGGCATT